>JAFVYV010000012.1 GCA_017508485.1 Clostridia bacterium | reverse complement strand
TCTTCGTCGTTAAAAAAGCCTTTTTCTTTTAACGAGTCTTTTAATATCGAGCAAAAACCGTGAACATCCGCGACAACATAATATTTCATCTTAGCCGTTCCCTTTCATGGTTTTATAGGCTTCTTTGATGAAATCCACTTTCGTCATACCCTTTTCGGTTAAAAACACGTTAATTTCTTCAAACAATTCTCTTGGAATCATCGTTTGAAAGTTCGCGTTTTTCTCTTTGCGCAATTCTTTATTTTTTTCTTCGTACTTACGTCTCGCCACTCTTTTCGACGTATCTTCTTTACGAGTAACCATAACTTGTCCTATCCTATTTAGATTCTATTGATATAAGTATACCACATCCACACAAAACAATCAACCTCTTTTATCGTATATATACAATCATCACGACAATCTTTTTTCACGATTACCATCGTTTCACCTATGTTCACTTCGAAACTTATACTATTAACTGTAACTAGTAACAGTCTTATATTAATTTCATCTGTCTTTCTTTATATCAGCACCTTTCACTTATATATTCAATAGCCTCATAATTTATAGTTCCCCTTTCCCCATCTATCAAACAAGGAATTTGCGCTATCGTTTCGTCCACACTTTCTACAGGTTTAACGTCGCTCCGCTTAACAATATTTATCACAAAACATTTTGCACCTCTAACTTTATTTAGTTTCTTTTTAACTTTTTGTGAATATTTACTTGCATCCGTTCTAAATTCATCCCAATGCTTAAAATCAAAATATAAATTGCCAATTTTATTGTTGCCTTTTTAGTAGTATTCAATGATTAATTTGTATTTAACATAATTTTCTCCTATTTTTTTTTCGCCCTTTTTTACCCATATCAGTAGATACAGAAAAATGTAAAATTTTAGGAACCACCCCGTTTTTTTGACCAATTTTTGACTTTGTAAGAGATCTTTAAGAGAAAAAAATAGTCACTCTCCGAGAAGAATGACTACTAAAACCTTATTTTTTTAATTAAAAATTGAATTTTTACCGCTTTTTAGGGTTAATTCTTAGCCCCTAGGATTACGGATATTAGCTTGTGCTGCAGCAAGTCTAGCAATTGGAACTCTAAATGGTGAGCATGAAACGTAATCTAAACCGATAGCATGACAGAATTCGATTGAAGAAGGGTCACCACCGTGTTCACCACAAACACCACAGTGAATATCACTTCTTGTAGTTTTACCCATCTTAACTGCCATATCCATTAACTTACCAACACCGTTAGTGTCAAGTCTTGCAAATGGGTCAGATTCGTAAATCTTTGCTTGATAGTAAGAAGGTAAGAACTTACCAGCATCGTCACGGCTGAAGCCGAAAGTCATTTGTGTTAAGTCGTTAGTACCGAAGCAGAAGAATTCAGCTTCCTTAGCAATTTCATCAGCAGTTAAAGCTGCTCTTGGAATTTCAATCATAGTACCAACGTGGTATTTAAGTTCAACACCTGCTTCCTTAATAACTTCATCAGCAGTAGCAACAACTGTCTTTTTACAGAAAGCTAATTCCTTAATTTCGCCAACAAGTGGAATCATAATTTCAGGAACAACCTTCCAGTCAGGATGTCTCTTTTGAACGTTGATAGCAGCCTTGATGATAGCCTTAGTTTGCATTACTGCAATTTCAGGATAAGTAACTGCTAAACGACAACCACGGTGACCCATCATTGGGTTGAATTCGTGTAAGTCGTTACAGAATTGCTTAATAACAGCAACTGATTTACCTTGAGCATCAGCAAGTGCTTTGATGTCAGCTTCTTCAGTTGGAACGAATTCGTGTAGAGGTGGGTCAAGGAAACGGATAGTAACTGGTTTACCTTCTAATGCTTCCATTAAACCTTCAAAGTCAGCTTGTTGGATAGGTTCTAACTTAGCTAAAGCAGCTTCTCTTTCAGCAGCAGTTTCAGAACAAATCATTTCTCTGAACTTTTCAATTCTGCCAGGACCGAAGAACATGTGTTCTGTACGGCAAAGACCGATACCTTGTGCGCCAAGTTCAGCAGCACGTTTAGCATCTTCTGGAGTATCAGCGTTAGTTCTAACGTCTAAAGCCTTATACTTATCAGCAAGTTTCATAATTCTTCCAAAGTAACCACTGTTAGGGTCAGCTGGAACAGTTGTAATCATAATATCGTAAATCTTACCAGTTGAACCGTCTAAAGAAAGTTCATCACCTTCACGGAAAGTTTTACCAGCAAGTTCAAAATATTTTTCTTCTTCGTGCATTTTAATGTCGCCACAACCAGATACACAACAAGTACCCATACCACGAGCAACAACGGCTGCGTGTGAAGTTTGACCACCACGAACAGTTAAGATACCTTGAGCATACTTCATACCTTCAATATCTTCTGGAGAAGTTTCAAGTCTAACAAGAACTACCTTTTTGCCTTCTTTACCATACTTAACAGCATCTTCAGAAGTAAATACGATAGTACCAGCAGCAGCCCCTGGAGAAGCGGCAATACCCTTACCAACAACGTTGTTCTTATCAGCATTAGCAAGTGCTTTTGCATCAAAAGTAGGGTGAAGTAACATATCTAAAGTTTTAGCATCAATTTGAAGTAGAGCAGCCTTTTCATCAATCATACCTTCGTCAATTAAATCACAAGCGATTCTAATTGCAGCGGCAGCAGTTCTCTTACCGTTTCTTGTTTGAAGCATGTAAAGTTTACCCTTTTCAATAGTAAATTCCATATCTTGCATATCTTTGTAGTGATTTTCAAGGATATTACAAGTCTTTAAGAATTGGTCGTAAACTTCTGGCATAATTTCAGCCATCTTTGAAATAGGCATTGGTGTACGAACACCGGCAACTACGTCTTCACCTTGAGCGTTCATTAAGAATTCACCCATAAGACCTGGTTCACCAGTAGCAGGGTTACGAGTAAACGCAACGCCAGTACCACAGTCGTCACCCATGTTACCGAAAGCCATCATTTGAACGTTAACAGCAGTACCCCAGCTATATGGAATATCGTGGTCCATTCTGTAAACGTTTGCTCTTGGGTTGTCCCAGCTTCTAAATACGGCTTTGATTGCTTCAAATAATTGAACTTTAGGGTCAGATGGGAAATCAGTACCTAAAGCTTCTTTATATCTTGCTTTGAATTGGTTAGCAAGTTCTTTTAAGTCTTCAGCAGTTAAGTCAACGTCGTAAACAACGCCCTTTGCTTCCTTCATTTCATCAATAAGTTCTTCAAAGTATTTCTTACCAACTTCCATAACTACGTCAGAGAACATTTGAATAAATCTTCTGTAGCAGTCGTAAGCCCATCTTGGGTTACCAGATTGTTTTGCGATAACTTCAACAACTTCTTCATTTAAACCTAAGTTTAAGATTGTATCCATCATACCAGGCATTGATGCTCTTGCACCAGAACGAACTGATACTAATAATGGATTTTCTTTGTCACCAAACTTTTTGCCGGTAACCTTTTCAAGCTTTTCAATATTTTCCATAATTTCTGCTTGAATAGCATCGTTGATTTTCTTACCGTCGTCATAGTACTTTGTACAAGCTTCAGTAGAAATTGTAAAACCTTGAGGAACAGGTAAACCCATGTTGGTCATTTCAGCAAGGTTTGCGCCCTTACCACCAAGCGTTTCACGCATTGTGCCGTTACCTTCACTAAATAAGTAAACGTATTTCATTAACTTTATCTCCTATATCTATATTTTTTATTTTTAGAATAAAATTTATCAAAGGCTATTGTACATTATTTTACAAAAACTTTCAACCTTTTTTACGCCTTTTTTAACATTTTAACTAATTTTTGTTAAAAAATTCCAATTCTATAAATTCTTTTAACGATTTTACTTCAACTTCTGCCCTTTGACGAAGATAGTATGAAATAAGTTTTAGCGAATTTATAAGCGTTTCTTTTGCAAAATCTTTTTTGCTATCTTCGTTAAGTTCTTTTAGGGCAATGTAGGTGTCAAAATAAATTTCAAACCCTTCTTCTAAACATTCTTCACAGGCAAACGCACCCGTTTGAACGGAAAAGAAGACCCTGCCTTCAATTTCGCACCCACATTTAACGCACCTGTCAAAATAAAGACCGTAACCACTTAAAGATAAGGCTTTTAGCAAAAACTTGATAAGCGTCTTTTCCGTATTTTCACTTCCGTAAGTTAGTTCGTTTAGACTTTTTGAAACAAGCAAAAACATCTCTTCATTTTCAACGCTTTGCGATAAAAATTTTAAGGCAAACTCTAAAATAGTAGACCCTGCGTAGAAAGAAAAAACGTTTTCCCTTAAAGAGTAAAACCCGTCGTGAAGGGAAGCGTTTATAACCGACTTTTTATCCCCTTTTTCAGCGATAATAAATTCAGCAAAACAAAAAGGCTGAGTAGCAAATTTTAACTTTGCACTCGCCTTTTTTACACCTTTTATTTTAGCGGAAATTATACCTTCTTCTAAGGTAAAAATATTAAGTATTGCGTCGTTTTCGCCGTATGATACGCTTTTTAATACTATTCCGTTTAACTTTTTTTCCAAAGTATCACCCTATTCTTCCGTTAATCTTTTGTATAAAAGATAGTAGGAAATATCGCCAGTTTTTTCAAACATTTGCCAAGTAGAATCTACTAAAGCATCAAAATCAAAATCTTTTTTCATACCTTCTCCTTAAAAAAAGTATGAGAAAATTTTTTAATTTTATTCGTTATTTTCTTTATAACCAAACTCTTTTATGAGTGAGTTATTATCTCTCCAATTTTCTTTAACCTTAACGTAAGTGGTTAAAAAAACCTTTCTGCCAAGGAACTTTTCCATACTTTCCCTTGCAAAAGAAGATGCTTCTTTAATAGCCTTGCCACCACGACCTATTAAAATGGCTTTGTGGTTTTGCTTTTCACAAATTATATCTAAATTTATGTCGTAAACACCATTGTCTTTTAACTTAAAAGTGTTAACTATAATGGCCGTGCCGTGTGGAATTTCTTCATCAAACTTAAGTAAAAGTTTTTCACGCATTATTTCAGCAATCATAAACTTTTCAGACTTGTCTGAAATTATGTTTTCATCATAAAGCCTGTCCCCTTCAGGAAGATATGATAAAATTACCTTTTTAAGTTCTTTTAAGTTTTTATTTTTTCTTGCAGAAACGGGAACTATATCAAGGTTGTATTCACTTAGCCTTCCTAACTCCATAATAAGTTCCTTTTCAGGCATAATGTCAATTTTTGTAAGCGCAACGATAGGCTTAATTTTGCCTTTAGAAAACTTTTCTAAATTAGCAATATCGCTCCTTTTTAACCCTTCGTGCACGTCAATAACAAGCAGTATTACGTCAACGTCTTTTTGGCTTTCTTCTACCGTTTTTTGCATATATGCGTTAAGCACGTTGTCTGCTTTATACATACCGGGAGTATCAACGAAAACCATTTGATAGTCCTCTTCGTTAAGTATTCCTAAAATTCTATCTCTAGTAGTTTGTGGTTTTGGTGAAACTATTGAAATTTTTTCACCAACAAGCACGTTAATTAAACTTGATTTTCCCGCATTTGCCCTACCGACAACTGCAATTACACCACTTTTCATTTATCTAATTTAAGTTCCTTTACAATAGTTTTTTCTAAAGCACGCATTTCTAACTTATCTTCATCCGTTTCGTGGTCGTAACCAAATAGATGAAGTAGTGAGTGAAGTGTTAAGTAAACAAGTTCTCTTTCTAAAGAATGTCCAAATTCTTCTGCTTGTTCCCTTGCCCTATCAACGCAAATGGCAATTGAACCTATATGTATAAACTTGCCGTCAAGTTCACCTAAACAGTCCTTTTTGTCAATAACCTTACCTTTAATTTTATCTAAAGTAGGAAAAGAAAGTACGTCGGTTACGGCATCTTTACCCCTAAACTCATTGTTTAGTCTTTGAATTCTTTCCTTAGAAACGAAAGAAAGGTCAGCCTTTAAGTTTTCCTTTTGTCCTAATAATTTATAAACCTTTTTGCAAAGTTTTTTTAGTTTTGCACCAGAATTTTCACTTTCAATTTTAAGTTTAGCCATTATTCATCCGTCTCCTTAGTAATCTTCGATAAATCTAAATCAGGATATTCTACTCTCTTATGGTAAACACCAGTTAGGTTGTTTACGATAGTGTTTTTAATAATATTTATTTCCTTCATTGTGATTTCGCACTCGTCAAGTTGACCTAAAGCAAGTCTGTCTTGAATAATGTGTTCAACTAGGCTGTAAACTTCTTCTCTTGAACGGTTTTTAAGTGTTCTTGATGCTGCTTCAGAACTGTCGGCTATCATAATAATTGCAGCAATTTTGGTTTGTGGTTTTGGTCCTAAATAACAGAAGTCTTTTATGTTAACTTCCCCGTCCGTGTACTTTCTTGCCTTATCGTAGAAGAAAAGTATAGGCATAGTACCGTGGTGTTCACGACAAACGTCGCCAAAATACTTAGGAAGTCTAAACTTCTTTATAAGTTCAGCGCCGTCTTTTGTGTGCGACCTTATAATAGAAGTTGAAAGTTCAGGCATTAAATCTTTATGGTAATCTCTGCCGTCTATTTGGTTTTCCTTAAAAAATTCCGGTTGTTTTAGTTTACCTATATCGTGGTAATAAGCAACTGCTCTTGCTAAAAGTGGGTCTTCACCAATTGCTATTGCACACGCTTCTGCTAGGTTAGACACCACCGTTACGTGGTTAAAAGTACCAGGCGCAACTTCAATCATCCTTTTAATAAGTGGCGCACTATGGTCGGTTAGTTCAATAAGTCTATAAGAAGTGGTCTTTTTGAACATTGCTTCCATAACAGGCATAAACATTAGGTATAGCATTGAAGAAATTATGCTACCACAAGCAACTAAAACTAACTCTTTCCAACAAAGGTCAACTCTGCCGTAATTTAGTGCAATTAAGAAAACAACGTAAGGTATTGCTAAAACTAAACTTCTAATAATAACTTGAATTCGTGAGTCTTCTTTATTTACAAAGTAAATTGCAATTACGCCACCTGCAAAACCTAAAATTAAAGAAGAATAAATTGCAAACGTGTCGGTAACCACAGAGTTTGTTAAAATATCCATTAAGAAAACTAACAAGCATATGGCAACGTTAGTAAACATTGCAGTACGCCTTCCTAAGAATTGGTGCGCAAGTAATACCCCTAAAAATAATGGACGAAGATAAGGGCTTACGTATCTTCCTGCAAAATAACAACAAATAAGGGTTACTTCAATAATAGCAAAAACTACTTTTAAGTTTTCCGTATCTCTAAACCTATTTCTGTTATCTAAAATTAAGTGGACTGAAGTTATACCAACTATTAAAAGTACGCTTAGCATTAAAAATACGAACTTTCTAATACTAACAGGGTCTTTAAAGTAGGCAAAAAAGTCTTGTGCGCTTGCCCCCGTACCAACACCGTTTAAAAGTATTGCTCCAAGCATAATTTCTGCCACTAAAACAAGGTTTAATAATATAAGAAAGACCGTTTTAACAACGTCTTTTTTTGACCATTTTTTAATTTTTTGTGATTTTGTTCTATTCATAATCTACTCCAAAACTTTTTGGTTTTTTTCATAAGCATCAATAATCTTCATAACAAGCGGGTGTCTTACAACGTCTTTTGCAGTTAAAGTTATAACTTCAATTCCATCAATATTTTTTAATATATTGGTGGCGTGTTTTAAACCACTCTTTTTGCCTTCAGGTAAGTCAATTTGAGTTATATCGCCAGTAACAATTGCCTTACTACCTTCGCCAAGTCTTGTTAAAAACATTTTCATTTGTTCTTTGGTGGTATTTTGCGCTTCATCTAAAATAATAAATGCGTTAGATAGCGTTCTACCACGCATATAGGCAAGTGGTGCTACTTCAATAACACCCTTTTCCATAAGTTTTTGGTAATGTTCTAAACCAAACATTTCAGCTAACGCGTCGTAAAGTGGTCTTAAATAAGGGTCAACCTTGGTTTGCAAATCGCCAGGTAAAAACCCTAATTTTTCCCCTGCTTCAACTGCAGGACGGGTTAAAATAATTTTTTCTACTTCCTTATTTTTATAAGCAGAAACGGCCATTGCAACTGCAAGGTAGGTTTTACCAGTACCTGCAGGGCCTATACCGAACACCACGCTATTTTTATTTATAGCGTCAACGTACTTTTTTTGACCTAAAGTTTTGCACTTGATAGGCTTACCCCTAGAAGTTATCGCAACAACGCCACTCATTATTTTTGAAACGTCTTCGGTGTTGCCTTCCTTTGCTAAGTTTATACAATAAATAAGCCTTGACATATCAAGCGTTTCCCCTTCCTTTATTAAAGAAAGCATTTTATCAACAACTTGACTTGCCGTTTTAACAGAAGTTTCTTCCCCTTTAATAACAAGGTCTGTGCCTTTAACTAAAAAATCCACCTTTAGTTCGTTTGACAAAACGTTTAGGTTTTCATCAAAAGTGCCAAGTATTAAAGAAAGTTTTTCAATATCTCCTATTCTAATTTCCTTTTCTATTTGTGGTTTCAAATTTATCCTCCCACGGAAAGGGTAAAATAACTTTTAAACTCTACCGTGTACTCATATTTATCATCAGTTTTTGTAAAATTTATGCGTTCAATAACTAAATCTTCAGCAAACTCCTCTTTTAGAATTTCTAAAATAAGTTCTTCTTCTACTTCTTTAGTAAAAATAAATTCTGCTTTATTTTCCGTTTCAATTTTGACTTCTGCTAAAACAAAAACTTCCTTTTTTTCTTCGTTAATAAGTTCGTAGCCTAAAACTATTTCTTCCCCTTTATTAACAAAGTCGCCCACCTTTTTAACAGCAGTACCCTTAAACACTTTTAAGGAAATTATTTTGCCGTCAGTGTTAGAGAAAAGGGCATAACTTTTTTCTTTAACCACTTCTTTTTTTGTTAAAAGTGCGTTTATTTTTAATCTATTACCTTTCTTTTCAACAGAACAAAAAGAAAAGTCGCCCGTTTTTAATATTTTGGTTTCAATAGTTTTAGTATCGGCAGTAAAAAAGGAAAATTCTTTAACACCGTTTTCTTCTAAAACCCTTTTTATCTCTTCCCGTTTAGAATAACCCGTGCCAAAAACTTCAATTTTAACAACAAAATTTCTAAACAAAAAGGTGGAAAATAAAAATAAACTTGCAAAAATAATTAAGGAAAGTCTTTTAACAAAAAACTCTTTTAAGTTAAAAACCCCACTTTCCCCTATTTTTATAATATTATAACATAAACCTTTTGTAATTGCAAAAAGTTTTTTCTCAGTTTTTGCTGAAGTGGTAATTATTAGCGTCTTTTTGTCTTCTTTTTTAAGTAAATATAGTGGAATTCCCCCTTTTTTTAACTTTTCTATTAAAAAATCTAGGTTAAGTCCGGTTATTTTATAACTAAAAAAGCCTTTCATCTATGCGAAAACTCCTTTACCTTTCCTAAAACGTAAAGGTCGAAACCGGTGTAATTTTTAACTTTTAGGTCTTCCCCTTTAATTAAAATTTCCCCCTTTTTTAACCTAACCAAAATTTCCGTATTAGAAAAACTAACGATGCTTTTAACGTTTTCAATAAAAAGTCCACTTTCGCCAAAAATAACTGCCCTGTACTTTAAGGGCGCAAGGCTTTCATTAAGCCCAAGTTTAGATAAAATATTTTCAATAAAATTCATAATTAACCCCGTATATTTTATGAAGTTAACTAATTTTATATACTAAAAAAGGACCTAAAGAAAAACTTTAAGTCCTTTTAATTTTAATTTTTAACCCTTATAGTAGTTGATTAAACAACCTTTTAAGATAATATCTTTTTCAGCATCAGTTAACGGGTCAATTCTTAACACAATATCTTTGTTTTTGTTAAGAATTTTTGCCTTAAATTCTAACGCACCACTTTTTAATAATTCTTTTACGTTAGGAACGAAAATATAATCGTCAACTTCAAAGTTGTTTTTATCTACTAAGAAAGGTATCATACCCCAGTTGATTAGGTTGCTTCTATAACGTTTTGTTGCGTATTCAACGCAAATATTAGCAACACCACCAAGTACTCTTTGGCAAGACGCCGCTTGTTCTCTTGCAGAGCCGTCGCCCGGTTTAATTGAACAAACAACTGAACCAAATGTCGTTTCTTTTGGCAAGTTGAACTTTGCTGGAATTTCTTCCTTTTGAGTGTCTTTTGCCCTTTGAACGTAATTAGGGTCCTTTCTAGATAGCGCAAACTCAGCAAGTTTAAGTGGATTTGACCTAAATGAAGAAGTTTCACCAGAAGGAATAAGTTCATCAGTAGTGGTTACCTTATCTTGTAAAACTGAAACAACTTTTAGTAGTAAGTTGTCTTTTAATTCTTCCATCTTTGGCCAGTCGGCAATGTTAGGTCCGTAAACTAAATCTTTATTAGTTTCTGCCTTTTTAGTACCGTTATAAACTCTTGCGTTATAAATAGCGTTATCGTACTTATACTTTTTAATTCTGTTTTTATATTCAACGTCCATAGCAGAAGTAATAAAACCACCGTTTTTAGCAGTAGCGGCAATACTCTTTGCGTCCATTAACGCAACTGCTGAAAGTTGACCGTTGCCTGGCTTACTACCTTCTCTATTTTCAAAGTTTCTTGTAGTGTGTCTAATAGATAGACCGTTGTTTTTAGGCGTGTCCCCTGCACCGAAACATGGACCACAGAAAGCCGTTTTAATAACTGCGCCCTTTTCAAGTAGTTTTGAAATATAACCGTTATCAACAAGTCCTTTGTAAACAGGTTGGCTTGATGGATAAACGCTTAAAGAAAATTCGCCGTTAGTTAGTGGCGTATCCCCTATAATTTCAGTTGCTAGAGCAATATTTTCATACATACCACCTGCGCAACCAGCAATAACACCTTGGTTAACGTAAACTTTGCCGTCAACGATATTATCGGTTAGGTTAAAGCCACCGTCTTTAAGTAGTTTATTGCCTTCTTCTTCAGCCTTTTTAAGTAATTCGTAAGGGCGAGAAAGGAAATCTCTAATAGTGTATGCGTTAGATGGATGGAAAGGTAGCGCAATCATAGGTTCAACCTTTGATAGGTTGATAACAACTGCCTTGTCGTAATAAGCACCGTTTTCTGCCTTTAATTCTTTGTATGCTTCAGGTCTACCGTGTTCAGCATAATATTCTTTAACCTTGTCGTCCGTTTCCCAAATAGAAGATAAACAGGTTGTTTCGGTCGTCATAACGTCAATACCGTTTCTAAAGTCGATAGAAAGTCCAGTTATACCACCACCGATAAATTCAAGCACCTTGTTTTTAACAAAGCCTGACTTAAACACTTCTTTAATTAAAGCAAGTGCAACGTCGTGTGGGCCAACGCCCTTTCTTACCTTACCTTTTAGGTAAACGGCAACGACTTCAGGCATATCAATATCGTAAGTCTTTTCTAATAGTTGTTTAACTAGTTCAGGACCACCTTCGCCTATAGCCATAGTACCTAACGCACCGTAACGAGTGTGAGAGTCTGAACCTAAAATCATACCACCTGCAAAAGCCCTTGCTTCCCTTTCGTATTGGTGAATAACTGCAATATGTGGTGGAACAAAACTACCACCGTATTTAACTGCTGCAGATAGACCGAAAACGTGGTCGTCTTCGTTAATAGTACCACCAACGGCGCAAAGTGAGTTGTGGCAGTTAGTTAAAGTGTAAGGAATAGGGAATTCCTTTAGTCCACTTGCCTTTGCCGTTTGAATAATACCAACGTAAGTAATATCGTGTGAAACTATTTCATCAAATTTAATTTTTAACTTTTTATCGTCGCCCGTGTTGTGGCTAGATAAAATTTTGTAAGCCAAAGTCTTCTTTTTAGCGCTTTCATTAACTTCGTTAGCCTTAACTAACTTTCCGTCAATATAATAAACGCCTTTTTTAATAAGTTTTACCATTTTGTTTCTTCCTTAAATTCGTTTATAAAATAAGTATATATCAATAGTGATTTTTTTGCAAGGATTTTGCCTTTCAAAAAGAAGTAAAAAATCGTTGTCTAGTTAACTTTTTTATGGTAAAATTTTACTCAAGGAGAAAATTATGGTTTATAAATATAAATTTACAAAACTAATTTGGGCTTTACTTGGCGTGTTAACGGCACTATTTTTAACTTCTTTAGGCTCTTTAATTTACACTCTTGTTTCATACCTTGGTCTTGACAAGTGGAGAAAGGTTTTGTACGCATCTTTAATTTTGTTAGTTTTGTTTTTACTTTTAATCGTTCTTACCCTTATGTTTATAAGAAGATACAAAATTAAAAATGACAAAATTTATTTAAGACTTGGTCTTTTTTTAACCATAATTGACATAAATAAAATTGTAGAATTTAAAATTTATGGCGATAAATTAACTTTGTTTTTAAATGACGCTAGATACACCGTTATAGTAATTGACAAAAAATATTTTGACAATTTTGTTAGCGAAGTTAGAAAAATAAATCCTTTAATAATTTACTCTAAAGAAAGTTAAAAGGAGAGTATATGGAAAAGTTATTAAACGAACTTTTTGAAAGGTTATCTGAACTTTATTCTTTAAGAAAGTTTTCCGACCTAAAGGCACTACTTTTAGATATTGAACCTGCCGATACTGCCTATTTTTTGGAAGAATTAGGTGAAAACGACAAGGTTTTGTTCTTTAGGCTACTTCCTAAACAATTAGCGTCAGACGTTTTTGTTGAAGTTTCTTCAAACACGCAAGAATACCTTATAAAAAAGTTTTCCGACACGGAACTTAAAGAAATTATTGGCGATATGTTCCTTGACGACGCAGTTGACATTATTGAAGAAATGCCATCTAACGTGGTTAAGCGTATATTAAAAAACACCAGCCCTGAAGATAGAGCAACCATAAACAAACTTTTAGAATACCCAGGTGGTAGCGCAGGTAGTTTGATGACAACGGAGTACGTTTCTTTTCAATCTTCTTTAACCATTAAAGAAGCCTTCGACAAGATAAGAAAAGAAGGGGTTGATAAGGAAACTATTTACACCTGTTACGTAACGGACAGTCGCAAAAAACTTATCGGCGTGGTTACGGTAAAGGACCTTCTTCTTAACTCTTACGAAAGTAAAATTGAAGATATAATGGAAACCAAAATCGTTTACCTTAACACCTTAGAAGATAAAGAAGTGGTTGCAAAAGTTTTCCAAAAATACGACTTTTTAGCCCTACCTGTAATTGATAAAGAAGGTTGTATGGTCGGTATTATCACGGTTGATGACGCAGTTGACGTAATTCAAGAAGAAGCAACTGAAGATATCCACAAAATGGCGGCTGTAACCCCTACTGATAAACCTTACCTAAAGCAAGGACTGTTTACAATCTTTTTAAGCAGATTTCCTTGGCTTGTCCTACTAATGCTATCGGCCACCTTTACAAGTTTAATAATAGGCGTGTATGAAGAAAAGTTGTACTTAATAACACCTACCCTTTTTGCTTGTATCCCTATGATAATGGGCACGGGTGGTAATGCAGGTAGCCAGTCAGCAGTAACAATTACAAGAGCAATCGCCCTTGATGAAGTAAAGTTTAAAGATATTTTTAGGGTACTACTAAAAGAAATTACCGTTGGTATAATTTTAGGTTTAGGCGTTTCAATTTTATGCTTTTTAAAACTTATGTTTATTGACAGTTTGTATAACGAAGTAACGCCGTTAATTGCCTTTACAATTTCTTTATCACTATTTGCAACGATAGTTTTAGCAAAAATAGTAGGCGCAGCCCTACCACTACTTGCAAAGAAAATAAAGTTAGACCCTGCCGTTATGGCAAGTCCTTTTATAACCACAATAGTTGACGCGGCATCTTTAATTTTATACTGTGCGTTATCACTTGCAATTTTATAAAATTTTTTACTAACAAAAAACGGCTTAGAAAAATCTAAACCGTTTTTATTTTTTGTCTTTTTATTTTATTCTTCTTCACCAGTTGGGTTTACTATACTAAAGCCAACGTTTACAAGGTGGTCGGCTACTCTTTCTAAGCCTAAAACTAATGATGAGTAGTAAGGGCTAACGTCAACACTACAGTTGCCTTCTGCAAGACGGTTAAAGTGGTTTGTGGTTAGTTCCTTTTTCATACTGTCAACGATATTTTCAAGTTCAATAAGCGTAGGTAATTTTTCTTTATTTAGGTTAGAGTATGCGTCTTTTGCTACTTGTAGCATTTCTTTAACCTTTTCATACATACTTTCTATTCCACCAATACCTTCTAAAGAAAAACTGATTCCCTTTTTGCTCATTTCTTCCCCTATTTCGTAAAAGTTTTCAGCATGGTCGCCAATACGCTCTAAGTCGTTAAGAACGTGGAAGTATGAACCTATAACCTTTTCATCACTTTGTGATGCGCTTGAAGATAGTTTAATTAAAAACTTTGTTAATGCGCTGTTGGTAAAGTTTATAATCTTTTCATTTTCCTTAACCATTTTGCCCTTTTGGGTGTCGCCTGTTCTAATAACTTCTAAAGAATTTTCTACGTTCTTTTCAACAAGTAAAAGCATATACTCAACTTCTTTTTTAACTTGCATTAAAGCAACGCTTGGCATTGAAGTAAGTCTATCGTCAACGAACTTAAGGGTAAGTTCTTCACCCTTTTTCTTGTCTTTAATAACAAGGCAAGAATACTTAACCAATAGTTTAACAAACGGTAGTAGTAAAAGTGTCGTACTTACGTTAAATATAACGTGGAATAGTGAAACACGCATTTGTAATGACATAGGGTCGTTATCATTTGGGAATATTGAAACCAAAAGGTCAACCACAAAGTCTTTGAATATCCAAATAATTATAGTAAATAACACCGTTCCTATAAAGTTAAAGGTAAAGTGAATTAAGGCAACCCTTTTTGCGTTTTCCGTTGCGCCAAGTGATGCAAGAAGTGCCGTTACGCAAGTACCTATGTTTGCACCAAGCACTATAAATAAGGCAAGGTCAAGTGGTAAAATGTTTGCGCCAACCATAGTTATAACAACACCGGTTGCGGCAGATGAACTTTGTATTAAAGCAGTAAATATAACGCCTATTAAAATAAGTAATAGTGGAAAGTCAACAACCTTAAATATGTTGATGAACATTTCTTCAATTAATGGATTTTTGAAGGCTTGTTTACTGCTCATAATGTTAAGTCCTACGAAAATAAGACCTAAACCACAAAAAAGGCTACCTATTGTTTTTACCTTTTCATTTTTAGCAAAACCCATCATAACGCCCACAAAGGCAAGTAGGTACATTGCTAAGTTAAAATAATCGTTTTTTAGCGCAACTAACACACCCGTAACGGTTGTACCTATATTTGCGCCCATAATAATAGGGGTTGCTTGCATAAGGGTCATAGCCCCTGCGTTTACTAAACCTATTACCATAACTGAAGTTGCTGATGAACTTTGTATAATAGCCGTAACCCCTGCGCCTATACCAACGCCAGAGAATCTATTGTTGCTTATTTTACCAAGCAACTTTTTCATACCACTTCCCGCACTTTTTTCAAGTGCGCTACTCATAAAATTCATTCCTACGATAAATATGCCTACCCCCGCTAATAGCCATATTAAACTTTTTACTAGTTCTAAGATTTGACCTGCTGTCAACATGTGTGAATATTTCTCCTATACGTAAATTTATTTAATCTCGTCCTTAAGTTTATTGTATCAATTTTAATTTTTAAAATCAACAAAAAAAGCACGGGTTTTACCGTGCTTTTAAATTATTTTGCTTGTTTTTCTAAAAGTTCTTTTATTGATTCTAAAAGACCTTCCGTAGAATGCTTTCTTGCTTCTTCCTTTTCAAGGGCTTCTTTTTCAGCCTTTTCTTTTGCTAACTTTTCATCTCTTTCTTTAGCAAGTGCAATAATTTCAGCCTTACTCTTACCTTCTTTACGAAGTTTTTTATAATCTTCCTTACTGTATCCACAGTAGTCAACTTTATAACCCTTTGCTTTGTTAATAATTTTTACGATAGTAAATAGCACGAGGGCAATTAAAAGGAAGTTTATAATTGCGTTAATAAATGAACCCCAGTCAATATAAATTGTATTTGCAAGGTCAAGTGTTTTACCATCTGCAAGATAGGTCGCTTTACCTAAAACTAAAACGGCATCTTCTAACGCGCCATTACCTAATAATTGTGCTAAAATAAAGTTAATAATAGGTTTTAGTATAAAGTTAGATAGTCCGTTTACGATTGCCGTAAATGCACCACCAACGATAACACCGACAGCCATATCTAACACGTTACCACGCGTTATAAAAGCCTTGAATTCGTTAAAAAATTTTTTCATCTTTTGTTCTCCTTACATTTTTATAACTATATTATATACCTAAACACTCAAAAATTACAAGTGCAATTATCAATAAAATTATATATAAACTAAACCATTTGTAGTTTGCCTTTTTTATAAGCCTTAACATAAACTTAATTGCAATATAACCAAATACTGCGCTAGAAAGTATTCCACAAATTAAAGGCAATGCTTCTACCACGATACCACCCTTTATTGCAGAATAGCCTTCTAAAAGGGCAGATGCTAAAATTATAGGAATACTCATTAAAAATGAAAATGACGCAGTCGTTTCCCTATCAATTCCTACAAAAGTACCCGTGCAAATGGTAATACCACTTCTTGAAATGCCAGGTAGTACGCCAAGTCCTTGACCTAAGCCCATAAACAAAGCCCTTTTTGCGTTTAACGGTTTATAAACTGCCGTGTTTTTAGCCTTTCTTTCAGCAAGTAGTAAAACAACTGCCGTTACTAAATAGCAAATAATTAAAGGAATATACCCTGCAAAAAGTATTTCTTCTAAATTAAACACCTTAAATAAAACGCCAACTACCCCTGCAGGTATGGTTGCTAAAACCAAATACCAAAGTTTATTGAACGGTTTTTTAAATAAACCTAAAATATCTTTAAAAAAGATTATGCAAACTGGTATTAAAGTGCCGATATGTAGCATTACGTTATAAAACATATAACCGTCTGCGCTAACACCTAAAAGTTTTTGTGCTATTAGTAGGTGTCCACTTGAAGACACGGGCAAAAACTCCGTCATACCTTGGATAAAACCAAGCAGTATCATTTCCCAAACTTTCATTTTAGTTCTCCTACTTGCCTACGCAAAATTTACTGAATATTTCGTTAATAATTTCTTCCTTAACCGTTTTTCCACTAATTTCTCCAAGTAAGTCCCACGCTTCTTTAATATCAATGGCAATTAAATCAAGTGGTAAGTCGTATAAATTGTTAAGCGCATTTTCTATTTCAGCGATAGCGTTTTTAAGTGAAATAAGGTGTCTTTCTTCTGTTAAGAAGTCGCCGTTAAAGTCAATTTCCTTTTCAAAAACTTCTTTCACAAGCAGTTCTTTTAATTCCTTAATATTTTTGCTATCTTTTGCAGAAATTGTAAATAGGTCGTCGTTATATTTATGCAAGTCTGCCTTGTTATATACCGTTAAAACCCTTTTACCTTCCACTTTTTTGCTAATTGACTTTACTTCTTCATCATCAACTAAACCTTCTTTAACAAAAAGAACTATGTCGCTACTATTTATAATCTTTTCAGCAAGAAGAATTCCCTTGCCTTCAATTTCATCTGTGCTTTCTCTAATACCTGCCGTATCAAAAAAGTTAAACTTTACACCGTTAATTTCCGTCGTACCTTCAACAACGTCACGCGTTGTACCTGCCACGCCTGAAACTATTGCCTTATCGTACCCTAAAATTGCGTTAAGTAACGAACTTTTACCAACGTTAGGCTTACCAACTATTGCAACTGAAACACCGTTTTTGTACTTTGAGCCCGTTTTGTAAGTTTCAAGCAATTTTGCTATGCTTTCTTTAACTTCTTTTAAGGTCTTTTCCGTATTTTCTAATGCTAAACTTTCTAAATCTTCTTCAGGAAAGTCCATATCAGCATTTATTTCTGCAAGAACAAAGGTTAACTTGTCTTGTTCTAATTCAATTTTCTTTTTCAAGTTTTCTCTATATAAGTAGTACCCTGCCTTAACTTCACTAACAGATTCGCTGTTTATCATACCAATAAGCCCTTCTGCAGAAGATAATGACATTTTGCCGTTTATAAACGCCCTTTTTGTGAATTCGCCGTTAGTTGCTAACCTAGAGCCGTTAGAAAGCGCTTCTTCTAAAATACCTTTAACAATAGCAATACCACCGTGACAATGGAATTCTACCATATCTTCGCCGGTATAACTTTTTGGTCCTTTAAAATAAACGCACATACCAAAATCGGTGAACTTTTCCGTCAAAATTTCACCCACGTACATATAATATGGTTCAAAATCGCTAACCTTTATATTTTTAAGTGGTTTAAACATTTTTTCAGCAACTGAAAGTGGACTGTCCCCACTAATTCTAATAACTGCAACACCACTTGCGCCCATTGCCGTTGAAACGGCTGCTATATTTTCACTTTTCATAACTTTTCCCTTAAAAATTCACTAAAATTAATTATAACTTATAATAACCTTAAAATCAACCGTTAAACAAAAAAAGTAGGCAATCGCCTACTTTTAATAGTTATATTTTTTATTTAAACTCATCAAACGGACTGTCGTCTTCAGGTTTTTTGGTTTTAGGTTCTTTTTCAAAATCATCAAACGGATTTGCTTGTTGACCTTGACCGTAAGGGTCGCCAAAAGGATTGAACCCACTTGGCATACCGTAATAACTTGTGAACTGCTTTT
Source organism: Clostridia bacterium (assembly GCA_017508485.1). GTDB lineage: Bacteria > Bacillota > Clostridia > Christensenellales > Borkfalkiaceae > SIG381. Next base: position 137,002 of record JAFVYV010000012.1, on the reverse strand, counting down.
TCATAAATTCATCAACGTCAATAGGGTCGTTGTTTCTAACTATAAACACAAAAATGCTTGAAATGTTTAGCGCTAAAGCAAATAAAAAACCTGCTTCTGACCCTAAGGTTGCAAAACATAAAATTATTGAGAAGAAAGCAAAAAGCATATGGTTTCTCATAGCGTACTTTCTAAATAATTTGTAAGTCCAAAGCCAAGTTGCAACTATATAAAGTAAATCGGCTACGTACGCCACCCAGTAAAAAACAAAAGCGCAAATCTTAAACGCCCTGTTTGCTAAAGCATAAGTTTCACCCGTTATGGTTGGCTCGCCTTTAATAAGGTTTAAATCATAAATAACCGTTCTATCTAAAGAAACGTCGTAAATTATGTGTCCAAGGTTAAAAGCATCGCTAATTATTGCAAAAAGGAAAGCACAAACGGAAACCCACAAAACTATTTTGCCAAAATTTTGTATCTTTTTGCCAAAAAATTTAGTTTTGCCTATAAGTTTTCCTATCAAAATATATCTTGCAAACGGCACGAAGGCAAGTTTTGAAGATATATTTTGCTTTTTAGCAAGTCTTTTTAACCCTACCCCACATAATAGAAATAAGCCCACGAACACCAAAATAGTTGCTATTATAAACGACCACATTTGATTTTTAGTCATTTCAAACGCAATTATTTCTTCTGCGCTCGTTATAGTAAATATAAACATATAATCTCCTTAAAATATTAGTATGCTCTTGCAAAAATAACTTTATGCGTAGCCTTTTTGCCACAAATTGCGCAAGTTTCAGGTACGCCTTCTTCATCACACATAACTCTTGCAGTTGCTGATGCTACTTCTTTAACCTTGTCTTCACATTCACGGCAACCACACCAACCTGCTTTAACGAAGTTTTGGTTATTTACACCTTCTAAAATTTCGTCTAAAGAAGATGCTTCTACAACCTTCTTATCGCGGTTAATTCTGCTCTTATTTAGCATATCTTTTTGAATAGTATCAAGTAATTCAACAATAGAAGAAAGGTTATCTAAAGAAAGTTCTTGCTTTTCTAAAGTATCTCTTCTACAAATCATACACTTGTTGTTTTCAATATCTCTTGGTCCAATTTCAAGACGGATAGGAACACCCTTCATTTCCCATTCGTTAAACTTCCAACCAGGGCTCATATCTCTTGTATCAGTTTCAACTCTAATACCTAAATTCTTTAATATGCTTTCAATTTCAAGCGCCTTTTCGTTTACGCCACCCTTATGCGCAGCGATAGGAACGATAACAACTTGAATAGGTGCAACTCTTGGTGGTAATACTAGACCCCTTTGGTCGCCGTGCGCCATAATTACGCCACCTATCATTCTTGTTGAAGTACCCCAAGAAGTAGTGTAGCCGTACTTTTGCTTACTGTCTTTATCTAAGAACTTAATTTCAAACGCCTTTGAAAAGTTTTGACCTAAGTAATGTGAAGTACCTATTTGTAAACTCTTACCGTCAAGCATCATTGCTTCAAGGCCAAAGGTTGCAACTGCACCTGCAAACTTTTCTTTATCAGTCTTTTTACCGTAGAAAACAGGAATAGCCAAAGTTTCTTCCATAAATTCTCTGTAAACGTTAAGCATTTTGATAGTTTCTTCCATTGCTTCTTCTTCACTAGCGTGAACCGTATGACCTTCTTGCCATAAGAATTCGCTTGTACGAAGGAAAGGACGGGTTGTCTTTTCCCATCTCATAACGTTACACCATTGGTTCATTATAACAGGTAAATCTCTATAAGAATTTATCCACTTTGCGTACATTGTACCAATAACCGTTTCACTAGTTGGTCTAATTGCTAAAGGTTCTTCTAACTTTGCGCCACCTGCGTGAGTAACAACTGCAACTTCAGGCGCAAAACCTTCAACGTGTTCTGCTTCTTTAGTAAAGAAACTCATAGGAATTAAAAGTGGAAAGTATGCGTTCTTTGAACCGGCTTCTTTGAACCTTCTGTCCATATCTTTTTGTATATTTTCCCAAATAGCGTATCCGTAAGGGCGAATAACCATAGTACCCTTAACAGGACCGTAGTCAACTAACTGAGTTTTTAACACAACGTCTGTATACCATTGTGGAAAGTTTTCGTTAATATCACTAATTTCTTTTACAAATTGTTTTTCAGCCATAATAATATCTCTCTTCAAAAATTTTTTAGCCTAAAAATTATAACATATAAAGTACAAAAAGTAAAACGGTTTTATTTTTTTTGTGCGTTTTTTATAAAAAACACGCCTTTTAACTTATTATATGTTAAAAATATTAAAAGAATATTGAATTTTTTTACTTTGTTTTTCTAATTAACTTGTTTTTTACAAAGTTTTTTTGTATAATAATCTTTGATAAATTAAAAATAATTTAAGTTTTATAGGAGATTTAATAATGAACGTACAACAAACGACAGTTAATGCAATACGTGTCCTTTCTATTGAAGGTATTGAAAAGGCTAACTCTGGTCACCCTGGTTTACCACTAGGCTCTGCACCTATTGCTTATGCCCTTTTCCAAAATCATATGACTTTCAATCCAAGAAACCCTAAGTTTGATAACAGAGATAGATTCATTTTATCAGCAGGTCACGGCTCAATGTTAAACTATGCAACCTTACATTTATACGGTTATGCAATTAGCAAAGAAGACTTAATGAACTTTAGACAATTCGGTTCAAAAACAGCAGGTCACCCTGAATACGGCCTAACTCCTGGTGTTGAAACGACTACTGGTCCTTTAGGACAAGGTATCGCCAACGCAGTTGGTATGGCTATTGCTGAAAACTACTTAAGGGCTAAATTTAATAAAGAAGGCTTCCCTATCGTTGACCACTACACTTACGCTTTAGCCGGTGACGGTTGTATGCAAGAAGGTATTGAAAACGAAGCCGCTTCACTTGCAGGTACTCTTAAACTTGGCAAGTTAATCGTTTTCTATGATGATAACGACATTACTATTGAAGGTAATACTGATATCGCCTTTAGAGAAGACGTTGGTAAGCGTCACGAAGCACTTGGTTGGCAAGTTATCAACGTAAAAGATATTAACGACCTTAACGCAATCAACAAGGCTGTTAAAAAGGCAAAGGCTTGTACTGATAAACCATCACTTATTATTTGTAAGTCAGTTATCGGTTACGGCTCTCCACTAGAAGGTAACCCACATTGTCACGGCGCACCTTTAGGGGCTGAAAACGTTCAAAAAACTAAGGAAATGCTTGGTTACAACTACCCTCCATTTGAAGTGCCTGAAGAAGTTAAAAAACATACTGCAAAGGCTATTAGAAAGGGTAAGAGAGCAGAAAAGGCTTGGAAAGAAATGTTCAAGGCTTACGAAGTAGCATATCCAGAACTTGCTAAAGAATATAAGGCTTGGATGGAAAACAAAAAGCCAGATTTAATCAATAACGAAGACTTATGGAAGTTTGAAAAGAAGGACGCTACAAGAAACACAAGTTTCACCGTTCTTAATAAGTTAGCCGACTTAGTTCCTAACCTAATCGGTGGCTCTGCAGACCTTGCTCCTTCAAACAAATCAAATATGAAAAACCGTGGCGACTTCTTCCCAGATGACAAAACTGGTTCAAATATGCACTTTGGTATTAGAGAACACGCAATGGCTGCAATCACTAACGGTATGTGCGTACACGGTGGCTTAACTACTTACTGTTCAACTTTCTTCGTATTCTCTGACTATATGAAGAACGCAATTAGACTTTCTGCTTTAATGGGTCTACCTGTAACTTACGTATTAACACACGACAGTATCGGTGTTGGCGAAGACGGACCTACTCACCAACCAGTTGAACACTTAGTTGGCCTTAGAAGTATTCCTAACATTAAGGTATATCGTCCAGCAGACGGTAAAGAAACTACTGCCGCTTGGATTTCTGCTTTAACTGGCAAAGAACCAACTTTACTTGTATTAACAAGACAAAATCTTCCTCAATACGAAAATTCTGGTGTTGAAGCATTAAAGGGTGGTTATATTTTAGCCGATAGTGAAAAGGCAACTCCTGACGTATTACTTATTGCAAGTGGTAGTGAAGTTGAACTTTGTATGGAAGCAAAGAAAGTCCTTGCAGAACAAGGCGTTGATGCAAGAGTAGTTTCTATGCCTTGTATTGAAGTATTCAATAAGCAACCTAAAAAGTACAGAGAATCTGTTATTCCTAGTAAGGTAAGAGCAAGAGTTTGCGTAGAAGCCGCAACACCATACTCATGGCACCAATTTGCAGGACTTGATGGTGAAATTATTGCAATGAACACCTTTGGTGAATCAGCACCTGCAGAATTATTATTTAAGCACTTTGGCTTTACTGTAGAAAACGTAGTAGAAAAAGCATTAAAGACTTTAAAGAAATAATTATTCTTAAAAAAGCAAAACAAAAGGCTAACGAAATCCGTTAGCCTTTTTTGTTTATTATCAATTATGTTTTAATTATATAAGTCGTGTTATCTATATATTTTGAAGTAGTAAAGTCTATCGCTTTCGTTACAATTCTATCTCCATAAACATCCACCCATAGACCTTGTGATTTTTCATAATTTCTAAAGTAGTTTGTTTGAGTTTGGTTCAAATCTCTAACAAAAGCACAGGCTGGCACGTGTACCATAGTCATTGATTGTTCTTTCTTATAGACGTTTGGTGTTGAAAAACTTGGGTTGTTTTCTAGGCCAGCATCAATGTGCGAGTGTCCGTTAAACCAAATTACGTTGCTATAACTATTTGCTATTTTTTCAAAACGAGAAGCGTCCCCAATTGTCAGTCCCGTAGGTACTCCTGAAGTCGCTTGACTTCCTATAAGCGTATCGTAGGTATTATTCATATACAAATGGAAAAACAAAAATACTCTTTTATCTTTATTTTCTTCTAATTTTTGTTTTACCCAATTTTCCGTATTGTCATCTTTATACCAACTGGTATAATTCCAAAAATACATTCCCACAAATAAAAATACGTCTTCCCCTCTCTCAAAAGAGTAGTTTAGTGGCGTACCGACTACTTCTTCCCATACTTGTTCGCCACTCATTGTTCCATCTTTATAGTAGGTTACTTTTTCGTTTAATCCGTATGCTCCGTGCGAATATCCCCTTAAAGACGCATCGTGATTACCAGTAGTGGCATAAACCTTTTGCCCTGTTTCTTCATTGTTAAAGTATTCTCTGTTTAGCGAACTAAATAAAGTTACTTCTTCTAACCAACAACGGTTTGACTCGTCCTGTTCTAAAACTCCATCCCCACCGTTCCAAATCGTATCTCCTACCACACATACGAAGTCGGCATCTTTTTCTTTATAATAATTTAGCGCCCTAATATAATTTGCTTTTGTGTCAGTTTTGTCAGCAAAACGCTCTGTTGGTTTTACGTGTACGTCTGAAGCCACACCAAACGAATATAAAGGGTTTTCTAAAAACTTGTGACAAGTTGAACAATATTTTCTTTCAGGGTCATCAACTTCATTATGCCCACAAGCATCTATTTTTTGTTGTGTTAAAAGAACTTTTTTACAAACGGCACAATGCTTACCTTCGGTAAGCCCTTCTTCTTCACAAGTTGGCTCTTTACTTTTATCAACTTCTTCCGTGTGTGCGATTGTTGGAATAGCACGTTGTTCTTCAAACGGGCAGGTCAAACAAGCCCTATATTCTACCCCTTCTTCACAACAAGTAGCACTCTTCACAACAGCCCAAACACTAAAAGTATGTTGGTGGCTTGCGCAACTATCATTATTTTTTTGGTAATAACACGCTGAAAAAACAAGTGTAAACACCAATAAAAACGGAACAAGTTTCCGAAATAATCTGGTCATATCTCTTTCCTAAACAATTTTCTTAAACGCAAAAAGTATAGCATAATTTTTGCCAAATCGCAAACTTTTATAAGAGATATTTTTAACAAAAAAAGCAGGATAAACTCCTGCTTTATGTCTTTAACTAAAAGATTATCTTTTTTGCCCACAGTGTTCACGTTTAATTTTTATTATCAATAATTACAACAAAAAAAGGCGAAGAATTCATCTTCGCCTTTTTTATTTTTAAGTTTTTTATCAATCTTCAATACCCAAAAGATAATCTGTTGAAACATTTAAATAACGAGCAATATCAACAATCGTTTTCATAGGTGGCTCGTTTTTACCGTTTAACCACTCTGAAATCGTCGATTTTTGAACGGACAAATGCTTTGCAAGGTCAACTTGTTTTTTGTTTTGTATTTTTAATTCTTGTTTAACTCTTTCGCCAAAAACTTTCATTTAACATCTCCATACAATTCATATTATATGAACAATTTTTGACAAATACTTGACAGTTCATAAAATATGAACTATATTTAAAAGGGGTAAAGTATGATAAATTATAACGAAGAACTAGTTAAAAAAGGTGCAGAAGATAAAGAAACCAAACTTATTCTGCAAAAAAATGTTGAAATTATAACTCTTGTTAAACAATTTATTCCTTATGAAAACCACAATGCGTTTCAGGAAATGCTTGACAATTACGAAAAACTTATAAGCAAATACTCAAAATATGCTTATCTATTAGGTTTTACTATGGCTAATTACGAAAAAGAGTAAAACTTTATTATGAAACTAAAAAAACTTTTAACATAAAAAGAAAGTACAAAAAAAGGCGAACAAAATTCGCCCTTAAAGTTTTTACCTTTTAATTTTATAAATATTCTACTAAGTCTTTGCCTTGTTTTCTGGTTTTTACACGCAAAATATCGTCATCTTGTTTGTAGCCGACTGCTATTACAAGGCTAACCACTTCTTCCCCTGTTAAGCCTATTGCTTTTTTAACAACTTCTTTATTCATTCTTCCTAAAATGCAGGTAGAAAGCCCCATTTTTTCTGCCGTTAAAACTAAATGCGCAGTAAAAATGCCGATATCGGTTGCAACAAAGTCGCTATGCTTACCCCTTTCCTTTTCATCAAGAAGATACCAAGGTTTTTGTTCTACTATAACTATAAAATCGTTAACGTTATCAGCAAACTTGTTTGCGCCGTCAGGTTGTACGCCTTCCCTAACGCCGTCAATAACAACTTGGTCTTTTGTTACTGCATAAAGTTTCCACGGTTGCGTGTTCCTTGCAGAGGGTGCTAAACTTGCCGTTTCAATAAGTTCGTTTAGTAACTTTTCCCCTACTTTTTGCACTTTATAATTTCTACAAGACTGTCTTTTTAAAAATAGTTCCTTCATAATATTTCTCCCCCGAAAATATTATAACCTATTTTTCACCATTTTTCAAGGTGGCAATCGCCTTTTCTAAAGTAAAATAAATATCGCTATTTTCTATTAAACAACCAACTTCAAAAGGGTTCAATCTTTTAATTAAACTTTCCCCTTTGTAAACTTCAACTTCGTTAAAATTGTCCGTGCTTAAAAGACTGATTAGCCGTTTTACCGTAACCGAACTATCAACTGCAATTCTTTTAACAAAACCACCACGAAGCATACCACTAGAAAGCATAAATTTTATTTTAACTAGCCTACTTTGGTTTTTGGTAAAAATTAAGTCCACCACCAAAAATGCAGTAAAAATAAGCAAGGTGTAGTTTGGCGTGTTAAAAAGTGACAAAATAAAAAGCGCACTAAGTAAAACGGTAAATATAATACCTAAAATTTTAACAACTTTTTTGCTTTTGTCCCCTATTAAAAGGGTTAAAAGGCTTTGAAGAACTCTGCCACCGTCAAGTGGATACACGGGCAAAAGATTGATAAGCGCAAAACTTAAACTTGCCGTAACTATGCTTTCCGTAAAAGGGTAGGTGTCTGGCAAAATCCACCAAAAAGCAATAAAAAATAGGGCGATTATTAGGTTAAAAAAAGGACCTGCTAACGCAATTTTTATTTGGTCAACCGTTTTTAACCCTTTATCGTCAAGCACTAAATTTGCGCCGTAGCCTGATAGAATAATTTTTTCACCACTATACCCGTTTTTTTCAGCCACGTATAAATGCCCAAACTCGTGGAGAAGGGCAGTTATAACGTATATTAAAAATAAAAAGAATTGTTTATAAATTAAAGATAAAATTAAAACGGGATAAAAAAGTGGGTGTATTTTTATCTTTATACCAGCCATACCACGCCAGAATTTTCGATATCGTAGTTGGTTATAACCTTGCCGTTGTCATAAAAACAAAGGCTAACCCCTTCGCCGTAACTATACCCTATTGGAATATTTGAAAAAACTTCTTCATTAATTCCAAAATATGCGTGGTCAACCCCACTTAACACCGTTTTGAAACTGTTTGAGTGAGTAATTTCTATAATATATTTACCAGCATCTTCTATTACGTTAGAAATTATGCCGAAAGTCGGTGCATAAACGCTACCCGTTTCTTCAATCAAAAGACCTGTGTCGCTAACCGTCATTGAACTTTCCGTATAAGGAAGGGTAACTTTAAAATTAGAATAGTCTTCATCACTTAAAAGGCTTTCACTCTTTTCAAAAAAGAAGGTGTTAATAAAAGTCTTTTCAAAAAATAGGTTAGAAAAAACTATGGTGCAAATTAAAACGGCTATTAGCGCTAACTCAATGCCTATGATAGAAAGTTTCCTTTTTTTCTTAACAACGGTTGTGCTTTCTACCACTTCGTTAAATTCTTTGGCTATATTCTCTTCTTCCACTTTTTCAAGAGTTTCATCTACCACTTCTTCCACTTTTGCAACTATTTTTTCTTCCATTTCTTCATTAATTTTGTTAACTAACTTTTCCTTTTCTACTTCTAACTTGTTTAGTTTTTTTACAGTTTTTCTTTTTTTTGGGCTTTGTTTAACCTTAACTGAAGTAGAATTTATAGGGACTTCTATCATTTCCATATAATCAGCGTTGTTCATTTTATATCTCCTTTTTTTCATTTACTTTTTTATATGAAATGGAAAAAAGGTTTATGATAGAAAATAAAAAAATCGCTTAAAAATTTAAGCGATTTTTGTAGATTTTTTTATTAACTTAAGCAATATTTTTTGCAATTGCTTCTAAGAAGGCTTTAGTTTCTAACTTCTTGTTAACAACCCCTTCCTTCTTAAATAATGGAATAAGGTCACCAGTCATATTACCTTCTTCAATAGTTTTTAAGGTTGCCTTTTCTAACTTATCGGCAAATTCCATAAGTTCTTTGTTGCCGTCAAGTTCGCCACGCTTTCTTAAACCACCAGTCCAAGCAAAAATTGTTGCAACTGGGTTAGTTGAAGTGCTTTCGCCCTTTAGGTAGTTGTAGTAGTGTTTAGTAACGGTACCGTGTGCTGCTTCGTATTCAAAAACACCGGTTGGAGAAACTAAAACAGAAGTCATCATAGCAAGGCTACCGTAAACTGTTGCTACCATATCAGATAAAACGTCACCGTCGTAGTTCTTACAAGCCCAAATGATACCACCTTCACTACGAACGATTCTTGCAACTACGTCGTCAATTAAGGTGTACATATAGTAAATTCCTGCTTTTTCAAACTTTTCTTTATATTCGTTTTCGTAAATTTCGTTAAAAATGTCCTTAAATCTGTGGTCGTAACGCTTACTAATAGTATCTTTAGTAGCAAACCATAATGGCATTTTTTGGTCTAACGCATAATTAAAGCAAGATTTTGCAAAGTTTTCAATAGACTTATCTGTATTATGCATACCACATAAAATACCGTTGTCTTTAAATTCAAAAACTTCAATTCTTTCTTCTTTGCCGTCTATATTGTTAAATACAAGTTCAGCCTTACCTTTACCTGCTCTTGTATCAACTGCTTTATAAATATCGCCGTATGCGTGTCTTGCAATAGTGATAGGTTTAGTCCAAGTAGGAATATAAGGAGTAATGCCGTCAACTAAAACAGGTGCTCTAAACACAGTACCGTCTAAAACTGCTCTTATAGTGCCGTTAGGACTTTTCCACATTTCTTTTAGGTTATATTCTTCCACTCTTTGTGCGTTTGGTGTGATTGTTGCGCACTTGATAGCAACGCCGTACTTTAAAGTTGCGTTTGCTGAATCAATGGTAACTTGGTCGTTAGTTTCATCTCTATAAGGAAGACCTAAATCGTAATATTCTGACTTTAAGTCAACGTAAGGTAAAATTAAAATATCTTTAATCCACTTCCAAATAATTCTTGTCATTTCGTCGCCGTCCATCTCAACGATAGGCGTAGTCATTTTAATCTTTTCCACTGTTCTTCTCCTGCTATTTTTTCTTATTTTACTATATAAAAAAGTTTTTTACAAGTGTTTTTGACCCTTAGTTCCTTTTAAATTTAAAATAGACGAAGAAAAACTATTTACAAGCGTTTGTCTTTTGTTAAACTTTTCTTGGCAGTCTAAAACAAGGTCTTTAAGTAGAAGGGAAAAATCTTCTAAAGTATCGCAAAATAGGTAGTAAGATAGTGAGCCTGGCACGGAGTTTATTTCATTAACGAAAATTTTGTCGTCCTTAACCAAAAAGTCAATTCTTATTATTCCTTCAAAGTTAAGTGAAGAATAAATCTTTTTTGCAATACTGTTTATTCTTAATTTTAGTTCCTTTGAAATGTTCGCAGGAAAAACCCTTTCTCCACTAGCGTACTTACTGTCAAAATCTAAAAATTCCCCGTTAACGATAGGGTTTTCTGGCTTTGAGACAACTATTTTATCTTTTATGCCGTAAACTGCAACGTTTATTTCTAAAAAGTTTTCTAAGCACTTTTCACAAATAACCCTTTCATCATACCTTTTTGCTTTTAAAAGCGCCATTTTATATTCCGTTAAGCTACTAACCTTTGTAATTCCTATGCTTGAGCCAAGTGAGTTTGGCTTAACAATTATAGGAAACTTTAGTTTAGGATTTTTGTCTTCTTCACCAACAAAGTAAGGAAGATGTTCAATGTTAAGCCCTTTTAAGAATATTTTTGTACAAATTTTATCCATTGATAGACTTGCAGGAAGTATAGGAGAAGAAAGCGACGGCACTTTCATCATATCAAAAAGCCCTTTAATAGCACCGTTTTCTCCAACGCCACCGTGCATACAGTTTACCACTAACGATATAGGAAAAAGTTCTTTTAGTTTACCCTTTTTTAGTTTATATAAAAGGTTAGAACTAGACAAAACGCAAACTTTTGTTAAACTTTTTTCATCTAAACTTTTATAACTTTCTATATTAAAAAGTTCTTCGCCCGTAAACCAGTCGCCACCTTTTGAAACAAAAATAGGCACTACTTCAAAATGTTTTTTTAATCCGTTTGAAATTAAAACTCCGGTAATTATAGAAACTTCGCTTTCAACCGATTCTCCACCAAAAATTACAACTATTTTTTTCATAAAAAAATCACCTCCGTTATTTTTTAACTTTGGTGATTTTCGTATTTCTAATAAGTGTCTGGTAGGTCGTTTTCAAAAAGAATAACGTCCCCTTCTTTCATAATTTCGTTAAGTTTTGCGTTGCCTTTAGTTAGATTTTTAGCAAATATAATATTCTTTCTATCAAATCCACCTTCAAGTAAACCTGAAATAAGCATTTCTGCGTTATGTGCGCCTATAATTATAACCTTGTCGGCAGTTTTTGAAAGTTCAACGCCAAACTTAAAGTTTGCAATATTTTCTTCCGTACCTAATTCAATTAAACCAGGTGTTAACACAATTTTTCTACCTTCAAAAGAAGATAGCACTTCAAGTGCCGCTTTTAGCCCGGTTTCGTTAGAGTTATAACTATCGTCAATAATGGTTACGCCGTGGTTATTCGGCACTATTTCTAGCCTATGCTTAACGGTGGTTAATCTGTTAATACCAACGCCGATATCTTTTAAGGAAACACCAAGTTTATAAGCAACTAAACTTGCTAAACAAATATTACTTACGTTGTGCTTGCCAAGTAGGTTAGTGTGGCAGTCAAAAAGCCGTTTATCCCCTATTTTTAGGTCAAACACCGTACCCCAAGGCGTTGTTTTAACGTTTTCTGCCGTGGCAGTTATATCTTCTCCACCTATACCTGCAAGGTACTTTTCCCCAGTAAAGTCGTTAAAAAGTTTAACGGAATTTTCATTATCGCTAGAAAAAAAGCCAACCCCGTCAACTGGTAAATTTTCAAAAAGTTCAAACTTTGTTTTTATTATATTTTCTTGTGCTTTAAAAGTTTCTAAATGCTGAGTGTTAACACCCGTTAAAATTGCGTATTTTGGTTTAACTATGGTTGCTAAATCACTAATATCGCCAACCTGCCTTGCGCCCATTTCTGCAATAAATACGTCGTGCGTACTGTCAAGTTTTTTAGTGGTTAAGGCAATTCCAAGTGGAGTGTTGTAAGACTCTGGCGTTGCTAAAACCCTATATTTTTGGCTTAAAAGGGTGGCTAAAATATTTTTTACGGTGGTTTTACCATAACTACCCGTTATACCTATTTTAATTATATCTGCCTTTTCAAGCGCTTCTTTAGTTTTTCTTATATACCGTTTATTATTCAAACTTTCAAACGGCAATAAAACTGCGTTTGCTATAAGAAGTAGTAAAGGTAAAATTAAAGGAATAAAACAAACAAGCGCGTACCTTAAAAGACAAAAAATATCTATCTTTATTAAATATGCTAAAATATCTGCCAATATTAGTGTTCCAAAAGAAACTGCAGTTATAACTAAAAAATAAACGATAGAAAGCCTAACAATTCTTTTTGTTATTTTAAGTTTTAACTTTTCAGTAGTTTGTTGTTCCGTTTTTATATAGGCTATACCAAAAATTAGGTAAGACGCAAACCCTATATAAATGGCAATTTCTTCCCCTAAAATTGAAGTAAAGCAAACGTTGAGTAGCAAAAAGAACAAAAATCCAAGTAGGCTAAGTAGCATTAACCTTGTGTAGTGAATATTTTTTATTTTAAGCCATTTAAAATATCTTTTGTTTTTGTACCCGAATTGTTGAAGTGCAAGTAGGTATTTATGCGATGCGTAAATTAATAAAAGTGCGTTAACTACTGAAATCCAAATATAAATTATAACACTATCTACTGTTAGTAGGTCTTTGACGGAAGTTGCTAATAACGGAAACATTTTTACTCCTTTACTTTTTTAACAAAAACTCTTTTACGGTAAAATTAAAAAGGTCTGGTTTTTCAACAAAACAAAAATGCCCTGCCCCTTTGATAACAAAAAGAGAACTGTTTTTTATATTTTTATTAAACCTTTTTGCCATATAAAGTGGCGTTTCTTTGTCTAAACTGCCGTAAATAAGTAACGTTTTGTTTTCAATTTTAGACAAACGGCCATCTAAGTGTTCGTTTACAATCTTAACAAAACTTTTTTGCATTACGGGGGATAGTGAATTGTAGTCTTTAGAATAAAAACCTTTTAACCTTTCTTTAGGTAAAAAGATTTTTAAGAATTTAAATAACCACCTTTTTATAACCTTTTTTAAGGTCTTTTTAGGTTTTAGCCCTGCGCCACCCGTTATAACCATTTTGTCAAAAAAGTTTTTGTTTTGAGAGGCTAACTTTAAAGCAATTCTCGCCCCAAAAGAATGCGCTATTATATGTGGTTTTTTTATATTATTTTCTTTTAACTTTTCCTTAACTTCTTTTATATAATCGTCAAGAGAATAAGGATAGTCCATATTTTTGCCTTCGCCAAAACCCGTTAGGTCAAAAGCAAAACAATTAAAATACTTTTTTAAGTAGTTGATATTTAAGTTAAAACTTTCTTTATTTGATAAATACCCGTGTAAAAAAACTATCGTCTTTTTAGTAATTATAACTAAACTCCTTTTTCATAACAATTGCAGTTTCTTTATCGCTATAATAGTTTTTCCTTTCAGCTAGTTTAGTAAATCCCGCCTTTTCATAAGTTTTAATAGCAGGAATATTTGACTCTCTAACTTCTAAAAAAAGCGCCTTTAGTTCAATTTTTTTAACTTCTTCAAAAGCCCTTTCTAAAAGAGAAGTGGCAATACCCTTTTTTCTTTCTTCCTTTTTGACTACGATATGAAGAATATCTCCTTCTTCTATGCTTAAGTCGTAGCAAACCGTACCCAAAATTTCGCCGTTATCTTCAACTAAAAAGCCCTTAAATTTATCACTTAAAAAAGAAGACGCTAATTGAGAATAAGTCCAGGCATCTATAAAATTTTCTTTATGGAATTTTTCAATTTTAATTAAATCAACAAACTCCCAACTTCTTAAAGTCATCTGTTTTCCTCTGCTTGGCTTTTTCTTATATATAACGGAGTAACCAAATTCATATCAAAGGTTACCTTTTCTTTGTTTTCTAGAACGGCTTTCTTTAACCCTTCAACAGGGCAAACCTTTTCTACGCCTTCAATATCGTCAAAAGAGATAAGCGCATATTCCTTTTTTAACTCTAACACCCTTTCTTTATTTATAAAACAAGGTGCTAGGGTTATTTTACCATCTTCTACCCCTTCAGCGTAAAAATTATCGTGCTTTGCATCAATTACGGCTAAAAACTTGCCGTCAACCTTATTATACGCAATAGTATCAAAAGAAGTGAGTGGTAAAACTGGTTTATTTACTGCAAGAGAAAAGGCTTTTACCGTGGCAACGCCAATTCTTATACCGGTAAAAGAGCCAGGTCCAACGACTACGCCAAAAAAGTCCATATCAAAAAGCGTAACGCCCTTTTCTTTTAGCATTTTATCAACTTCTACCATAAGTTTAGTAGAGTGGTCGGTATTGCAATCTTCTATATAAGTTGTAAACACTTCGCCCTTTTTTGATAATAGTATTATTAAATGTTTACTGCTTGTGTCAATAACTAAATAATTCATAAAGTAATCTTTCTTTTGTTTCCCTTTTTTTCTATTATAACTTGTTTGCAGTTTTCTGGCAATACTTCCTTAATATTTTCCGACCACTCTAAAACGCAAATATTGTCGCTTGCGCCAAAATAGTCGGTAAGCCCTAATTCTTCTGCCCTTTTGCCACTATCTAAACGGTATAAGTCGTAGTGGTAAAGTAAGCCTTCGTAAACATTTAAATATGCATAAGTAGGGCTTGTTACTTCTTCTTTTATGCCTAAGCCTAAAGCAAGACCTTTAACGAAAGCGGTTTTACCTGCGCCCATTTCCCCTTGAAGTAAAACGATATCCCCTTTATTTAAGGTCCTTGCGTAGTTAAATGCAATTCTTTCCGTATCAATAGGAGATTTACTTATTAAAAACTTCTTTTTTGCGTTTTCTTCCCAATGAAGTGCTTTTGAAAGTGGCTTGTAAGTAAAGTAGGTTAAAACACCACAAACTAAACATCTTAAAAAGTTGAACGGTAAAACGGCAAGTGGTAGGTAGTATTTATAAACGCTATCTGCAGAAATTTCTGGATATAAAGCCTTCATCATACCAACTATTGCTTCCATACCGTATGCCTTTGTGAAGAAAGGTATTAGTATAAATCTATTTGCAACGACTGCCATAATTATTGCTGAAAAAGAGCCGATTAGTAAAGAAATTATAGCACCCTTTTTGTTTCTATTATATCTATAATAAACTGAACTTGGCAGAACGAAAGCAAGACCGATTAAAAGGTCGGCTAGTTCCCCAACACACGCCGTTGAAGAAAAAGGAAGTTTAAGTAAGCACTTTACTACGATTATAATAGTACCTGCAATAGGTCCTAAAGAAAATCCACCAAGAAGTGCAGGTAAGTCGGAAAACTGCATATCTAAAAAACTTGGAAAAATAAACGGTAGTGGAAACTTTACGAACATATAAAGCACGAAAGAAAGTGCTGAAAGCACGGCAACTACCGCAATGTTTTTAGTGGTTAACTTAAAACCCCATTTAATTTTTTTCATAACCTATCTCCTTAAAACAAAAAAGCCCATTTTACAAAAAAATGGGACTTAAAAAATTTTTTCTTTTATCATCCGGACTATAACCGTCGGTCACGGAATTACACCGTGTCGGCCCTATAAAGGGTTAGTAGACTATAACTACCGGTAGAGAATTACACTCTGCCCCAAAGAAAATCTATTGAGTTGTTTTTTTACTTAAAACGCCAAGCAGAAGGCGCAATCATTACTAAAATAGGTAAAATTTCTAACCTACCTATTAGCATATCAAAGCAAAGTATTATTTTTGACGGTGCTGGTAAAAGACCGTAGTAGCCGGAAAAACCAATTTCACCAAAAGCAGGTCCAACGTTACTTAGCATTGAAAGTGAACTTGTTAGGTTCGTTTCTATATTACCACCAAACACACTTAGAAGTAAAGTAGAAATTAATAAAATTATAAAATATAGTATTATAAATACTCTAACGCCCCTTTCTTCCCCTTCTTCAATAACTCTGCCGTCAAACTTTATTAAAGAAACTTTGTTAGGTCTAATAGTCTTTTTAAAATCACGGATAGCCATTTTGTAAGCGATACAAACCCTTGAAACTTTTATACCACCACCTGTTGAGCCACCCATACTACCTATAAACATAACGATAAATAGAATTCCTAAACAAAGTGATGGCCAAACGGTAAACTCTGCAGAGAAAAAGCCAGTCGTACTTATAAGTGATAACACTTGGAAAGCGCCGTATCTAAACGCTTTACCAAAGTTTTCGTAAACTGAAAGTAGTGGAATAGTTACCCCTAAAATTGCAACTATTACTATTATAACAAAAACCCTTAATTCTTCGCTTTTGAATACTTCTTTTGCCTTTCCAAAAAGTAGCAAATAGTAAAGTGAAAAGTTTATACCAAAAATAAACATAAACACCGTTATAACCACTTGCACGTAAGCACTTTGACCAGCAATTGAATTATTAAAGGTAGAAAAACCACCTGTACCTGCCGTTGAAAGTGCGTGGCAAATTGCATCAAAAACAGGCATATCAAAACAAAGTAAAACGCTTTCTAAAATAGTTAAGCCTATATAAATTAAGTATAAATATAAAGTGGCGTTTTTTAATTTAGACGCAACCTTTGAGGCTTTTGTACCCGTTGATTCTGCGCTATATATGTGAATTGAATTAGAGTCGCTATTAGGTAAAAAGGCAAGTAAAAATACCAGTATACCCATACCACCCATAAAGTGAGTTAAAGCCCTCCAAAAAAGTATGCCCTTTGAAACACCTTCTACGTTAGAAATTACAGATGCACCAGTAGTTGTAAAGCCTGAAACGGTTTCAAAAAAAGCGTCTATAAAGTTTGGAATAGCACCGCTTATCATAAACGGAATTGCGCCAAAAAGGGAAATTACTATCCAAGAAAGTCCTGCAACGGCTAAACCTTCTTTTAGGAAAAAGTTTTTGCGTTTAAGTGGAATATTTGCAAGAATAAACCCAAAAACTAAAAGCACCCCTATAGAAATACCAAAGGCTTTTACGTTAACAAATTCTTTATATATTAAAGATACTATTAAAGGAAAAAGCATAAAAATTGCTTCAACAATTAAAACGTATCCTAAAACTTTAAAAATTCTTCTTACGTTCATTTTATTCTACAATTTCCTCTAAACTACCAAGTTTTGCAGTAGTTACTATAATAACTTTATCGTTTTTTTCTATAACGCTATCGCCTGACGGAATAACCACTTCGTTTTCCTTAATTATTGCGCCAATAATAACGTCCTTTCTAATTTTAAGCGTTTTTAATTTTTTGCCTAAAAATTCGTAGTCGCTATGAACAACAAACTCTAATGCTTCAACCTTGTCGTCCACCATTTTGTAAAAGTTGATAACGTCCCTTAACTTTGAATTTTCTTTTGAACGCACGTATTTTAAAATACTGTTTGCAACGACGTCTTTAGGGGAAATGACCATATCAAGCCCCATTTCTTCCATAACCGTTTTAATAATTTTTTTATCAATTCTGGTTATAATCTTCTTTATGCCAAGTTTTTTAGCAAAAAGTGAAATCATTGTGTTGGTATCGTCGTTTCCTGACAAACAAACTAACGCATCAACCGTTTCAATACCTTCTTCAATAAGAATATCGGTATCGGCAGGGTTGCCGTTTATAACTGCAGTATAAGGTAAAAGGGTGGTTAATTCTTCTGCCCTTTCCTTCTTTTCTTCCACAATTTTAACGGTTATGCCGTGGTCAATAAGATGTTTTGCAAGATAATACCCGTCGGTACTACCACCTATTATCATAACCTTTTTAATTTTTTGCGTAAATAGTCCAAACTGTTTAACAAACCTTTGCACCATTTTCAATTCGCCCGTTAGGTAAATTTTATCTTCTGCTTGTAAAATAAAATCCCCTTTAGGAATAAACACTTCTTCTCCCCTAGAAATGGCAGAAATAAGCACGTTTAACGAATATTTTTTGTTTAAGTCCATCAAACTTAAACCTTGAAGTTTACTTTTTTCAGGAATTTTAAACTCCATAAGTTCAACGTGGTGGCTAAACCTTTCAATAGAAACGGCTGAAGGGAATTGAAGAACCCTTGCAACCGTTTTTGCAAAGTCAAGTTCAGGGTTAACCGTCATTGAAAGTGATAAATCATCTTTTAAGAAGGTTAAAACGTCTTCATTTTCAGGGTTTCTAACCCTTGCGATAGTGCTTTTTGCCCCTAAACGCTTAGCAAGCATACAACAAAGTATGTTTACTTGGTCTTCTGAAGTAAGTGCAATAAAAAGGTCGGCATCATAAACTTTTGCTTCCTTTAATACTTCTAAATCCGTACCACTACCGTTAATAACCAAAACGTCAAAGTTGTCGCTTAAACGGTTTGCCTTAACAGGGTCTTTTTCAATAACGACTAAGTCGTGTTTTTCTTTTAATAGTTGGCCGGTAACAGCCCTACCTATCATACTTGCACCAACAAGTACTATGTTCATACTATCTCCTACTAAACTAAAATACAAATTTTATTATTATTTTACAAATTATACTATTTGTCTTTTAATTTTTTAATTTATATTTTAACTATGAATTTTTTATTATTTTCCCCGTTCACGGGGTTTTTAGCCCTTTCTTTTTTATTTTTTATAAGCACCGTTATAGTGGTTTTAATAAAATCCGTAATCTTTTTTATAAACAGCCTTACTATATCGGTTGCCCCAAAAAAACAACCTAAAAAAAGGGAAAAAACTAAAAGTATTGTTATAAATCCTGATGAAGTAAACAGAATTTACGTTAAAAAGAACTAATCTTCAAACCTTTCAACGTTGTTGCCTTCATCCCAAAGTCTTTCTAAATGATAAAACAATCTCATTTCATCATTGAATACGTGTACTATAACGTCGCCGTAGTCAAGAACTGCCCATCTGCCGTCACGGATACCTTCACGGCGTAATGGTTCAATTTGGTATTTTTTAGAAAGTTCTTCTTCTAAATTTTCACATAATGACTTAACGTGTGACATTGACTTACCAGATGCAACGATATAATAGTCTGCAATAATCGTTTTTTCTGAAACGTTGATGCTTAAAATATCCGTTGCCTTTTTGCTTGATAAGTATTCTAAAATTGTTTGTTTTAAAGTATTAACTTCCATTACTTCTCCTTTTTTACGTAAAAATCGTACGCATCTATAGTGTCTATATAAATATCCCAGCCCTTTTCTTTTAGGTCAAAATATTCTGCTTCTAAACATTTAACAAAACAGGTATCAAGGTCGCCCTTATAGTATTCCCTTAAAGTTTCCACTCCAGGAAAGGTCCTTTCTTCACTAATCATATCAGCAACGAACACTAATTTTGCTAAAGTAGTCATATTAGGTTTTGCCGTTGTGTGATATTCTATTGCATCAATTATACCACTACTTTTAACTCCAAGCAAGTTTTTTGCCATATACGCACCAAGTTTGGCGTGAATAACGCTTCTTGGCATATCGCTTGGATAGGTAAACCCTTCAACAGCCTCTGGGTCAATATACTTTGCAATATCGTGAAGCACACAAGCCGTTTCCACTTCCATCTCACTTAAAGAAAGTTCTTTAACCTTTTTTAATGCCGTTTCTAAAACGTGCGCCGTGTGGTAAAGCCTTTTTTGTGGCAAGTATTTTTTTACGCTATTAAAATATTTGTTGCCAGTATATAGGTTGTGTTTTTTTATATATTCTATAACTTTTTTGTCCGTTAACCCGTCAATAGGTAGCCCTAACTTATTGTAAAGCCTAATTTTTGTTGAAGAAATATTTTCCCCTAAAAAAGAAAGTAAGGTAAACTCTTTGTTAAAAGTCTTTTTAAAATACTCTCTTTCTTTTTCAATAGTTTCTTCTATTACTTTTTCTAGGCCTTTTTCTTCCTTACGAATAGCCACCAAAAGATTAGCAAGTTCTAAAATTCTGGTTGGATTTTTCCAAGTTTTAAAGTCCACAAGCATATCAAGACCGACTATAAAATAAAGGTCTGCGCCTTCATACTCTTTACTAAAATGCTCTAGGGTTAGGTAGGTATAACTTTTGCCTTCCTTTTTTATCTCATAATCGCTAACGATGGCACGCTTATCGGTAAACGCTTTTTTAAGCATATTGTAGCGATGATTTGCAGGTGTAATTTTTTTGCTTTCTTTATGTGGTGGAATAAAAGTAGGCACGACGATAACTTTATCAAAGCCTTGCTCTAATAAATAAGAAACGAAAGAAATATGTTCTTTGTGTATAGGGTCAAAAGTTCCCCCAAAAATGCCTATCTTTTCCATACCAACATTTTACCACAAAAAAAGGTCAATTTAAAGTGTTTTTTAGTTTAGAGTAAATACTTTTAGTCAATAATTATATAAAAAAAGGAAATTAGTATGAAAAACCTTTCTTTTAGTTTTATTTTAGATGCAATTTTTTTGTTTTTAGGCTCGTTTTTGCTGTTTTTTATACCACTATCTTATATTCTTGAAGAGGGCGCAACCATTTTTTGCCTACTTTTATCTATTTTAACCGTAATTTTGTTTATAAAACTTGCAAATAAAAGAAAATTAAAACAAAACTTAAACAAAAAAGAGCTAATAACAATAGAAAATTTTAAAACCTACCTACTCGTTCAAAAAAAGGAAAAAATTGAAAGTTTAATTTGCGCCTTGCTTGACAAAAAAGGGGTAGAATACAAAAAAGAAGATAGAATTTATATAAAAAACACCACCCTTTTAATAAATTTTGCGCTAACTAAATTAGATTTACTTAAAACGGCTTACGAAGTTAAAGAAGATTTGTTAATTTTTTGTTTAGAAAATAACGAACTATTTTCTTACTCCAAACTTTTTACTAAAAAAATAACCTTAGTAACGGAAAAAGAGTTGTATTTTGCCTTAAAAGAAGAAAATTTGCTACCACCCTTACCTTCACTTTTTAAGAAAAAAGAAGGTCTAAACCTAAAAAATATTTTTTACGGACTAAACCTAAAAAGGCTTTTTTTAATATCAATATCTTTGCTATTTTTTAGCCTGTTTACCCCTTTTAAAATTTACTATCTAATATTTTCTTTTATATTTTTAAGCCTATTTATAACTTCACTCATACTAAAAAGAGTATAAAAAAGCCCGACTTAAAGTCAGGCTTTTAATTTTACTTAAATTTCTATGTGATTGATATCTTTTCTACTTGATTTTCTGTATAAAACAATCTTTCTACCGATAACGATAACGCATTCTGCGTTTAACGCTTTTTCAAGGTCTCTTGCAAGTTCTTTTTTATCTTCCATAGAGTTTTCTAAAACGTTTATTTTAATAAGTTCCCTTTTTTCAAGCGCATCTGAAAAAGATTTTACTTGATTTTCACTTATACCACCTTTGCCAATTTGACCTATAGGGTCAAGGTTACTTGCTAACCCTTTTAATACCGTTCTTTGTTTACTTGTTAACATATTTTCTCCTTTAGTCAAGATATTCAAACTCAACAGAGCCTATAATTACAGTCGTGCCGTCTTTTGCACCTAACGCCCTTAGTTCTTTGAATATTCCCCTATCTTTTAACACCTTTTGCATATAGCCAAAAGAGTTTGCATCAGTTAGAACAACGTTTCTTGAAAGAACTTCAACAAGCGTTCCAACAATTTCAAACGAACCGTCGTCGTTTTGTAAAATTTCATAAGAAAGTTTTTCTGGCTTTTCATACTTAAACTCATCAGTTTCCATAGGAAGAAGTTTTGGTAATTTTTCTAAAACCTTCATAATTTCAGCAAGTAATTCTTTTAAGCCTTCGCCCGTTATTGCTGAAACAGGTATAACTTTGTACTTTCTGCCTACCTTCTTTTTGAACTCTTTTATATTTTCTTCAGCACCGTAAATGTCGCACTTATTAAGCACTACTATTTGCTTTAATTTTGCTAACTTTTCACTATAACCTTTAAGTTCTTCGTTAATTTTAACAAAATCTTCGTAAGGGTCCCTACCTTCCACGCCGGAAATATCAACAACGTGAACTAACATTCTTGTTCTTTCAATATGTCTTAAAAACTCAAAACCAAGTCCTTGTCCTTGTGATGCGCCTTCAATTAAACCAGGTATATCTGCTATAACGAACTGTTCGTCGTAATACTTACAAATTCCAAGGTTAGGAGATAGCGTTGTAAAGTGATAGTTTGCAATTTTAGGTTTTGCGTTAGTCGTTTTTGATAAAATTGTTGACTTACCTACGTTAGGGAAACCAACTAAGCCAACGTCTGCAATAGTTTTAAGTTCTAAAATAACCGTTCTTTCCACAGTCTTTTCACCCGTTTGTGAAAAGTGTGGTGCGTGTCTTCTACTACTTGTAAACCTTGCGTTACCCTTGCCACCGTCACCGCCCGTTAGAACGGTAATTTTTTGGTCAGGATAAAATATATCGGCAATAGTTAAACCACTTTCAGCATCACGAATAACCGTGCCAAGTGGCACTTTAAGAACTAAGTCTTTACCCTTTTTACCAAAACAGTTTTTAGGTTCTCCTGGTGAGCCGTTTTCTGCGTGATACTTGGTTTTATAGTAGTATTCAATTAAACTTGCTTGGTGTCTATCTGCTTCAAAAATGATATCTCCACCTTTTCCACCGTCGCCACCGTCAGGTCCACCGTTAACAACCCCCTTAAAGTGTAAGAAAGAAGTTATACCGTTACCACCGTCACCTGCTTTAATTTTAATTTTTACTCTGTCAATAAACATAATTATTTACCATAGTCGCAAAACTCTTTTATAACACACATACTGCAGTTTGGCTTTCTTGCAAAGCAAACACGCCTACCGTGATATATTAAAAAGTGGTGCGACTTACTCCAGTCTTCCTTTTTTATACTGTTTTTTAACTCTTCTTCTACCTTATCTGGCGTTTTGCCACTTGATAGACCAATTCTTCTTGAAACCCTAAAAACGTGCGTGTCAACGGCAAGGGCAGGTTTATTAAACCCAACGCTTAAAACTACGTTTGCAGTCTTTCTACCAACACCGTCAAGGCTAATAAGGTCTTCAAACTCACAAGGCACTTCTCCGTTAAACCTTTCTACCAAAGTTTTACTCATCTTCAAAATATTGTTCGCCTTGTTTTTGTAAAGCCCTATTGAAAATATCTTTTTTTCAAGTTCAAGGTTTGTTAGGGTTAACATTTTTTCAGGCGTACCGTAATCAACGAATAGGTCTTTAGTAACCATATTAACACGCTCGTCCGTACATTGTGCTGATAAAATTACGGCAACAAGTAGTTGGTAAGTGGTGTTATAGGTAAGGGCAGGTTTGTCTGGATACTCCCCTTTTAATCTTTCAATAATCTTTTCTACTTCAGTTAATTTTTTCATAATAAAAAATATTTGCACCCTTATATTAACACAACGGGTGCAAATAATCAAACGTTTTTATAAAACTAAATAATACTCACCTTGTTTACGCCCTTATTTTTTACCACTTTGAAAAAGGCAATAAAGGTTTTTGCGCCACTTGTTAGTATTATTCTTTTAATATAATTTAAATTATACGGGTTAATTTTGACTGAAAGTCCACAACCAACGTTTGCTTCTTTTGGAGTGGAAACCACTTCAGCAAAAATACCACGCATATCAAGTTCTTTTTTTACCATAATGGCATCAAGCCGTGACCTAAAAGATGCGATAATATACATATTCTTCTCCTTTGCATAAAAAATTTTACCCCTTTATATACTATACTAATTTAAAAATTTTTTTGTGAGGGAAAATATGATATATTTTGACAACGCGGCAACCGGTGGATTTAAGCCAAATTCCGTTTTTAGAAGCGCTACTACCACCTTAAAATATTTGCTTTGCAACCCTAATAGAAGTGCGCACCGTTTAAGCATAAAGTCTGCAGAAATGGTGTTTAATACAAGAAAAATTGTTAGTAATTTTTTTAATAACGGCGCTTTAGATAGGGTTATATTTACAAAAAACTGTACGGAAAGCCTAAATACAGCCTTTTTTTCTTTGCTTAAAAAAGGCGACCACGTTATAACCACCACTTTTGAACATAACTCTACCCTTCGCCCACTTTTTTACCTAAAAAATAACGGGGTTATAACCCTTGATATAGTTAGTAATGGTGGTGGTTTTTATGAAAATATTGTAAAAAAGGTAAACAAAAACACCCGTTTAATTACGGTAAACCAAGTTTCTAACGTAACGGGTGAAGAAAATAAAGATATTTACAAAATAGGCAAGTTTTGCCGTGAAAATAATATTTTGTTTTCAGTTGACGGGGCGCAAAGCGCAGGACATATTAGAATTGATATGCAAAAACTAAATATTGATATTCTTTCTATTCCAACGCATAAAGGTATGCTTGGCATTAGTGGTGGCGTACTTATTTTAAGCGATAGGGTTAACCCTTCCCCCTTTATTTTAGGTGGCACGGGAACGGAAAGTTTTAATTTAGAGCAACCTTTAAGTTTACCTGAAAGGTTAGAAAGTGGCACTTTAAACCTACCGCTTATAGTTTCCTTTTTTGATAGCGTTAGTTTCGTTGACAAAAATCTTGAAAAAATTTCTGCTAAACTTGAACTTTTAACGGAAAGTTTAATAACAAAACTTAACAGTTTTGAAAGGGTAAAAGTTTATAGCAAAAAAAACAAAAGTGGTATAGTTGCCTTTTCCGTTTCTCCATTTTCTTCAATGGAAGTTTCTGAATATTTAGACAAAAATTACGACATAGCCGTAAGAAGTGGCTACCATTGTGCACCACTTATGCATAAAGAACTAAAAACCACTAAAGACGGTCTTGTTCGCGTTAGTTTTGCTTACGAAAACAGTATAAAAGAAGTTGATACTTTAATTTTAGCCTTAAAAAACCTTTTAACTTCTTAAGTATTTTTAAGTTTTTTAACCACTTCTTTTAACTTTTCTTTTTGTTTAGCATCTAAAAATGGTGAAAGCATACTTTCAAACCTGTCAATATCTTGGTTGGTTAAAGTGCCGTTTTCTCTACCTTTTTTTGCTTCCTTTAGTATGGCAGTTAAAATTTCGTTTTCATTTTTGCCGTTATACTTACCAACTAATGAAGAAATTAAAGATTCTAAATTTTTATCATTATCTTTAGCACCGTCATTTGGTTTGTTAAAAGAACGAAAATCTTGCATAAAATACTCCTTAAAAAATCTTTCAATTTATAGATATGCAAAACGTATAATATAATGTTAGAGGTGTGTATGAATTTATTTGAAATTTTATCTTCTTTTTTAGGCGAAAACTTTAGCAATATAGAAAATTTGCTTAACTTTAATATAAACGACTTAAAAAACCTAAATTTAGAAAAGATTTTGCCTATTATTTTACAGTTTATAAACAAAAAGGACTTTGAAAAACCAAAGTCCTGTAATCTTTCCCCTATTTCTAACCTTGCCGATAAAGAAATAGTGTATGCGTTAAACAAATATTTTTCTAACCTTTAAGGATTGCTATGCCCCTTTCTAGCGCGTAGTCTATATCTACTTTAGGGGCAACCTTATTTTCTTCTACGGTAGGGGTAATACCCTTTTTGTGAATAGTAACGCCGTTTGGCCAAAACATATGGCCGACCGTTAGTTGAATACCTGCGTTAAACTCTTCACTTACGTAAAGCCTTTGCATTATGCCCTTGCCGTAAGTAGTTGCCCTGCCGTCTTCTTGCTTTTCACAAACAATATTTTCTTCTTTTAAAGAGCCACTACAAAGCATTGCGCCGATTAAACACTCACTTGCAGACGCCGTGTTTTTGTTTGCTAAAACAACGACTTCCATATCTTTATATCTATTTTCAGTCGTTTTATATTCTTCAATAGTGCCGTCTTTATACTTTGAATAGGCAACAAGGTTTTCTGCCGTTTCTCCTTTAATAAAACAACAAGCAAGGTCTTCTAAAATGCTTAAGTACCCGCCACCGTTGTTTCTTAAATCTAAAATGAGTTTGGTTTTGCCCCTTTCGTGCATATAATCCATAACGGCTATCATTTCTTCATCAGCGTTACCTGAAAAAGAAGCAAACTCAATATAGGCAGTTTTATCGTCTAGCCCTAAGTTTTTGGTGGTACTCTCAATAGTTGCAATCGGTTTTTCGCCAAAGTTTGAAGTAAAGGTTAACTGCTTTTCGCTATCATAGTACCAAACGTAACTTTGTACGTACACCCTTTTTGCTATTTTGTATTCTTTGTCTACCCCTAATTTTTTAGTGTATAAAGTAAACTCTACTCCTTCTTCTATTTTAGTAAGAATACTTGAATAGTTTGTTCTATCTAAAAAGACTTTTTCTTTTCCCTCTTCTTTAATTGCCGTTATAAGTTCGCCGTCGGTTATACCAGCCTTTTCAGCAGGGGAATTACCTAAAACCCTTGCTATTTCTAAGGTCGTTCCACCTTTCCAAAAAGAAACGCCCAAGCCGTAATGGTTGCCTTTTTTAGTTTCACTTTCTTCTTCAAGTTCACTTGCGTTGAAAAAGAAAGAATATTTATCTAAAAGCCCGCTAACCATAGCCCTTGCGTAATCTTCTTTAGTAAACTCAACGTACTCTCCCGTTTCTTCATCATATAAGGCGTAGTAAGTGCCAACGATACTTTCAATCCAGTCGTAAATATCTTCTTTTTCTTCGGATTTTCTTAAAAAATATCCACCTAAAAAAGCACCTGCAATAAGCACTAACGAAACGGCTATTGATATAACGCTTTTTAACTTAATTTTCATAAGCGCTCCTTAATAAATGGTTTTATATAATAAAGTTATAAGTCTAAAAGTAACTGCGTCGGAAAACTTTCTAATATCAAGCCCGGTTGCCTTTTGAATTTTATCTAATCTATAAACCAAAGTGTTTCTGTGAAGGTATAACTTCCTTGAAGTTTCTGAAAAGTTAAGGTCGTTTTTTAAGAATTCTTCAGCCGTTAAAATCATTTCACTATCGGTAAAAATGGTTTTTGCGTTATCGTCAACAAGCGTTCTTATATACTCTTCAATTTTGTGTTTTGGCATTTCTTCTAAAATTTTTGAAAGGAACATACCCTTAAAAGAGTAAACTTCCCCTTTTATTTCCAAATTTTCTTGCATTCTCATAGCAGAAAGGGCTTGTTTATAAGAAGTTGATACTTCTAAAAAACTTGAAACTTCAGCACCAACGGCTACGTCAATAGGATAGCCTAGTTCGTTTTCAACAGACTTTAGTAAACTTTCTGCATATTCGGTAGGAGATTGATATACTGAAGAGGCAGTTTCGTCTAAAAACTTAACTTGAACTATAAAATCTTCCCCTAATACTAAAGAAATATCTTTGCCTTTAGAAGAATAGTTTTCTAAAATTTCTAAAACGTCACTTACTTTGTGATTACCTAAAAGGGCAACCAAACAAAAACAACGATATGGTGGAATATTTTTTCTTTTTATATATTTTTGTAGTTGAATTTTAGTAGTTTCCCCTTCTAACGCCGTTTTAAGAAAGGCTTCTTCAGAAAATTCGTTAGGCTTAACGTAAGAGTTTTCAAACACGCTTAAAATTAGTTCGGCAACAACCTTTTCCTTTTCGCCACCGTCAATTTCGGCAACGAACTTAACCCCTTTATATTCTACTTTAAAATATAACTTATTTAGTTCTTCATCAACTAAAAAATCTTCAAAATCAAATTGTTTTAAGATTGGTAAGTAATTTTCTTTAGTGGTGAAAAAAGCCTTTTCTCCGTATAGGCTTATATCAATGCCCGTTCTTTCCTTTATTTTATAAATTAAAGATTCAACTTCAGTTACCATACCCTTTCTCCTTTTGTGAAAATTGAACAAAACTTTTGGTTATTTTTATTATACACCAAAAAACAAAAAAGACAAGATAAAAATCTTGTCTTTTTAATACTTTTTTTAAGATTATTCAGCGTCTGCTACAGGCTTGTTAGCAAGGAATTCTTCCTTTTGTGCTAAATTTCTTGCCATAATTGTCATTTCAGTTTCCTTATCAAATAAGTGACAATGTTTAACAGCAACAGAAAGTTTAACGTTTTGACCCATAGCACTCTTTGAACGAGCGTCAACCTTAGCAATCATAGTAGCAGTTGAGTCTACAACGTCGTCAGTTTCATCACCCTTTAGTTTGCAGTAAAGAAGTGTTTCAGCACCTAACATTTCAAGAACGTCAACCTTAACGTCAATAACTGGGTTGCCATCTTTACCAACAAATCTTTCATCATCAGATAAGTCTTCAGGACGGATACCAAACTTAACTTCTTTATCAGTATTTAAGTAATCTTCTAAGTTGTAAATTAATTCAACCTTTTCTTTAGGTAATAATACCTTTCCATCACCGAATTCAACGTAAACTTCATCAGGAGTACCTGTTAACTTAGCGTCAAAGAAGTTCATTTGAGGTGTACCGATAAATCCTGCAACGAATAGGTTGATAGGATAGTCGTAAAGGTTTTGTGGAGTGTCAACTTGTTGCATAAAACCGTCTTTCATAACAACGATACGAGTACCCATTGTCATTGCTTCAATTTGGTCGTGTGTAACGTAAATGAAAGTAGTTGCTAACTTGTGGTGAAGTTTTGTTAATTCAGTTCTCATTTGAGCACGAAGTTTAGCATCTAGGTTAGATAATGGTTCGTCTAGTAAGAATACCTTTGGTTCACGAACGATTGCACGGCCTAGCGCAACTCTTTGCTTTTGACCACCTGATAAAGCCTTTGGCTTTCTTTGTAAGTACATTTCAAGACCTAAAATTCTTGCTGCTTCTTGTACTCTTGCATCAATTTCTTCTTTAGGCATCTTTCTTAATTTAAGACCGAAAGCCATGTTGTCGTAAATTGACATATGAGGATATAGTGCGTAGTTTTGGAAAACCATTGCAATATCTCTATCCTTTGGTTCAACGTCGTTCATTAAAACGCCGTCAATGTAAAGTTCACCGTCTGTAATTTCTTCAAGACCAGCAATCATACGAAGAGTTGTAGATTTACCACAACCAGATGGTCCTACGAAAACGATAAATTCTTTGTCTTCAATATCAAGGTTAAAGTCCGTAACAGCAGTAACGCCAGATGGATATACCTTGTAGATGTTTTTAAGTAATAAACTTGACATACTTAATCTCCTTATCTTTATTTACCTTTATATAATACAATATATATAACTAAAAAGGCAACGTAAATTTAAACAAATAAAACCCCTTAATTTGTATATATTGCACAAAATTGCACTAAAAATTCCACCCTTTTTTGTGCAAATTTTAATCTAATTCATCTAAAGTGAGTGAAAATGAAGGTACAATATTCTTCATAAAATACTGAACTTCTACTTGGTGGCAACTATCAATATCTTTTTCAATTTGTTTTTTTGCTTTTTTGAATTCGTTGTTGCCAACCTTAAGTTCTTCAACACACTTTAAATATGCGCTAATTCTATCTGCAATTTTAACTAGTTTATACTCATAACTATCGGTGTCAGGCTCAACGAAAGAACGGTATTCTTCCTTTAATTCTTCAGGAAGATGACCTAAAAGTTTATCACACGCAATATTTTCTAAATCTTTATACGCCCTTTTAATCTCAGGGTTAAAGTATTTTATAGGCGTAGGTAAGTCGCCTGTTACAACTTCACTTACTTCGTGATAACAAGCAATATTTACCGTTTTGTAAACGTCAACGTTTCCACCAAAAATTTTGTTTTTAATAAGCGCCAACGCTTCTGCAATTAACACAACGGAATAAGAGTGTTCCATAATATTTTCTTCCCTAGTTGAACGCATAAGCGACCAGCGTTTAATATACTTCATTCTATCTAAATAGGCAAAAAACTTATACATAAAAATCTCCTTTGATTTTAGGAATTTTATTTTAACACAAAAAATTACTTGACGCAAGGGGTAAATAGTGATATTATAAATTTATCAAAATTAAATATTCGCTATGGGTGCCACTTGGCTGAGATTATACCATTGAATCCGCAAGGTAATGCTTGAAGGAAAAGTTGGATTATAAAACTTAAAAGTAAAAGCACCTAAGTTTAGGTGCTTTTTTTCTTAGTAGCGAGTAGAAGGAGGTTTTATGTTATTTAATTTGGCGTCAAACTATCTTTTTGACGTGGTAGAACCTATTGCTAAATGGATTAGCGTAGGCGTACTTGGTACTATGATTTTAAGTTTAATAGTAGTTTTCTTTAACAAAAAAGAAAGTTACACAAAATCAGAAGTAGCAAAAACTTTTGGTAGCGTAGCAGTTGTTTACGCACTAATTATGGGTATAGCCCTTGTCGTACTTGAAATTGTAAAGAAGTTTTCAGGTGGCTACCTTGAAGACAACTGGGTAAGCAAAAACATCGTTCCGTTTGTGTTTATTCCTGTGTTAGTTACCCTTTTATTAACCTTAATCGGCTTAATTACCCTATTTATTATAGGTAAGAAAAAGCCAGAACTTACTAAAAAGGTTTCTATAGTAGTTTTTGCCGTTTGTGGCGTAGCACTAATTGTAACTATAGTTTTAATTGCAATTTTCTATGCTAAAAACATTGTTGGCGACGGCTATTATACGGGTGATTACGGCAAGTTAAGTTCACCTATGCTTTACACTTTTGCAGGACTTTTAATTGCTATTGTCGTTGCAACGGCATTTATAGTTGGCAGAAAAAACAAAAAGCCTTTTGACTCAAGATGTATTGCCTTTGCAGGTGTTTCAGTTGCACTATCTTTCGTTCTTTCTTACGTTAAGTTTGAAGGCGCTTGGCTACAAGGTGGTTCAATTACTTTAGTATCTTTCTTACCTATCTGCTTATTTGCTTACACTTACGGTATGAAAAAAGGTTTAGTAGTTGGTTTTGTTTACGGTTTACTTCAAGCAATTCAAGACCCATTTATAGTTCACCCTGCACAATTCTTACTTGACTACCCTATCGCCTTTTCAATGATAGCGCTATCTGGTTTACTAACCGACCTAAACGCACTAACCAACAAGCCTATGTTAAAGTTCACAATCGGCGCAACTTTAACTGGTACGTTTAGATATGTTGCACACGTTATTTCAGGCGTGTTTGCCTTTGGCGCATACGCAGCAGATTCTGGCGCAACTAACTTTTTAACTTACAGCGCAGTTTATAACCTTTACGTGTTTATAGATATCGCTTTAGTTATAGTTGTTGGCTTAATACTACTATCATCAAAAGCGTTTAGAAAAGAACTTAATAAATAGTTTTTAACTAACTTCCAAAAAATTAAAGCCCCTTTTTGCAAGGGGCTTTTAAACTACCAAAAATTTTTTGACATTGACAAAAACCCTGCTTTAATATATACTTGTAAAAAAAAAGGGGAAAATTATGGAAGAATTAGTTAATCATTTTATCCTTGCTTACGATAATGCAAAAGAACTTATTTTAGGCATTGGTGAAACTTTAGAAAATTATTATAAAACACAAGGTCACGACTTTAGCGCACAAACCTTTTGCTCTCAGTTTGACTGCATTATGCAATACTCTCTTTTAGAGTTAGCCGCTGCCGACGGCAACGTTAATGAAAATGAACTTCTTCTTATAAAAGGTACGCCTCAACACGGCGACCTAATTGACTATATCAATAGTTTTTACCAAACTAAATTCACTTGGGAAAACGTTTACTACGCAGGTGCAGGTGTTCTTAGAAGTTGGCTTGAAAATAATAGGCAACACATGGATAGACTTGCGCACGAATTTATCAACGGTTTTGTTACAATGGACTATTCCGTTGACCTTGATTTAGAAACAATCCTTTGTGAAAAAGTAGCCGCTAT
Organism: Clostridia bacterium; assembly: GCA_017508485.1. GTDB lineage: Bacteria > Bacillota > Clostridia > Christensenellales > Borkfalkiaceae > SIG381. Next base: position 104,990 of record JAFVYV010000012.1, on the reverse strand, counting down.
TTCCGTTATACTAAGCCACGCAGACGGCGCATCTACAACTAATGAAGCAAAAGCCGTTCCAAGCACCTATATCTCTATGGTGTTAGCAACTATTAGACAAACTATTCAAAACCTAAAATAACTAGTCACAAAAATTAAAGCCCTTACGCTTAAACGCAAGGGCTTTTTTATTTGCCTTTAATATTTAATTTTATTCTTTTAACTTTTTCTTTCTTTTAAAGATTGACCTTCTAAATAAAATTATATTTAGTAAAACGAATAAAACTACAACTATGCCTAGCACTATGTAAGTCATCATAGGGCTTTGTGGGGCAAGGTTTGCAAGTATCATTATAGGAAAACCAAATGCAATTGCAGGTAGGTTTTGATATACTAAGTTTTCAGACGCAGGAGTTTTTAAGTCAGGGTCAATTTCACGTAGTAGTATCATACCAGTACTTGCAGTACCAGTTAACATACCGTAAGATGCTAAGAATTGTTCGTTTGCATAACCTTTGAAAAGTTTATTACAACAAATTCTTGTATAAGCAAAAGTTGTAACTGCACCAACAAGCGCCATTATAATAAGAACTAGCCAGTAGTCTTTAATCATATGTATTTGAATTGCGCCGATACCTGCAACTATCATAACGTCAAAAGCAAAACCACCTATACGATTCATCATATAGTTGTTTATGTAATCTTTTTTCATTACCCCTTTTGCTCTTAACTTTTTTATAATTGCCTTAACAGGAATTGTTAAAACCGTACCGATAAGGAAGTTAAAACCAAAAACAATATTGCCAACGCCCGTGCCTATTAAAGATAACGCGTACATTAAGCCAAAAGAAAGGGCATAAACAAGCATAACTGCACCGATTTGAACGGTAAGTTTATCCATTGAACCACTTGAAGTAATTTCATTTTCGCCGTGAACGGCTTCTTCCATTTCTTTTCTTACGTCTTCAGGAACAACCTTTATTTTGCCTTTAGCCTTCATTACGTTAAGGAAGATTACGCCACCGATAGCCGCCGCTAAAAAGCCAAGTGCTGCAATAGTTAAACCAAAGTTTGCACCACCTACAAAATTAGAAACGCCTATGCCGTCTTCTACAACCTTTTCATAAATTTTACCATAGTTTAGTGCTTGACCAGTACCTTGACCAAAACCAAAAGCAAGTAGTATTCCACCTGCAGGTATAATGCCTGTAATAAATAAAGCGGCAATTATTGTAATAATTAACCCTACTATAACTTGAATTAAATAGGTTGAAACGGTTAAAACACCAGTATCAAAAATTTCACCAGAACGGGCTTTTGTTAACTTTCTTTCATTAGTTCTAAGTCCCATTGCAATAAAGCCGATTGCTAGTGCGTGGTAGGTTATAACTTCTAAAGTTTGCATACCCGTAAATTCGCTTGAAACGTTGAATAAATCTAAATTAAATAGATAATCTCCAAACGCAAAATAACAAATGGTTGAAATTATTAAAAGAATAATACCACCTAAAACGGAATTTGGTATTAAACTTTCCCTTAACGGTTTAATAAATCTTTTAAGTACGTTTGCAAGTAGCACGGCACCGCAAAGTATTGCAATAATAACTATAAAAGACCATACTTCTAAATCGTAAAAACTACCTGTACTCATTAGTTGTCCCCCTTAAATTTGTTGTAAAACGCAACGTATTTTACTGCGTTAAATCTTGCGCCACCGTCTATACGATAGGTCTTTCTATCGTGGTGGAAATATAAAACGTTATCCCCAACAACGTCCATACCGTCAAGGTCAGCAAAGTTAAACTCTTTGTCGTCTATCCTTAACTTATCTATAAACAGCCCTAAAGTAGCACCTTTTTTGATAAGTTTAAGCCTTTTTTCCCTTTCGTTTTCATAAAGATTGGCCGTGTCGGTTATAAGTTGGTCGTTTGAATTAACCGTTTTAATAAACTCTTGTTGATAGTCCCCCCACTCTTTTAAGTGAGTAAATTGTACGCCACTAAACTTTTTATAGTCGTCTAAGGTTGCCGTTAAGCCACACTTATTACAACTAACCTTATTACCCTTTGAAGCAAAATGAACTAAACCACAGTTAGGGCAAACGTATAAAAATCTTTCTAAATATTCTGCGTTGTTCTTTCTTCTGTTTTTGTAGTAAACACCACTATCACTTTCGTTAATATAAAGGGTTTCTCTTATAATATCTAAAAGTTCTTCATCAGTAAAGTTGTCGTATTCTTCCTTTCGTAAAATTTTAACAGGTTCAACAAAAACTTCACCCTTTCTTTTAGATTTTGCCCAACGTGGACGGCAAGAATAATTACCTTTAATGTTAACTAAAACAACAGGAATTTTCAAAAATCTAACAAACTTTACTATGGTGTCTTTAATAGTCGTCGTTTCCCCCGTGTAAGTTCTGTTCCCTTCAGGAGAAATAACTATTGAGCCACCTTCTCTAACAACTCTACCACAGTTCATTATAGAAGAAGTGTTAACACCAGCCTTCAAAAATGGAATAGGCGCAATAAAGTATTTAAGTAGCGAACTAGCAAACCCTTTTGAGAAAATGTGTTCACTTGCTACGTAATAAAAATCTCTTTTACCCATAATAAGGGCAACTAAAAAAGGGTCAAAATTGGTTTGGTGGTTGTAAAGCACTAAACAAGGCTTGCCCTTTTCAAGCGAAAGCATTTTTTTATGAAGTTTTACTTTGCTTTTTGCGAACATATTAACAAAAGGAAGTAAAAGCCATTTAACAACCTTATGTCTTGTTCTAATCCATTTCTTTTTTGCCATATATAATAAATTTACCTAATTTTCTTTTGTAGAAAAAGACGGGCAACCCCGTCCTTTTCATTTTTTGCATCTTTCAACGAAGTTTTTAATTTTTGCCATTGCCTTTACAAGATTTTCCATTGAATATGCATAAGAACATCTTATAAAATATTTTCCACAGTCGCCAAATGCACTACCTGATACGACTGCAACATTTTCTTCTTTTAGTAGTTTTTCAGCAAACTCATCACCAGTTATGCCAAGCGATTTTACTGAAGGGAATATGTAAAAAGCACCTTTTGGTTCAAAACAGTCAAGACCCATTTCTATAAAAGATTTGTACATAAACTTTCTTCTAACGTCGTATTCTTCCGTCATATAGTTTATCGTAGCAAAATCATCTTTCTTTCCATCAACAAGCCCTTCAAGTGCTGCGTATTGTGAAAAGATAGGAGCACATATTGCGCCGTATTGGTGAATTTTAAGAACTGCAGACATAACTTCTTTAGGTCCTGCAATAAAACCAACTCTCCAACCGGTCATTGCAAATGCTTTTGAAAAACCACTTATTAAAACCACCCTATCCTTTAGTTCAGGTACTGAACAAATTGAATAGTGTTTTGTGCCGTAAGTTAGTTCTGCATAAATTTCATCAGAAATAACAAGTAAATCGTGTTTTAATATAATAGGAATTAGCGCATCTATATATTCCTTTTCCATAATGCCACCCGTTGGGTTGTTTGGGTAAGGGAAGATTATTGCCTTTGTTTTTTTAGTAATAACCTTTTCAAGCATTTCTGGTAAAAGTTTAAATCCGTTTTCACCAGAGCAAGGAACTGAAACGGCTTTTCCACCAACTAATTCTATAATAGGACTGTATGAAACGTAACTTGGGTCAGGAACTAAAACTTCGTCCCCTTCGTCAACGATAGCACGAAGCGATAGGTCAATACCTTCACTTGCGCCAACGGTGATTACCATTTCATTTTCCTTAAAATCTACGTTAAAACGGTTTTTTAAATAAATAGAAATTTCCTTTCTAAGTTCTAATAACCCGCTGTTAGAAGTATATTGAGTGTATCCTTTTTTAATTGCGTTAATACCTGCCGTGCGAATTTCCCAAGGCGTGATAAAATCAGGCTCGCCTACCCCTAAAGATATAACGTCCTTTTGTGTTGCAACTATATCAAAAAATTTTCTAATTCCACTAGGTTTTAATTCACTAGCCCTTTTTGATACAAAAGTTCTCATAAACGCCTAAATTAACTCTCTTTTATCTTCTACTTTTTTAGTCATTTGACCTTCAATTTTATACTTTTTCAAAATAAAGTGTGTTTGAAGCCCTAAAACGCCGTCAATAACTGCAAGTTTTTCTGAAACGATTTTTGAAACGTCTGTAATAGACTTACCTTCAACAAAAACAGCAAGGTCAAAGCCACCACTCATAAGGTATAAACTTTTAACTTCCTTAAACTCACAAATTTCATCAGCAATAGCCTCAAAACCTTTTAGTTTTTGAGGTACAACCTTAATTTCAATTAACGCTTCTACCTTTTCTTCAGGCAATTTTTCTGCATTAACGATAAGGGCGTATTTAACTATAACTCCTTCGTTTTCCATTTCTTCAACTGCTCTTTTAATAGTAATTTCATCAACGCCAAGCATTAAAGAAAGTTCCTTAAAAGAATATCTTGCATTGTCAGAAAGTAGTTTAATAAGACTGTTTTTTAATTTTTCCATTTCAAAAAACTCCCACTTTATTCTTAATAGAAATATTTTAAGCCAAAATGTCACTTTTGTCAACTGCTAACTTGAAATAACGGCTTTTTTGTGGTACAATTTGTTGGTAAAAAGGAGTTATTATGATAAAAATTTGGGGAAAGATATTAAAAGAAGATAAAATTTTGCGTTCCTTCGTGCTGGAAAAGGTGGAAAGTATGGACTATTCTAAGTTTTTTGACTACGTTACGGAAATTTGTGGAGAACTTGATATTCCAACCCCTGTCGTTATAAAAACGCATATTTTTAACTATGCAAAATACAACTTCGTTCGCTTTACTAAAGACGATTTTGTTGAAGAAATTGGTTTTGATAAACTTGTTTTAGAAAATATTTTTGGCAGATAGTATATATTTTTCTCTTTTGCAAACAATATAAGTAAAGGAGAAAAATATGAAAACTACAACGATTATTTCTTTTATTTTAGTTTTAATAGGCGCAATCGTTTGGCTTGCCGTTGGTATCTTCGGCGTTAACCTTGTTTCATTTTTAACAGGTGGCTTAGCCGTCGTTGCAAATATTGTTTATATTCTTGTAGGTCTTGCTGGATTATGGTTAATCTTCTGGGCGTGTTCAAGAAAACCTTTTAGAGAATTATAAGAATAAGAAAAAGGAGCAAAATTTTTGCTCCTTTTTTATTTGTTGTTTACACACTTTACTTTTAGTTTTAAGTGCTTTAATTTTATTCTTTTACAATATATTGACTAAAGCCCGTTGAATAAAAAGTTTCACCACTTTCCGTTAGCCACCTTGCTTCAACGCCCTCTAAACTTTCAACTAGCGCTAAACCATCTTCAACACTCATACAAAATAATGAAGTTGAAAGTGCGTCGCCAAGCCCACTATCTTTAGTTAAAACTGAAACTGCCGTTAAGCCGGTTGAAGGCATAAGCGTATCTTTATCAATTATATGGTGATAAGTTTTGCCGTCAACGTAGTAATATCTTTGGTAAGAACCACTTGTTACAAGTGATAGGTCTTTTAGTTCTAAAATATCAAGAAAATCTTTTTCCCCACTTGGGTCTTCAAGCCCTGCAAGCCAAGGCGTACCGTCCCCTTTTGTGCCAATAGCCCTAACGTTGCCACCGATATTTAATAGATAGTTCGTTTTGCCTATACTTTCTAAATATTCAGCCACTCTTTCAACTGCATAACCTTTTGCAATAGCACCTACGTCTAACCTGCAATTAGGGTCGGTTATTTTTACCGTTAAATTTTCCTTATCAATAACCAAATTTTCAATAGAAGTGTGTTCGTTAGCCTTAACTAAATCATCCATAGGTGGAAGTTTTGCGTTCCAAGGCTCATCACTTCCTTCTTCACGATAGTCGTGCCAAATAGAAAGTACGCTACCCATACAAACGTTTACCCTGCCGTTGGTTAAAGTATACGCATCTTTTGAAAAGGAAAGCATATCCACAATTTTTTTGTCAACCGTTGTTGCCACTTCGCCATTTTTTACGTTGTTTATGGTGCAAAGGTTGGTTTTTTCAGGATACACGGCGTAAATATCAAAAAGCTGGTGATATTCTCTTAATATATTAAAAATTTCCGTTTTAACTTTGTTAAATTCTTCTTCACTTTCTTCATACCCGGTTATTGCCCCAATTGTGTCAAATAACCCGAATTCATAGGCAGAAAACTTTTTAAGTCTTGGCTGACACCCCGTTAAAAGCGAACAAAGGGTTATAGCCGATAGAAGAAAGCATAAAATTCTTTTTTTCATAACTCTTTAGTCAAAAAATGGGAGATAAACTCTCCCACTTTTCTTTTAATTTAATTTTACTTTTTTAATTAAGCAAGTTTTGCTACTGCGCCAACCATACCAGTAATAGCAATTGTACAACCAGCCTTAACAACGTCTGTACCGTAACCGTCGTTACCAACTAATGCGTTAACTTCGCCAGCAGCCTTACCGATAACTAAACCGTCAAAGAAGTCGGCTTGTTTATACCAGTCACCCTTAGGAGCAGAAGCCATACCGTAGTTATCGCCCTTTTGTCTCTTACTTAATACTTCGCCAACTGCTGTGTTGAACTTAGTTTGTACACAGTCAGATACGTTAGCAAGAATCTTACCAGCATTGTTGGTAGCAGCCATTGCAAAGTAAACGTCAGCAGCACCAGCTTTTGCTTCAACGAAAGTAGCAACCTTAACAGTTGCACCCTTAACGTCAGCTTCAACTGCGTTTTTAACTGCGTTTTCAATAGCGCCTACGAAACCGTTGATAAGAATTGTACAACCAGCTTTAACAACGTCAGTACCGTAACCGTCACTTGCCATTAAAGCCTTAACTTCATCAATAGTTTTACCAATAACTAATTCTTTAAAGAATTCAACTTGAACGTACCAGTTGCCTTTTGCAGCAGTAGCCATACCGTAGTCGTCCTTCTTTTCGCCCTTAGTTCTAAGGTCGGTTAACGTTTCGCCATCTTTGTTTGTGTAGGCAGCAGTATCTAATGCAACGGCAACAATTTTGTCGTCTTCAAGAATAACTGCAGCAGCGTTAGAAGCAACTTCTACAGCCCCTCTCTTTTCTTCAGCGATGCTATAAACACCTGCGCCAAATTTGTAAGTAGGAGTTTTACAGCCAACGAATGCAAGAAGTGTACAAGAAAGTATAACCCCTAAAAGAATTGAAATAATCTTTTTCATCTTTTTTCTCCTTATCTTGGATTTTTATTTTTAATTGTAATTTTATTATACAGTACGATATATAATACTGTCAATATTTTTATTATAAATTACTCTTCACTAGTCTTATCTTTAAGCCTTTTTACTAAAATTCCACCTAAAAGCCCTACTAAAACGCCTGAAATTGCGCCAGTTATTGCTAAAACTATTAAATAGTAACCAATTTCTGCAGTAGAAAGTAGTATCATTGCCATTATAATTTGACCTGCGTTATGTAAAATTGCACCAACAACTGATACACCGATTATGCTTAAAAAGTCTAATTTTTTAAGTAAAATCATACCGGCAAGTGATAAAACTGCACCTGAAACGCTATATGCTAGTGTCATAACGTTGCCAAATAATAAGGTTACAATGCCTATTCTAAGTAGTGAAACTATTATTGCGTCCCTTGCCTTAAATTTATACAAAACGAAGACGATAACAACGTTAGGTAGCCCCATTTTTATACCTGGCACGGCAGAAAAAATAGGTGGTATAAGTGATTCTACGTATGCTAAAACAAGCGCAATAGTGGTACAAATACCTAAATATGCAATCTTTCTTGTAGTCTTCATAAAATCTCCTTAAACGGTGGTGTCAACGTCCCCTTTTTCACTCGTTTTTTCTACGACAACCGATACCTTGTTTGGTAAACAAGTAATCGTTTCACCATTTTTGCTAATCGGTCTATGTTTAACGCAAATACCATCTCTGCAACTTGCGTTAATCATATCTACAGTCCCATCTTTTATAACTAAAATATTAAGGTTATCACCTATTTTAATTTCAACTTCTCTTTCTTCTTTTAAAGAATAAGTGCCGTAAAGTTTTCCGTCAACTAAAACTTTAACGGTATCTCCCGGCTTTCTAAAAAAATAAACGCCTAACCCTACGCATACCAAAATAACGATAAGCGCTATAATAAAGATTAGGTCGTTTTTAAGTTTTCGCCCACCAAAAACGGTGGGCGCATTGTTTTTTTCCATTTATTTATCCTTTAATTATTAGGTTTAAAAGGCTTTTCTAGGTCAGGGAAGTAAACCTTCTTTAAGCATCCCGTAACGCAATTTTCCATACACGCTAAGCAGAAACTACACTTGTCGTAATCAATACTAGCAAGGTTATCTTTAACGGTAATTGCACCAGTTGGGCAAACCTTTTCACACTTTTTGCAACCGATACAAGCGTTTTTACAGTTCTTTCTTGCATCTGCGCCCTTTTCCTTGTTAGAACACATAACGGCCGCTTCCGTGTGTTGTGGAACCATCGAAATAATACCTTTAGGACAAGTAGCCACGCAAACTTTACAACCTACGCAACGGCTTGTGTCTACGTGAGCAATACCGTCTTTTAAGCAAATTGCGTTGTTTGGACAGGCTTTTGCACAGTCGCCAAGCCCTAAACAAGAATAAGCACAAGCAGTTGGTCCTTTGTATAAAGTTGTAACTGCTTTACAAGTTGATAAGCCTTCGTAATCTGCTTTATTTTCAGTTGCCGTACAGTTTCCGTTACAATGAACGAAAGCAACAACGTCCTTTATTTTTTCTGCTTCTACACCTAAAATATCTGCAAGTTGTTTTGCAACGTCATCTGCGCCAGGAATACAAAGGTTTACCTTTGCCTTTCCTTTAGCGACTGCTAACGCATAGTCGTCACAACCTTTATAACCACAAGCACCACAGTTGATACCAGGTAGGCACTCACGCACCTTTTTAACCGTTTCATCTTCTTTAACGCTAAAGAAGTGTGAAATTAGTGAAAGTATTATGCCAAGCACTAAACCAACGGCAGCAACTACGCCAAAGGCTATTAAAACGGCAATATAATCAAATTCCATTTTTAATATACCCCCTATGCGAAAATATTTTCAACGATACCGGCAAAGCCCATAAACGCTAAAGAGATAAATGATGCTGCTATTAGCGTTAAAGCAATACCCTTAAATGGTTTTGGAACGTCCGTTTCATCAATGCGTGAACGAAGTCCAGAGAATAGTACCATTGCAAGTAAAAATCCTAATCCTACGCCAAGTGAGTTTACCATTGATTCTAAGAAGTTGTAGCCGTCTAAAATATTGTTGATAGCAACACCTAAAACTGCACAGTTGGTCGTAATTAAAGGTAGGTACACGCCTAATCCTTGATGAAGTGATGGTGATACTTTTTTAAGTATTAACTCAAGCATTTGAACTAATGCTGCAATAACCAAAATAAATACTATGGTTTGCATATAGCCAAGGCCAAGCTTGTCTAAAACAAAGTGTTGAATAGGCCAAGTAACTGCAGTTGCAAGTAGCATAACTATAATAACTGCAATACCCATACCCGTTGATTGATTTAACTTTTTAGATACGCCAAGGAAAGGACAAATACCTAAAAATCTACTTAAAACGTAGTTGTTAACGAATACGGCTGAAAGTAAAATTACAACTAAACTCTTAAAAACTTCCATTAGTCGTTACCTCCTTTTACTTCACAAGCACCCGTTTGACAATGTTCTTTTGAAGGACAACCTTCGCAAGAAAAACTCTTTTTTAGTGGTGCTTTGCCTTTAGTTATAACGTAAACTAAAGCAATCAATAATCCGTAAACAAGTAGTCCACCAGGGGCACTTGTTAAAAAGCCTATTTTGTAAGGTTCTAAGAAAGGAATTGCAATTCCTGCAAAACTTGCGTTACCAAACACTTCACGAATAATTGACATCATTAGCATAGCAATCGTAAAACCGATACCCATGCCAAGTCCGTCTAAAGCAGACTTGCCTACCGTGTTTTTACCTGCGAACATTTCTGCTCTACCTAAAATAATACAGTTTACCGTAATTAGTGGTAAATATACGCCAAGTAGTGCGTCAATTTCAGGGAAGTATGCTTTAATAAACATTTGAACTATAGTAACGAATCCTGCGATAACAACTATGTAGCAAGGAATTCTTACACTATCAGGAATAACCTTTCTAAGTAATGATACTAACACGTTAGAACATACTAAAACGATTAGCGCTGCAATACCCATACCAAACGCACCCGTTACCGTGCTTGTTACTGCTAAAGTTGGGCAAGTACCTAAAATTAAAACGAAAACTGGGTTTTCTTTTAATATACCTTTTAAGAAGATGGTCATATTACTATTTTTATTCATTAGATTAGTCCCCCTTCAAAAATCTTAACTGATTCAAAGGCATATAAAACTGCTCTTACGTAGCCTCTTGTAGTGATTGTTGCGCCACCGATAACGTCAATATAATCATCTAAAACGTCTTTAACGGCAGGTTGTTCTGTATATTCAGGACCGTGTCCGCCATCTACTAAATCAGGAATATCGTTTAGACTTGGTAGGTCGCTTTCTGTCATTCCGTCAAATTGACCGTAGAAATCTTCTTTTCCACAAGCATCACCGTAGTTTGCTGATTCTCCGTGGTCATAAGTATAACAGTCAATAACCTTTCCGTCTTTAGTTAATGAAAGGTTAACTAAAATTTCCTTTTTATCTTTTCCGTAGTAGTTGTTTATAGAGAAGCCGTCGCCCTTAACTTGAACGATATAGTTGCCGGTTGCAGTCTTCTTTGCCCAAACTAATTCTTGTGGCAAGTTAGCGTAAGTAGTTAAGTCAATATCAACCGTAGTAGTTGTGCTTATAATAGAAACTGTGTTTTCTGCTAAAGTTTTAACCGTATCTTCTACTTCGCTTACGCAAACGCCTTCACCGTTAACACCGATAAATTGTTCGCCGATTATTACAACGTAACCTTTATCGTTATCTGCTTTATAAATTGCGTCAATGCTTTCGTCAATTACTTCAACGATAAACACCTTTTCAAAACTTGTCGTACCTGGTAAAACTTCCTTTAACGCGTCTTGAAGTTTTTCTTCTTCCGTTCTAAAGTCGGCTGAGCCACCTGCAAAAACCTTTGATACGTTGATTGCAATTTTTAATGCTTCTTTATAACCGTCAGTCGTATAAGATGCACCTGCAATTGCGTTTACGCTGTCAATTTCCGTTTCTTTTTTGCCGATAAAACTTTCGCCGTAAGTTTTTTCAGCACCCATTGTAACTGAAGGGGTTTCTTCTGAACTTAAACAAACTGCACCAGAAATTGTTTCATCAATATTAACGCCAACCATTAAAACAAGGTTAGGGTTAAAACCTTTTACTCTTACCTTTACAACAAAACCTTTGCCAGAAGTTTCTTTGTAACCTTCTTCAACAGTAGTTGGTAGGTTACTAAAGGTTTTTAGGTCTAATTTTTCAAATCCTGCGCCGTCAGGCATTACTTGAAGTAAAGCTTCGTTTGCTTTTGCTTCTTCATTTTTCTTAATAATTGGTGCAGTTATCATATTTGCTAACGCAATTAGTAGCGCCATACCTGCACAAATGATAACTAAAGATAAAGTGCTTTTAATTGATTTATTCATTTCCCTTTACCCCCGTACCAAAAACTCTGCGTCTTGTCCAAACGTTGATGTAAGGAACTAAAATGTTTGCAAATAGAATTGCAAAAGATACGCCTTCTGGATATGAGCCAAAATATCTAATAAGTGAAGTTATTAAACCGATTAAAACACCAAAAATTAACTTACCAAATAAGGTTGATGGTGAAGTAACGTAGTCGGTTGCCATAAAGAAAGCACCTATCATTACGCCACCTGCTAACACTTGTGAAAGGGCAAGTGTAAAATCAAAACCTTCCTTAAAGAAAGCGAACACAAATACCGTTAGAATAAAACTAACTGGAATTTCCCAACTGATAACCCTTCTAACTAAAAGATAAATTCCACCAACAAGTAGTGCTAGGGCGCACGTTTCACCAATAGCGCCACCGTGAACGCCTAAGAATAGGTCAAGTAGTTTTGGCATTGTTTCTGCGCTAAGTGGTGTTGAAGTTGCAACCGTGTCAACGATAGTAGGGAAAGCACCCTTTGCCATTGAACCAAACGCAATTAACATAAATACTCTTGCAGTAATTGCAGGGTTAACTGGGTTGTAGCCAAGACCACCGAATAAACACTTAACGATAATTATTGCAAACAACGCACCTATTACACATTGCCAAATAGGAATATTTGCAGGTAGGTTAAGCGCTAAAAGTAAACCTGTTACGATTGCACTTAAGTCCCCTATAGTTTGTTTTCTTTTTACGATTAGGTTAAATAACGCTTCAAAACCAACTGATGCGCCAACCGTTACGCCGATAACTAATAATGCACGAAGTCCAAAAATTACTACCCCAGCAATCGTTGCAGGAAGTAAAGCAATTATAACGTCTAACATTATTTTTGTAGTCGTTCTTCCACTATGTATGTGAGGAGAAACTGAAACTGTTAACTTACTCATTTCCTTCCTCCTTTCCTTCTTCTTTTAATAATGCCTTTGCAAGTTTATTAGTTTGAACTAACTGTCTATTTGCAGGGCAAACGTAATTACAAGTACCACATTCCATACAAGCGTTTACAGAAAAGACTTTTAACTTTTCAACGTCTTTCTTTTCGTACGCGTGTTGAATTGCTGCAGGGATTAACCTAAACGGACAAACGGTGGCACATCTACCACAACGGATACAGTTTGTTGTTTTTGGCATTTTTGCTTCCTTTTTATCTAAAACAAGAACTGCGTTGCTATTTTTTAGAATAGGTTCGTTTATATCAGCCACGGTAACGCCCATCATAGGTCCACCGTAAATAACCTTTTTAGGTTCAGTAACTAAACCACCACAAGCATCTATAAGTTCGCTAACAGGCGTACCGATAGGTGCAATTACGTTGTGTGGGTCTTTTACTGCGCCACCTGCAACGGTTACGCACTTTGAAGTGAGTGGTTTACCCGTTTTGATATATTCACCGATAACGGCAAGGGTTGTACAGTTAACAACTACAACGCCAACGTCTATAGGAAGTTTGCCTACTGGCACTTCTTTTCTAGTTGTGTTGTAAATTAAAACCTTTTCGCCACCTTGTGGGTAAACGCTTGGTAAAACCCTAACTTCTATATCAAAGTCAATTTGGTCTGCCATTTTTTTCATTGATAAAATTTCAGCCTTTTTGTTTGATTCAATGCCGATAATAATTTTACCAACTTCTCTATATTTAACGATAGTTTCAAGCGCAACTTTAATATCGTCCGTGCGTTCTCTCATAGTGTAAGAGTCGCTTGTGATATAAGGTTCACACTCAGCGCAGTTAACGATAAGTTCATCAATCTTTTTATCGCCGTCAAACTTAACGAAGGTAGGAAAACCTGCTCCACCAAGACCAACTACGCCACTTTCCTTAATAGCGTTAATTAAACTTTCCTTTGAGTCAATTACAGGTGCTTTGATGCTTTCGTCATATTCCATAAGCCCGTCAGACTCAATAACTATTTTAGAACACTTTTCGCCTTCTAAAATTTTGCTAACTTTACCCGATACACTTGCAAAAATAGGTGATGAAACGTATCCACCAACTTCTGCAATTTTTGTGCCGATTTTAACCAAGTCACCTACTTTAACGATAGGTTTTGCAGGTGCGCCTATGTTCATATTCGTAGGAATAGTAACCATTTTAGGCGTATCAAGTGTTAAAACGGGTTTAGTAGCAGTATTCTTTCTATGAGGTACGTGTACCCCGTGTAAAGAAAAAGCCATTTTATATCTCCCTTTTATATATTTCTTTTAACCAAAACATTATATATTGTTTTGCGATTTTTGTCAATAATATGTTCTTTTTTATATTTTACGGCTCATCTTTAAAAATGCCCGTTTTTTTCCTTTTTTGTTTTCTAAATAGGTAGTAAAGGGGTACGCCTATTCCGTAAACGGAAATTGCTTGGCTTATAAAAATTGAAACAAAGTTTATAAAGTACCCTTCAGTCGCACCTGATAGATAAATTATTAGTGGAACGAAAATTGCGTTTAGCAAAACTTGTGGAAAAAGCGCTAGGTAAATGCTGTTCGTTTTTTTGTAGATAAGTCTTGTTAATAAACTTGCAACTAAAGTGGTTAAACCACCTATAACGATATCAAGTATACCAAAACTTGAAAAAAGGTTTACAAGTACGCATCCAACGAATAAACTAATTACGCTATCGCCAAAAAATACCGGCAAAAAGGTTAAACCTTCTGCCGGTCTAAACTGAATTCCCGAAAAAGAAAAGGGCAGAAATATAAGCGTTAGTCCAACGTAAAGACCTGCTACAATTCCTGCTCTTACTAACTTTCTAGTGGTAAAATTTTTCACTACTCTCTCCTTTTCCGTGGCAAAAAACTTTACCTCGGTTGTTTTATAGAAGTGTTGTCCGAAAACCTTCTTAAGGCTATTTTACCAAAATTTTAACCTTTTTTGCAACTATATTTAACTAAAAACTTGCTTGTACCTTTTTAAACTTGTCTTTTTCCTTGTCAATAACTTGTTTATCGGCTGGTGCTGGTTCGTAATAACCTTCTTTGTTCATTGTTTGGTACACTTGGAACTGGTCGCTTGCTGATGAACTAAACCCGTTCTTAATTAGCGTTCTAAACGCTTTAGAACTGCCTTCCGTTAAAGCCATTGCGTAAATTTTAACTATTGCTTTTTCTAAATTAAGCATATCTTGAAGTGAATCTTTTTCATTTAACGTGATTTCTTTTTTATAGTTTGCCATATTAACCTCCTTATAACAAATTCAATAAATCGTTAAATCTTTTTTGGTGGTTTTCTTCTAAAGTTTTGAAAACTTCCGTTAGTTCTTTACTTGTTAGCGTTTTAGAATAAACCTTTGCCTTTTTTATTGCGCTTTCTTCCATTGTAAGTAGATCGGAAATAATGGTTACTTCCTTTCCAGTTAATTTACTTGCCATAATAAAACCTCCTTTTAAGTTGGTTTTTTACCATTTTTGCCCCTTTTTATACCAAAAATTTTTTAAAAATATTGACCGACCAACTTCTTCGTGTTATATTTGTTTTGTAAAATAAAAGTAAAAGGAAATTTTATGAAAAAGATTTTTAAAATATTGTTAGTCCTTTCTCTTATAGGTTGTTTGGCGCTTACAATTAGTTTGTTTACTGGTTGCAAAATAAATTACGAACAAAACTTTACCTTAATAACAGAAAATTATGAGAATATTTATATAGACGTTGATACTGCCGATATAACTTTCCTTTTTGGCGATAAAACAAGCGTTTCTTTATACGAACATAAAAAAGATAAGCACACCGTTAAGGTTGAAAACGACACTTTAATTATACAAAACGAAGGGTTAAATAGAATTCTTTTTAGTAGTGGCGTCAATATAAAAATAACACTTGATAAAAAGGAATATAAAGACCTTAATATAAAAAACTCTACTGGGGACGTTAACTTTTACTCACAATTTACCTTTGACAATATTTTAATAGAGCAATCTACCGGCGACGTAACTATAACGTCTAACGTGCTTAATAAACTTTCCGTGGAGGTTTCTACAGGAGATATTGAATTAAGAAATTTAACGGCTAACGAAGTGGTTGCAATTTCTACCACGGGCGATATTGACCTTTCTGAAGTTAATGTAAACACCCTTAATATTAGCGCCGACACGGGCGAAGTTTCTTTAACGGCAACAATGGTGCAAAATAAAGCAACCATCAAAACGGACACTGGCGACGTTGACTTTGTTCGTTCAGACTTTGGCGAACTTGAAGTAGAAACGGACACGGGCGACGTTGAAGGAACAATTCTTTCATCTAAAATATTTATAGTATATACCGACACGGGTAGAAAAAGAGTGCCTGAAACAACTACGGGTGGCGTAGCAAAAATAACCACCGACACGGGCGATATTATAATTACTATTGTGCAATAATTTTATAAAAAGGCTAACCTAAGTTAGCCTTTTGTTTTGCCATTTAATTCTTTTTGATGCACTTTAAAAAAACAATTTTTTTAGTTTTTACAAAAAAACTACTATTGACAACAATATTTATAGTGCTATAATTGTATTTATAAATGCCAAATTAGTACATAATTTGACAAAAAATTTTTTTGGAGAAACGCTTATGAACTTTTTTGAAAATCCAGACTGGTTTGGTAGACCTGGTCCATTTGCTTACAACCTTGAATACATTGTGTTTATGGTTTTAGCAATTGCTTTTGTTTTTGTACTTCCTATTTTACTTAAGGGAAAGGACAAAAAAATAATAAAATTGCTTTTGATAATTTTATGGGGCGTTGCAGTAGTTTTAGACCTATTAAAATACGGCTATCTATTAATAAGTAACGCAGTAAACGGTACTTTTACTATAGCGAATATTGACGTTCCACTTTGGACTTGCAGTATGTTCTTATACTTAATGCCTTTCGTGTTATTTTGTAAAACGGAAAAGGTTCAAAGGGCTTGTACTGCGTTTATTTGCACAATCTCACTATTTGCAGGACTTGTAAACTTTGCAGTACCTGCTGAAGAATCATTATTTTCTTTCTTCGGTTTACACAAAATGGTATATCACTATATACTACTTTTAACCCCTGCAATTATGTTAGGTACAGGCTTTATAAAACTAAACTTAAAAGACCTTTTACCTTCAATGATAGTGCTTGTAATTTTTGCCGTACCAGTTTACGTATTCAACGCAATCTTTAAGCAAGACTATATGTTTATATACGACGGAAGTTTCCTTCCTTTTGATGCATCTAGCATTTCATCAGTATCTAAACTACTTTACACCTTGCTTGCTTTAATCGCTTACGCCGTTCTTGCGTTGATGGTTATAGGTATTGATATGGGTGTTAGAAAGTTACACGAAAAAATAAAAAAGGCTAAATAGATTTTTATGAACGATTTTTTAAGCTTTTTTGCCGTAGAAGACTGGCTTAATAGACCCGGTCCTTACGAATTAAAGTTAGAAAAAATAATTTTAATTTTGGTTTTTGTTTTTCTTATAGTTTTTCTTCCTATAAAACTAAGAAACAATGAAAAAGGCACAAGAAAGGCACTAATTTTCTTTTGGCTTTTTGCAGTAAGCATTGACCTAATAAAATATATCTTTTTTAACGCGTTCGTTACGGCTAACAATTTAGGGCTTGATAGAATGGAACTTCCACTTTGGACTTGTACCATTTACCTATTCGCAATGCCATTAAGTTTATTTTGCAAAAACGAAAAGGTAAAAAATGCGTGCAACGGATTTTTATGCTCAATCTCTATGATAGGTGGGTTTATAAACTTTTTCTTCTCTGCAGAGTCGGTATTTTCATTTTTAGGTTTACACACCTTCCTTTACCACTTCGTACTGTTAATAACCCCTATCATAATGCTTGTTAGTGGATATTATAAGCCAAAATTTAAGGACTTTATCGGTGGATTTTTGGTGTTTATAATTTACGCAATACCGGTATTTATATTTGACAATATCTTTAAGCAAGACTATATGTTCATTTATAACGGCGCTTGGTTTGGACCTGCGTGGGAAATTGCAAAACTTATGCCACATAAACTTTTATGGACTTTTGTTTGCGTGATTGCACACGGTGGCGTATGCGCATTGATAATATTTATAGAAAGCAAACTGATAAATCTTAAAAAACTAAATAAATAGTTTAATTAAAGGTAATTTGTAAAAAAACAAATTGCCTTTTTCTTTAGATATTTACTGATATTTTGTTGACTTTAAAACAAAAAAAGTTTAAAGTATAGTTAATAAATATAGGAGGTGATTTTTATGAAAATCGCACTAATCGCACACGACGGCAAGAAGAAAGAAATTATTGAACTTAGCATTAAGCATAAAGAAGTTCTTTCAAAACACACTCTATACGCAACAGGCACAACCGGTACGCTAATAATAGGCGAAACAGGTCTTAACATCACAAGAAAGAATAGTGGCCCTTTTGGTGGCGACCAACAAATAGGTTCAATGATAGCAGAAAAGAAGTTAGATTTAGTTATCTTTTTAAGAGACCCACTAACCCCTCAACCACACGAAACGGACGTTTCTGCATTACTTAGACTATGCGACGTTCATAAAATTCCACTTGCAACAAACAAAACAAGCGCTGAAATAATACTTACTGCATTAGAAAAAGGCTGTGTTACTGAAGAAGATTTTACAAAATAATTTTTTTATAAACAAAAAAGGCTAACGAATTTCGTTAGCCTTTAGTTTTACTCATAACTTATTTATTTAAGTTGTCTTTTAAAGTTTTAAGTTGGTTATATAGTTCAGTAGGTACTCTTGTTAATTCGCCGTAGAATTCTTCAATACCTTCTGCTTCTTTTAACCACATTTCTTTGTCAATTGTAAGTAAATCTTCAATAGTTTCAGTAGTTACGTCTTCTAAACCGTTAACGTTAATGTCTTTAGCAAATGGAACAAAACCGATAGCAGTTTCTTTAGCGTCAATACTTTCATCACAACGAGCAAGTATCCATTCTAATACTCTTAAGTTGTCGCCAAATCCTGGCCAAATAAAGTTGCCGTTGTCGTCCGTTCTAAACCAGTTAACGTTGAAGATTTTTGGTTGGTTTTTAACCTTTTTACCCATTTCAATCCAATGGTTAAAGTAGTCGCCCATATTGTAACCAACGAAAGGTCTCATAGCCATAGGGTCTCTTCTAACAACACCTACTTGACCAACTGCGGCAGCAGTAGTTTCAGATGCCATAATTGAACCTACGAATACACCGTTGTTCCAGTCTTTTGATTGATATACAAGTGGAGCAGTTTTTGCTCTTCTTCCACCGAATACGATTGCAGAAAGTGGAACGCCGTTAGGTGCTTCAAATTCACTTGAAATACAAGGGCAATTTATAGCAGGAGCAGTAAATCTACTATTAGGGTGTGCGCCCTTAATAGCCTTACCTTCAGCGTCTTTCATTTCGCCGTTCCAAGGATTACCCTTCCAGTCAATAGCGTTAGATGGTGGATTTTTATCCATACCTTCCCACCAAACTGTGTTGTTGTCTAAATTATGTACGACGTTTGTGAAAATTGTGTTCTTTTTAGTTGAAAGTAATGCGTTAGGGTTTGACTTTAAGTTAGTACCAGGTGCAACGCCAAAGAAACCGTTTTCTGGATTAACTGCCCAAAGTCTTCCGTCTTCGCCAACTCTTATCCAAGCGATATCGTCGCCAACACACCAAACTTTATACCCTTTTTCTCTATAAACTTCAGGTGGAATAAGCATTGCTAAGTTAGTTTTACCACAAGCAGAAGGGAAAGCGGCTGCAATATACTTAACTTCTCCCTTAGGATTTTCAATACCTAAAATAAGCATATGTTCTGCCATCCAACCTTCGTTTTTACCAAGGTATGATGCAATACGAAGTGCAAAACACTTTTTACCAAGTAAAACGTTACCACCGTAGTTAGAGTTAATTGACATAATTGTATTTTCTTCAGGGAAGTGGCAAATATATCTCTTTTCTTCATCAAGGTCAGCGTAAGAGTGAACGCCCTTAACGAAGTCGCCGTCACCTAAAGCATCTAAAACAGACTTACCAATTCTTGTCATAATTGCCATATTTAGTACAACGTAAATAGAGTCTGTAATTTCAATACCGATTTTGCTAAATTTTGAACCAACTGCGCCCATTGAGTAAGGGATAATATACATCGTTCTACCTTTCATAACGTCTTTGAATAAACCGTTAAGTAAAGTGAACGCTTCAGTCGTTTCCATCCAATTGTTGATAGGTGCGCTGTCTTCCTTATTTTTTGAACAAATAAAAGTTCTTCCTTCTACTCTTGCAACGTCGTTTTGAGTAGTACGGTGAAGGTAGCAACCAGGAAGTAAATCTTCATTTAACTTAATGAGAATTTTTTCATCAACTGCTTGTTTTCTAAGTTCTTCTAATTGAACTTCGCTACCGTCAATCCAAACGATTTTGTCAGGATTAAGTAGTGCTTTGTATTCTTCAATAAAAGCAATTAGTTTTTTGTTTGTAGTCATATTTTTTCTCCTTATATCACACGATAGGCTTTTGCCAATTACTTTTATAATATTCCTTAGCAAAAAAATGTGTTTTTTACTCTTTTCTTTTTTTGTAAACGCCCTTTAACCTACTTTCACGGGAAAAGGCTTAATCGTATCTCATTGTACAGTATATCATTTTAACGGCTTTTTTGTAAAGCGCTTTTCTTACCCTTTTTTTATTAGAAGTTACATTTTTTTACAAAATAACTTATTCTTTTTATTTTTTTGACATATATATTATTGTAAAATACCTTTATAAATAAAGGATGATTAAAAAATGAGTTATTCTAAACAAGTTTTAATATTAAAAGAACACTTAAAAGGCTACTCCATTAGTGGCAAGTCGCTTTCTGGTATTTGTAGAATTGAAGTAGAAAACGGGGTTAGCACAATCTACCTTTCTTTAATAAATTTTGCATCCGTAATAAGTGGAGAGTTTTACTTGAAAATAATTGACGGAAAGAATAGTTTATACTCTTTTCCTTTAGGCAAAAACCCCTTTTCTACCACCTTTGTTTATGAAAAAGCAGTAGATTTATCTTCAGTTTTTTGCGTGGTCGTTTACCAAAATAAAGAAGTTTTACCTATATGCTACGCAAAGTTAAACACCACCCTTTCCTTAGATAGTTTTTGCGATAGGGTTTTTGAAGAATTATTGCCATCAGGGGTTGCCCCTTTAGAAGTTTATGATGATGAAATAATTGCAACGGAAAACTACTATTTAACAGAAGAAGCTGAAAACTTAAAAATAAAGGAAAATTTAGTAGAAGATATTGAAAAAGAAGTGTATTACGATAAAGTAAAAGATGAACTAGAAGACCTTTTTAAAAAATATCCGTTAGAAGAAGGTTTGAAAAAAGCCATACCTAACGGAGAATTTATAAAAATTTACTATAATGAAGAAAAGTATTATACAGTCGGGCTTATTAAAGAATTTGATAAGCCAAAATACATATGTTACGGAGTACCTGCAAGGTATTCCGTAACCCCTCCTAAAGAATTAGCAGGGTTTTGTTCTTTTTTACCACTATCTTTACTAAACCTAAAAGGCGATGGATTTTGGATGATTTACCAAGACGCAATAACCGGCGACTGCGTAAAAATAAACGAATAAATTTTTTAACTCATAAACAAAAAAGCACGGAAAAAACCGTGCTTTAATTTTTTTGTTTTTTACAATTTACTTTTCTTCTTCCTTTTTGGCAAGTTCAACCAGTTTGTTTGTGTTTTCAACCACTTTTGCTAGGCCAAAAAGTGCAAGTCCTATAACAACAAAAAGTCCACTTGCTACAACCACTAAAACTGCGCCTAAATAAAAGCCCCAAGTTAGTAGATAAATAGCGTAGCATAAAGCCACTAAACAAAATGCAGACATTTCTGCTATAGCGCAAATTCTTAAACATTTTGGTAAATTCTTTTTCATAACGCCCCCTTTATTCCTTTTCCTTAAAAAAGATAAACGAAACAAGTAAACTAACAAAACAAACGGCTAAATTTATTATAGCAAAGTCGCCGAATAGTTCGGTAATATATGGCTTACCTGCTTCTGGATGCCAAATTAAAGTTATACCGGCATCCGTTACGAAGTGGAAGGTAAAAAACGCTATTATTAAAAAAGCAAAACCAACAATGCCGGTTATTAAAGATAATTTCAAAAACTTTTTCTTCATAAGCGTTCTCCTTTTGATTACGCTTATTATACCATAAAACTACCGTTCTTGCAATATCTTTTATACTAAAAGTTCCCCTTCAGTACCTAACACAACCCTAAAAAGTTCTACCTGCTTACCACTTTTAGCGTCTATATAATAGTAATAAGTTTCTCCGTCAATTTTGCCCATAATTTCGTACGCAAGGGCTTCACCACTTTCGCCGATAGGAATTAGTGAAAGCCTTACCGTATAAACGTCAACTAAATCGTTTATTTTTGAAAGGGCTTCTTCTTTAGTTAGAGTGGCGCTTTCTATCTTTCTTTCAGTATGGTTTAGGTAATAAGTTTTTGCTTCATAACCTAAAATACTGCCGTCGTAAAGGGAAATTTTAACCTTTATTAAGTCAGGGTAGCAAATAACTCCGTTAACTTCCGTTGCGTAGTTTACCGTTAAGGTGTTACCTACCTTTTCTTGCCACACTTCACGCATATTTTCTATACCAAGTTTGCTTAAAAATTCAAGTCCTTTAGTAACCCCTTCTTCCTTTTCTAAATTTATTTCTTCCGTTGTTTCTAAAACGGTCATTTGTACTAATTTTCCACCCTTTTTAGATAAACTTAAATAAATTTCTTTGCCGTTTTCGTTTGCTGAAAAGTTGAAAACTTCAAACTGACCTGAACTTTCCCCTTCGCTAACTACCGTTTTAACGCCGTAGTCTTCTAAATATTTTTTAGCAAGTTCAGTTGCCTTATTTAAAGAAATTTCGCTTTCAGTTAATCCTTTAACTTCTCTATCTAACTTACCGTCGCTAAAAGGTCCGTCGTAAATAAGTTCAGGGTAGGTTACGGAAATATTTTTAAGTTTTTCTTCCGTTTGTAGTAAAGGTCCCTTTTTGTTAAGTTTACTAAACTCAATATCGCCATCTTTTAACCTTTCTTCTAACGCATTTTTAAAAGATAGGTTGGTTTCTTTTAAGGTCCTTAAGGAATCAACTTCCCCTTTTTCTAACTCTTTGCCGTCAATTAACTTGTGCGCCAAAGCCTTTGAATAGTCGCCAATTTGGTTTGCAAGTTTAGTCGTATAATGTTTTTCTTCATCTTGTAAAGGTAGTCTTACCAAGTTGTTTTCTAAAACTTCAGCGCAAACTGCAATATTCATAAAATACTTAATTTCTGCTTCCCTATCCGTTGTTACAAGCACTTTTGAAAGGTCGTTGTCTATTTGGTCAACGTAAAAAACGGTGTCTAAAAAAGACTGTCTATAAACGTTTTCTAACCTAACGTCACTTTTAACCACTTCTCTTTTATAAATGATAATACCACTTAAAGAAACGACCGTTATTGCTAACACAACTATAAGTGCAATCAATCCTTTTTTTCTCATACTTTCTCCTTATATCGCAAAAACGTGCCTACCGATAACTACGGTAGTTTTTCTACTAAAAATCCACGAACTTGTGGCTATATCAGGGTTATAGTAGTAAAGCGCACCATAAGTCGGGTCCCAACCGTTTAAGGCGTCACGCGCCGCCTTTTTTGCCGTTTCGTTAGGGGTTAAGTTTATTTGCCCATCGTTAACGCAAGTAAAGGCATACGGTTGATAAATTACACCAGACATAGTGTTAGGAAAAGATGAAGATGCAATTCTGTTTAACACTACTGCGCCAACTGCAACTTGACCTGTATAACTTTCTCCCCTTGCTTCTGCGTAAATAAGTTTTGCAAGTAAGTTTAGGTCGGCAGTTGATAAAGAATTTACCTTACCACCACTACTTGAACTACTTGAACTTATACTCATACCAAGTGCAGAGAGCGTTTTTTTGCCGACTATACCGTCTGCCACTAAGCCGTTTCTTCTTTGAAAGTACTTTACGGCTTCTTTAGTCTTTGCGCCAAAAATACCGTCAACGCTACCTTTATAGTACCCCCAATTTTTTAGTTTTTGTTGCATTTTTTTAACGTCTGCCCCTTTGCTACCTTGCTTTAACACGACTGCGTAAGCATAATTAGGGGGCGAAACTATAACCGTTTTTGCCACGACTAAAAGGGAAAAAACGGTAAAAAGTATTGCCAAAAATTTTTTTGTTTTAGTCATTTTTTCTCCTATATTTTTTTAAAAAAGTTGTTTATAATTTCCAAAATTTTGCTTTTGTAAACATAATTCGTGCCACAATTTACAAAACAAAGGGGTGGATAAACAACGCACCACCAGTTGTTGCCTTCAGCAGAGCCAAGTTCAACTATCAAAGCGTCGTAAATACCTTCTTCTAAAGTTAAATTTCCGTAAATTCTTGTAGGAAACTTTTCCGACCTTAAAAGCACTTTAGACGAGTAGTTAAACCCACTTTTCGTTAAAAACTCGTTAGTTAATTCTTCCATCTTTTTAAGGTTTGATTTTAAAAAAGAAATCGCCTTTTCTTTAGAGTGAATATCTACTAAATAAGGTGTTAAAAACTCCACTAAAAGGTCTTTAACTTCCATTTTAATATCTTGGTCAACTCTTAAGTTTGAGTTTGCACGAATATGTATTCTTAAATATTCCTTTTTTTGTAAATCACAGCCACAAAAATTAAGGCTTAAAAATATTATGGTTAACGCTAAAAAAGTTATGCAAAATTTTTTCATAATTTATCTCCTTTAACCCTTTTATTGCCAAAAATTAAACAATTTATACTATAAAAAACAAAAAATAAAAGCCCTGAAAGTTTCCTTTCAAGGCTTTTTGTTAATAACTTTTTATTCAACTATTTTTGCTTTTAATAAGCGACCTTTAAACCCCTGTTTTTCAATTCTTTCAAACTCTTTATCTCTTACCTTTTTGTCTTTATAAAGGGCAAAAAGTGATGACCCTGCGCCAGTCATTGAAACAAAGTCGGCTTCCCCTTTAAGCACTTCAATATCCTTTTTAAGTTCAGGTAAAATGGTGGTTGCAGGTAAGTATAAGTCGTTTTTAGCCACCTTTTTAAAGTTTTCAAAATCTCTTGCAAGAAGATATGAAAAAGCATCTTGCGAAGTAGAAACCGTTTCGGTGTTAATCGTGTCAAAACGAGAGTAGCAGTCTTTTGATGGTATACCCTTTTTGTTTGTTAAAATTATAAAATAAAGTGGATATCCTAGTTTTAATTTTAAACTGTTGCTACCCGTTTCCGTCATCAATGAAAAACCACCGTTTAACATATAAACAACGTCGCTACCAAGTTTTGATGCAAGTTTTTTAATATCGGCATCAATTCTAAATAGTCTTTTCATACCGATTAGAACGGCTGCAATATCTGCAGAAGAGCCACCAAGCCCACCTGCTAACGGAATATTTTTCTTTAATACAATATCAACGCCAGTCGTGTTATAAGTGTCCATAAAAAGGTTTGCGGCTTTATACACGTTGTTTTCTTCCCTAGCGCAACCAGTTTTTATGCCCTTTTCTTTAATGGCTATTTCGTTGTCCTTTCTCTTTTTCAAAATAACCGTGTCAAAAATGTCAACGGAAACGACTAGCGACTCAATTTCGTGATAGTCGCCTATTTTCCCTTTAACGTCAAGCGTTAGGTTGATTTTTGCCGGAATCTTTTGTGATACTTTCATTTACTTTCTTTCCTGTCTATAAATTATTATTCTTTCATCTCCAGATAACGGAAACTCAAGGTCTTTATTAACTTTAATAATATCTTCCATTGAAGAGTTTAGCCTTTTAGCCATATCAAAAAGTTCTTCGCCCTTTTTTGCTATGTAAACGCTAATTGCATTGTTCTTTTCTTCTTTAACTTCCCCTTCTGTAACGGAAGTAATAACCGTTTCTTCGTAAGTTTCTTCTAAAAAATAGTTTAGGTTTAGGCTTAGGTCAACTTCCACTTCTCTTAAAGAAAGTGGTTTTGCGTAAACGTTTTCAACACAAGCGTTTATATAACAAAGTTTTTCCTTATCAGTCTTTTCCACCTTAAAGGTTATAGGGGCAGTTAATAAAATGCTTTCTAACTCTTCCCCTTTTAGAAAGGCAGTTAACTCTACTAAACCGTTAACCGTGCCGTCTTCTTCCACAGTAAGGAGTAAAAATCTTTCATCAGCAACACTCATAAGCCTTGCCGTTAAGTCTTTTTCTAAATTACATTTGGTGTTTAGCCTTAAACTTTCTTCCCTTTTTTCAAGTGGACGGGTTAAAAAAATTGTTTCCTTTTTTAGCTCAATCTCTTTTGTTTTAGAAAAACAGTCTATAACCTTACTTAAACTTTCTTCTTCAAACGCTTCTGCATAAAGGTTAACTGATAGTTTTAAGTTAACGGTAGTTTTGCCCGTGTTTTCATCAACTAGGGCTTCAATTTTAACCCCACCGTTTTCCATTTTTGCACGAGCCACCATTTCAGGCAAAGCACCTTCAATTTCAAGTTCTACCCTAAACGGAATAACTCTTCTTTCTTTTAATATATCACTATTTTCCACTTTTTGCAATAAAGAAAGCGATAAAAGTGCTTCGCCATCTAAAATAATAGCGTCTACCCCAGAGTTTACCCTTTTAATTTGGTAGTTTACGTTATAAAGTAGCACTTCTTCAACGGAAAAGTTAAGGTCAAAATCTTCTTCAATCTCCCACGATTTTGTTGTAAAACCAACCCTTTTTGTTCTTGTTAAACTGTCTGTTTTAACAATTAAATCTTCTGATGAAGTTAAAAACGGTTTTTCATTTTCTACTAAAAAAGTTGCCTTTACTAAAAGGTTAGAAAGAATTTTTAAGTCGCCACCGTAAGTATCGGTAGAAGTTTTTAAAAGTTCTAAAGAAATATCTTCTAAAACCCCTTTGCTTTCAAAAAAACCGTTAAATTCCGTTGCGCACTCTTTCTTTTTAATTTTGCCGTCCTTAATATACACTATAAAGTAAGAAAGTCTTGCCGTGTACTTAACACCCTTTTCACTATTTTCCTTTTTAACAAGCACAAGCGAAGGAGAAAGATGCAAAATTTTAGTGGCTTCTTCAGTTTCAATATCCGTTCTAATAACCGTTTCCACCTTTTTTTCTACGCTTTCTTTATTTTGAGTATATAATTTTTCAAAAAGTTCTTTCATTTTTACCACCTTAAAAATTTTTATCAATACATTTTATATAAAAAAGTTCAACTTTATGACAAAAATTAGTAAAAAATCATTTTCTCTAAATATTAGAGATTATCTTGATAAAATTATTTTACTGTAGTATAATAACTATAACGACTTATAAACTTCCCTTTAGGAGATAAAAAATGGCTACAAGTTATAAAAAATTGTGGAAACTTCTTATTGACAAAGATATGCGCAAAGAAGATTTGCGTATAAAAGCAGGAATTACCACTACTGCTATGGCAAAACTTGGTAGAAATGAAACGGTGCATATGGATATTCTTCTTAAAATATGTAATGCGCTTAATTGTGGCTTAGATGATATTTTAGAAATTGTAAGGGAGAACAAAAATGATTAAAACTTCTATTAGATTTTTTGATAACGTTCCCGTTCGTTCTGTTTGGGATGAAGAAAGTTCTCGTTGGTGGTTGTGCGCCGTTGATATTATAGAAGCACTTTCTTTAAGCACTTCTCCCCGTAAATACTGGAACACTTTAAAAAAGAGAAACTCTCAGTTGTCATCAATTTGTAGACAACTGAAGTTAACTGCAAAAGACGGTAAAAAATATTTGACCGACGTTATAGATGACGACGGATTAAACTTGCTTATTGCAATTTTGCCAAGCAAAAAGTCAGACGTGTTCTTAAAATGGATTAAAACAAAAGGAACTTCCGTTGATGAACAAAGTAAAAATAAGGCGTATGAACTTTTTGAAAACGGAATAATAAATGACGTTGAAATTGGCACGGTAAACGGCTTACAACAAATTCACGCGTACCTTTTTGGTGGTCTATACGATTTTGCAGGGCAAATTAGAAAGGTAAACATCTCTAAGGGTGGTTTTACTTTTGCAAGTATAGGGTATTTAGATAAAACTCTTTTAGATATTGAAAAAATGCCTGAAAAAACGGTTGAACAAATTGTTAAAAAATACGTTGAAATGAACGTTGCTCACCCTTTTATGGAAGGCAACGGCAGAACAACTAGAATTTGGTTAGACTTAATTTTGAAGAAAAATCTTTCTAAATGCGTTGATTGGAGCAAGATAGATAAAACCAAGTATTTAGACGCAATGAAATTAAGCGTTGTAGATTATAGCGATATTTTAACTCTTGTTGAAAACGCACTAACCGACAAAATAAACGACCGTGAAATTTTTATGAAAGGCATAGACTATTCATACTACTACGAAGAAGATTAAAAAATTATCTAAAGTTTTTCTAGTTAAAAATTTAAAATAAAAAAACACGAATTTTTACTTCGTGTTTTATTTTTCTTTAATAAAAACCTGCCCGCAAAGATACTCTTGGTATGAGTAAGAAGTTTTGCCTATAAAACTTTTATCAAAAGGGCTAACGGTGAAAAGTGCCGGGTATACGCCCGTAAGTTTACCTAAAAAGGAAACTTTTTTGTTTCTACCAAGATTTACCGTTACTTCTACGTCCTTATTATAATAACTTAAAATTTTATTTTTTACTAAAGAAATGGAACTGCCTTTTTTTATCATATATAAATTGTTCCCTAAAAGGAAACTTTTTATACCTAAATATTAAAGGTCGTCTTCTTCCCCTTCTTCATCTTCTTCGTCGTAATCTTCAAAGTCGGCTTCATCAACTTCAGGAATTTCAAAATCGTCAACTTCGTTATGGTAAACGATATCTTCTTCCTCTTCTTCATCATCAAAGAATTCGTCGGCTTCTTCTTTTGCGATTTGGTCTAAAGACTTAATTTCTTCATCATTTAAGTCGTCGTCTTCATCTTTATCGTCGTCAAGGAAGTTTTTCCATTCTTCGTCTTTATCCATATCAATTTGGTCGTTGTTCTTTAAGTTTTCTTCTTCAAGACATTTAGCACACATTTCTTCCCCTGCTTTGATGTAAACTTGTTTACATACTGGGCAAAGTTCTAAAACATCTTCGTCTTCATCAACTGCAAAAACAAGACTTGGTCCAATTTTTAATTCTGCTTTACAAACTGCGCATAATTCATCTTCTTCACGAATATAGTTTAGTTCGCATCTTGGGCATAAAACATACTTTCCTGCCATAATTAAATCTCCGTTTAATTATTTTTATCTATTTATCTTTTTATATGCAAAAAATAAAAATTAATTTACTTTTTTACAAAAGATATTTAACGCATATAGAATATAGCAGTATTCGTATGATTTGTAAACTATTTTTAATAAAATTTTTTAAATTTTTTATCTTTTACGCCTCTTCAAGTATCATTTTATCGGCAACTAGTGCGATAAACTCACCATTTGTCGGTTTTTCTGCACCAACGAACGCTTTTACACCTAATATATTATTGATATTTTCTATTCTTCCACGATTGAACGCAACTTCTATTGCGTGGCGAATTGCACGTTCTACTTTACTTGCAGTCGTATCGTACTTTTCGCCTATTTTAGGATAAAGTTTTTTGGTTATGTTGTTGATAATCTCTGGGTTATTTATTGCCATTTTAACCCCTTCTCTTAAATAAGAATACCCTTTAATATGTGGTGGAATACCAACGTTGATAAAAATTTTGCTAATCTTTTCTTCTAAAGAAATTGTCCTTTTTATATAAGGTTCAATAGCCTTTTCCTTGTCTCCTACCATTCTTTCTTTTAATAGTTCAAAATTAAACGGCTTTGTCATAAAATAATACGCGCCTTTTAATATAACCTTTTCAATAAGTTCTTCCTTATAACAATTTATAAGCATTATTGTTTTAGTATCTAATCCGTTTTGGTTAATTTTGTCTAATACCCACAAGCCGTCAGCCCCTGCAAGAAAAAAATTACTTATCAAAAAATCCGGGTTTAATCCTTTGCAAATTTCAACACCTTCTTTTCCGTCGTTTGTTTCTCCAACAATTAAAAAAGAATCATCAAGCACCCTTTTTAATTCTTCTTTAATCTGTTCGTTATCTTCAAGTATAACAACGGTCTTTTTTAACATTTTTAATCTCCTTTATTTTTAGTACCATTATTATACTACAAATTTTGTAATATTTAAAGTATTTTTGAACAAAAATATGTGTCAAAAAATGATTTTTTTACAAAACATTTTATTTTTGAACAAAAAACGACAAAATTTGCAAGTTCTTAGTGTTTTGCTATAGATTTTTTAAAACAAAAAAGAGTGGCTTAAAATAAACCACCCTTTAGGTTTTAATTTTTAATTAAGCAAAGTATCTACCTGCTTGTTGTAAATACCATCTACCGTTTTCTACTAAAAGGTCTAAAATAGGTTGATTGTCGGTATCTTTAAGAAGTTCGTCGATAGCCTTTCTTGCATTAGTGTAATCTGCTTCAAAAGCATCTCTTGCGTCGTCAGTTTCAGCATTTTCAAACCCTTCTAACTTAATTAAAAGTTTGCTTACTTCTAAAGCCTTTTTGTAGTTTTCAATAGTTTCTTCGTTTTCTTTGTCAAAAGTCTTTTGTTGCTTTTTAGTTAATACTTCGTAAGCGTCTAAAACTTTGTTTAACTTAACTTCGGTTTCTTCGCCTTCAGCAAAAGTGATTTCGCCACTTTCAACTAATTCCTTCATATATGCGTTTGCTAAAGTTAAGTTGTCTTCTTCTGAAAGTTTACCGATAGCAGTTTTGCCGTCTAAGTAAGTTTTAGTAACTTCGCCGTCGTCGTCCGTTTCTTCCTTAACAACTGCGTTATCAACTTCAACGTAACTAACATTGTTTACACCGTATTCAGCATCAATAAAGAATAACTTGCCGTCTACAATTTTATAGTCGTACCAGTCAAGTTTAACGTTTTCTGCAACGATTTGGGCCCTTTCTTCGCCAAGTTCAACTCTTGCAATTTGGTTGTCGCTAGTTTTACCGTAAATATAACCGTTGTAAATAAAGTCAACTTCGCTAAAGTTTGCTTTTGCAACGATTTGTTTGTTTGTTAACGCTTCAACCGTTAAATCTTCTTTAACGATAAAGCCGTCTTCAACAAAGTAAACTTCACTTGGGCTCACAACGTAAGAAGTAACTACTAAATAATCTTTTGCACTTGCGTTTAATAAAGTAGCCTTTTCTTTACCAGCCCCCCACAAATCACCTGCTTTTACTCCGTAGTACTTTGTTTGTAAGTCGGCATCTGTTTCATAAGTTTCAGTAGCCGTATAGAAAACGTAGCCGTTATAAGCACCTGTTATTGCATAAGAAATACTGCCTAAACCGTTACCGTTACCATCTAAAATCTTTTTTGAACCTTCTTTTATGCTATAACCGTAAACTTCGTTATAAGCGTAAGTTGAAGGGGTTTCTTCTTCACTTGTCCAGTCCTTTTCAGTAGTTACTGAATAAGCAACTATAAAATCTTCTACCATATCGCTTGGTAAGAAGTAGAAGTCCGTAACCTTTTCTTTAATAACAGTTTTTTCTTTAGTTGCCGTGTTGAAAACTGCTAATTCTTCTAAGTTGCCGTCAAAATAAACGATATAAACAACTTCTTCAACTTCAACTATTCTGTATTCTAAAACAGTACCTATTACTGAAAAATAAGTTTCCGTTTCTTTGCCGTCTAGAGTAGACTTACAAAAATCTACGTATTCAAAAGCAACTTCACCAGAAGTGTTCTTTTGAGTTGTTGGCGTTGCATAATAAATGCTACCGTCAAAAATATAAAGACCTGCAGTATAATCATTTGCAACGAATAGTTTTGGAACGGCTATTTCTGCCTTTGATAAATCCGTTTTATCGGCAACCATTAAAGAGCCTTTAACTGGCGTACCATATTTATTTTCTTTTGAAGATTCTTCTACCCCGTTAATAAAATAGATATAATTTTCCGTTTCAGCAACAAAACCTGCGTTTTCAATAACATCCCCCGGGTTGGTTAAAGAAAGCGTAAAAGGAGCCCTGCAGCCAACTGCCGTTAAACATACGCTTAACGCAAGACAAACGGTTATTAAAATCTTAAAAAATCTTTTTTTCATTTTGTTCACTACCTTTATTTTTAATTGTAAACATATTTATTTTGCCACCGCATAAAATATACGGGTTAAATTTAAATATCCCTATTTTTAGGGTTTCATACGCAATACATTATATACTATATAAAAAACTTTTGCAATTATTTTTTAATTGCTTTTGGTATTTTTAAATTAAAAAAGGGGTTATTTATGGATAAATTCAGTATTTTTAAGTTGATAAACTCTCTTTCTTCTTTGCTAACGGAAGAAGTAAAGAAACCTTTACCTATAAAGGAAAGCGCGCCACCTGAGAAAAATAAGGAGAGTTCTTTCAAAAACGCATATATAAATTCAGTAAAAAACCACCAAGATTTTGTTAAAAGAGTGCAAAATAAAAGATAGTTTTTTATAAATTTTACCTACTTTTAATAAAAAACCAAAAATTTTTTATAAAAAATTCCCACAAACTTTTCGCTTGTGGGAATATAGAAACAATTTTGAAATTATCTCTTGCTAAATTGTGGAGCACGACGTGCCTTCTTTAAACCGTACTTCTTTCTTTCCTTCATTCTTGAATCTCTTGTTAAGAAACCTTCTTTCTTAACGATTGCACGAAGTTCAGGTTCAGCTTCAACTAATGCTCTTGCAATACCGTGTCTGATTGCACCAGCTTGGCCAGTAAAACCACCACCGCAAACGTTAACCATAACGTCGTATGCAGATAATCTTTCAGTTAAAGTTAAAGGTTGCTTAACGATAAACTTTAAAGTATCTAAACCAAAGTATTCGTCAAGTGACTTTTTGTTGATAACGATAGTACCGTTTCCACCAGGGATAAGGCGAACTCTAGCGATAGCCTTCTTTCTTCTACCGGTTCCCCAATATTGAATCTTTTTCTTACTAGCTGTTTTTGCCATAATTACACCTCATTAAACAAGCTTTAAAACTTCTGGCTTTTGTGCTTGATGGTTGTGTTCAGCACCTCTATAAACCTTAAGTTTCTTAATCATTTGTCTGCCTAAGCTATTTTTTGGAAGCATTCCTTTAATAGCTTCGTAAACTGCTACGTCAGCCTTGTTTTCCATCAACTTTTTGTAAGTGATTTCCTTTAAGCCACCAACGTGTCCAGTATGATATCTGTACATTTTATTTTCTAATTTTTTACCTGTTAAAACTACCTTGTCGCAGTTAAGAACGATAACGAAGTCGCCTGTGTCTACGTTAGGAGTAAAAGTAGGCTTATGTTTACCTCTTAAAATTGCGGCAACTCTTGAAGCAACTCTTCCTAGAGGCTGACCTTCAGCGTCCACAACGAACCACTTTCTTTCTACAGTCTCTTTATGTGCCATATAGGTTCTCATCGTAAAAATCTCCTTGTATTTTTATTTATAAATGTAAAATCGTTTAGTTCTTCGGGGGCTAATCCTACAAAACTCACGAACTTTTCCAATTTAACGCTTGTTTATTTTATAAAATAATACGCCTTTTGTCAAGCATTTTCCAAGCATTTTTAACATTTTTAGCCTAAAAAACGCCCTTTTTTATCATTTTTTAAATTTTATCGGTTGCAAAAAATTTTCAACCACAATATGTTGTGTTTTGTTGGTAAACCACTTCTTTTAAAAGTAGTCCTTTTGCTAAAACCGTTCTGCCAACTCTTTTTCTGTCGCCAGTCTTTATAATTTCGCTTAAGGTTTCCTTTGTAATTTTGCCTTCGCCGACAAGTAAAAGCGAGCCAACCATAGTTCTAACCATATTATATAAAAAGCCGTTGCCCGTTACTGAAAAGATAAAACAGTCGTCTTTTTCAAAAATTTTTGCATCGTAAATAGTTCTAACCGTATTTTTTACGCTAGAGCCACTTTTTAAAAAACACTTAAAGTCTTGCTCCCCTAAAAACACTTCTACTGCGTCTTGCATTTTAGAAACATCTATGCTTTCGTTAACCCTTAAAGCAAACCTTTCTAAAATAGGAATTTCTACCTTTGATTTATAAAATTTGTATTCGTAAGTCTTTTTTAGTGCAGAAAATCTTGCGCTAAAATCATCAGGAACTAACTCACTTTTTAGCACTTTCACATCACTTGGTAAAATAGTGTTTAGCGCTAAACTAAACTTTTCGGGCTTAATGGTACTTTCCGTCTTAAAATTAGCAACTTGGGCCATTGCAGAAACGCCTGTGTCCGTTCTACCACTACCTACTAACTTTACCCTTTCACCCGTTAAAGAAAAAATTGCTTTTTCAACTTCTTCTTGAACGGTTCTTCCCTTTTTTTGTATTTGCCACCCTAAAAAATCAGTTCCATCGTAGCAAATGGTTAACTTTATATTCATTATACACCGTTAAGAAATACTATGCCGACTATTAGCCCTGCTAACACTAAAAAGCCTATAATATCTCTGTAAGTTATTCTTTGTTTTTTATATTTTGTTCTGCCTTTAGAACCAGAATAGCACCTTGCGTCCATTGCGTCTGCTAGTTCATCAGCACGCCTAAACGAACTAACTAAAAGTGGAATTAAAATAGGTATCATTGCCTTTGCTCTTTTAATTAAATTACCACTTTCAAAATCAGCGCCCCTTGCCTTTTGCGCCTTTATAATTCTATCCGTTTCTTCCATCAAAGTAGGAATAAAACGAAGTGCAATACTCATTATTAAAGCAAATTCGTGCACAGGGAATTTTATTAGTTTTAGTGGAGAAAGTAAACTTTCAATACCGTCTGCTAGTTCAACCGGAGTGGTAGTTAAAGTGAGTAGCGCAGTACCCATAACAATCATCATAATTCTGCAAACTATAAACCCGGCTTTAAGTAAACCTTTGTCCGTTATAGTTATAAATTTCCAAGAAAAAACAACTTCCCCTGCCGTGTTGAAAAATATTTGTAAAACGGCAGAAAATATAACGAAAAACAGTATGCCTTTTACGCTTCTAAGTACGCTAAAAAAGGGCACTTTTGAAAAAATAGTGGTTAAAACTATAAACAAAAATGCAGCCAAAAAGCCGTAAAAGTGAAATTCTTTTACTAAAAATACGGCTACTATATATGCAATTGAAAGCAGTATTTTAACCCTTGCGTCCATTTTGTGAACGAACGAAGTGGTGTTATAATACTGACCAAAAGAAACGTCTTTCATTAACTACCTTGTTTTAATTTTTTTACTAAATTATAGACAAAATCATCAACCGTTAGGTCACTTTCTATATTGACACCCTTAAGTTCAAGTTCCTTTTTTAGGTATCCCGTTAAAGGTTGTTCAAGTCCTATTTCTTCTAACCCTTCAAGTTTAAAAAATACTTCACTAGGGCGACCAGAACAGTAAATTTCCCCTTTATTAAATAGCGCAACTTTAGTACAATGTTCTACAACCGTGTTCATATCGTGTGAAACCATAATGATAGTTTTTACAAACGATTTATGAAGTGAGTGAAGTAGAGAAAGGAGTTGCTCCTTTCCTTCAGGGTCAAGACCAGATGCAGGTTCATCTAAAATTAAAACTTCAGGCTTGGTTACTAAAACCCCTGCAATCGCTACCCTTCTTTTTTGACCACCCGATAGGTCAAAAGGCGATTTATTTTTAATTTTTTCATAATCTAAACCAACAACTTCTATTGCTTCTTTAACCATTTTTTCCGTTTCTTCTTTGGTTAAAGAGGCAAAGTTTTTAAGACCAAAAGCAACGTCTTCAAACACCGTTTCGGCAAACAGTTGATATTCTGGATATTGAAAAACCATACCGATTTTTGAACGGAGTTTTTTGTAATCACACTTTTTGTCTAAAAGGTTAAATTCGCCAACCGTTAATTCATCACAAGTGGTTGGTTTAACTAACCCGTTTAGGTGTTGAATAAAGGTAGATTTGCCTGAGCCAGTTTCCCCTATAATTCCAAAAAATTCCCCTTCGTCAATGGTTAAAGAAAGGTTTTTAACGGCAGTAACGCCCCTTTTCCCGTAAGCAAAGGTTAAATTTTTACAAACAATTTGCATAATTCCTCCTTTAACTCTTGTGGCGTTAAAACTTCACCGATATTAACCCCTTTTTCCCTTAATTTATCAGCCAAAATAGTGGCAGGTGGTAAACTTAAACCTACCCTAGTTAACTCTTCTTTTTTAGCAAAAATTTGTTTAGGAGTGCCTTCTAAAATCTTTTCCCCTTCACTTAAAACGATAACCCTATCTGCATTTACAACTTCTTCCATATAGTGCGTTATTAAAATTACCGTCATACCCTTTTTGTTAAGGTCTTTAACTATTTCAATAACTTCCCTTCTACCACGAGGGTCAAGCATAGCAGTAGATTCGTCAAGTACCAAAACTTCCGGCTTTATGGCTAAAACCCCTGCAATCGCTACCCTTTGTTTTTGACCACCAGATAGTTTTGTTGGCGTTCTTTTTCTAAACTCTTGCATATTAACAGCGTCAAGGGCAAAATTAATTCTTTCTTCAATTTCTTCCCTTTTAGCGCCTATATTTTCAGGACCGAAAGCAACGTCGTCTTCAACGATAGAGGCAACCAACTGGTTGTCTGGATTTTGGAAAACAACACCAACCTTCTTTCTAATTTCGTGAACGGAATTTTTGTCTTTAGTGTTTAATCCACCAACTAAAACTTCCCCTTCTTTTGGTACAAAAAGGGCGTTCAAAAGTTTGGCAAAAGTAGATTTACCACTACCGTTATGACCGATAATGGCAACAAATTCACCCTTTTCAATTTCAATATTTAAGTTTTTTAAAACTTCTTTACCTTTTGCGTAAGCGTAGGTAAGGTTTTTAACTTCAATTATTTTCAAAAGACTGCCCCTTTTAATACTTTTGTTATATTTTAACACCCAAAAGAATTTTTCGCAAGTAAATGGTATATAAAACATATTTTTACCAAAATCTTTTTATAAAAAATAAGAAAAAGTGCCTTTTTTTTACTTTTTAAGATTGACTATTTTGGTTATTAGTTTTATAATAATAGAGGATTATATAAACATTATATAAAATAAAAAAAATAATAATAAATTTTTTGGGAGGACACAATCCAATGAGAAAGATGACTATTGACGGTAATACCGCTGCGAGTCACGTTGCCTATGCCTTTTCTGAAGTTGCGGCTATCTATCCGATAACACCTTCTTCTCCTATGGCAGAAGTTGCTGACGAATGGTCTGCTCAAGGCAGAACAAACATGTTCGGTCAACAATTAAGACTTGCAGAAATGCAATCTGAAGCTGGTGCAGCTGGTGCTGTACACGGTTCATTAGTAGCAGGTGCTTTAACTACTACTTACACTGCAAGCCAAGGTTTACTTTTAATGATTCCTAACATGTACAAAATCGCTGGTGAATTACTACCTACGGTTTTCCACGTAAGTGCAAGAGCATTAGCTGCTCACGCTCTTAACATTTTCGGTGACCATGCCGACGTTATGGCTTGTAGACAAACAGGCTTTGCTATGGTTGCTTCTAACTCTGTTCAAGAAGTTATGGACTTAGCACTAGTATCACACTTAGCTACTTTAAAATCAAAAGTTCCATTCTTACACTTCTTCGACGGTTTCAGAACAAGTCACGAAGTAAGTAAAATTGACGCTATCGACTATGAAGAAATGAGAGAATTAGTTGATATGAAAGACGTTGAAGACTTCCGTGCAAGAGCATTAAACCCTGAACATCCAATTCAAAGAGGTACTGCTCAAAACGCTGATATCTATTTCCAAAATAGAGAAACTGCTAACAAGTACTACGACGCAACTCCTGCTATCGTTCAAGAAATGATGGACAAGGTTAATAAGTTAACTGGTAGAAATTACCACTTATTCGACTACGTTGGTGCACCTGATGCTGAAAACATTACTATCATTATGGGTAGTGGTGCTGACGCTATTGAAGAAACTATCAACAAGATGAACAAAGAAGGCAAGAAGGTTGGTGTAATCAAAGTTAGATTATATAGACCATTCTCTGTTGACGCTTTCATCAACGCTATTCCTAAGACTGTTAAGAAAATTGCTGTTCTTGATAGAACTAAGGAAGCTGGTTCTCTTGGCGAACCTTTATATCTTGACGTATGTTCAGCATTACTTGAAAAGGGTATGACTGATATTAAGGTTGTTGGTGGTAGATACGGTTTAGGTTCAAAAGAATTTAACCCATCAATGGTTTACGCAGTTTACAAGAACTTAGAACTTGCTGAACCAAAGAACCACTTCACAGTTGGTATCTATGATGACTTAACTAACACTTCACTTGACTTTAGCGAACAATACAACGCTGCTCCAGAAGGAACAATCAGCTGTAAGTTCTACGGTTTAGGTTCTGACGGTACTGTTGGTGCTAACAAGAACTCAATCAAAATTATCGGTGACCATACTGACAAGTTTGCTCAAGGTTACTTCTTCTACGATTCTAAGAAGTCTGGTGGTATCACAGTTTCTCACTTAAGATTCGGTGACACTCCTATTCAATCTTCTTACCTAATCGACGCAGCAGACTTTATCGCTTGTCACAACCCTTCATACGTAACAAGATACGATATGATTACTGACTTAAAGGAAAACGGTAAGTTCTTACTTAACGCTCCTTGGACAACTGTTGAAGAATTAGAAAAGAATCTTCCTGCAACAGTTAAAAACGCTTTGGCAAAGAAAAATGCTGACCTTTACGTTATCGACGCTATTTCAATCGCCGCTAAATTAGGTCTTGGTGGTAGAACAAACACAATCTTACAATCTGCATTCTTCCTAATCAATGAAAGCATTATGCCTTACGCTGATGCAAAAGACTTTATGAAGAAGATGGCTTACAAGTCATTTGCTAAGAAGGGTGACGCTATCGTTCAAATGAACTATAACGCTATTGAATCTGCTGAAGCAAACTTAGTTAAAATTGATATCCCTGCATCTTGGGCTACTGCAACTGACGGTGCTCCTCTTGCTGAAGTAAACGGTACTGAATACTTCAAGGATATCGTTCATCCTATCCTTGTTCTTCAAGGTGATAAATTACCTTCATCTGCATTTAACGCTGACGGTTCTGTTCCAACTGGTACAACTCAATACGAAAAGAGAGGTGTTGCCGTTAAGATTCCTAAGTGGAATGCTGAAAAGTGTATCCAATGTAACCAATGTGCATTCGTTTGTCCACACGCTTGTATCAGACCAGCAGTTGTTGCTGAAGGTACTGCTAACCCAGAAACTTTTGCTACTAAAGCATGTACTGGCTTAAAGGGATTTGAATACAGAATGCAAGTTTCTCCATTAGACTGTATGGGTTGTGGCGTTTGTGCCGACATCTGTCCTTCTAAGGAAAAGGCTCTTGAAATGGTTCCTCTAGCATCTATCGTTAAAGAAGAAACTGTTAACTACGAATACAGCGAACAACTTCCTGAAGTTGATTTATCAGTATTCAAGAAGAACACAGTTAAGGGTAGCCAATTCTGCAAACCATTATTTGAATTCTCTGGCGCTTGTGCTGGTTGTGGTGAAACTCCTTACATCAAGGTTATCACTCAATTATTCGGTGACAGAATGATAGTTGCTAACGCAACAGGTTGTTCATCAATCTACGGTGGTTCTGCTCCTACTTGTCCTTTCACAGTTAACAAGGCTGGCCACGGTCCTGCTTGGGCTAACAGCTTATTCGAAGATAACGCAGAATTCGGTTATGGTATGAATTTAGCTTACGGTCAAAGAAGAGCTAAGGTTGCTGAAAAGATTGAAAAGCTTATGGCTATGGTAGAAGAAAAGGGCGAATGCGGTTGCAAAGCTGGTATTAAAGACGCTTGTGCTGAATGGCTTGAAAATAGAAAGAACGCTGAAGGTTCTAAAGTAGCATCTGCTAAGTTAGTAGAAGCTTTAGCTAAGTGTGATGGTTGCGGTTGCGACTTTGACGCTTTAGTTGCTGACATTTTAGCTGACAAAGACTGCCTAGTTAAGAAGTCTATTTGGATTTTCGGTGGTGACGGTTGGGCTTACGATATCGGTTACGGTGGTTTAGACCACGTACTTGCTATGGGCGAAGACGTTAATATTCTAGTTCTTGATACAGAAGTTTACTCTAACACAGGTGGACAAGCTTCTAAGTCAACTCCAACTGGTTCAATTGCTAAGTTCGCAAGTGCTGGTAAGAGAACAAAGAAGAAGGACTTAGGTATGATGGCTATGAGCTACGGCTACGTTTACGTTGCACAAGTAGCAATGGGTTCAAACAAGCAACAATTCTTAAATGCTTTAATTGAAGCTGAAAGCTACGACGGTCCATCACTAATTATCGCTTACGCACCTTGTATCAACCACGGTATTAACATGACTAAGTCACAAGACGAAGAAAAGAAGGCAGTTGACTGCGGATACTGGCAATTATATAGATTTAACCCTGACCTTGCTGAAAAGGGTGAAAATCCATTTAAGTTAGATTCTAAAGAACCAACTGGCGACTACCGTGCATTTATCAGTGGCGAAACAAGATACGCTTCACTTATGAAGGCAAGACCTGAACTTGCAAACGCTTTATTTGAAAAGACTGAAGCAGACAGCAAGGCAAGACTTGAAACTTATAAGAGATTAGCTGATAAGTAATTAGTCAAAACTTAAAATTAAACGGGTAGATTTTCTACCCGTTTTTTTATAAAGTATATAAGGAATTTTAATATGAAAAAGGTTGTTATAATTTCAACAAGTTTAAGAAAAAACTCTAATTCAGATATTCTTGCAAAAGAGTTTTATAACGGCGCAGTTGACGGTGGTAATGAAGTAGAATTTATTTCTTTAGTAGGTAAAGATATAAAATACTGCAAAGGGTGTCTTTCTTGCCAAAAAACGGGCAAGTGCGTAATTTATGACGACGTTACCGATATAAGAGAAAAAATAGGTAATGCCGACGTTTTAGTTTTTGCAACACCTATATATTATTACGAAATGAGTGGTCAAATGAAGACCTTAATTGATAGGCTTAATCCCCTATACAATTCGGCGTATAACTTTAAGGAAGTGTACTTAATTGCTACTGCGGCAGACGACGATAAAAGCACTTTTGACGGCGTGTTAAAAGGTATTGAAGGATTTATATATTGTTATGAAAAAACTTCCCTAAAAGGCAAAATTTTAGGCTACGGCTTAGATGGTGCTGGTGAAGTTAAAGATAAATTAGACCTATTAAAAAACGCCTACGAAATGGGCAAAAAAGTATAAAAAGTAAAAGAAAAAAGAGAAGTTTGTCGCTCTTCTCATAGGGATTTATATTCAATAATTTATAAAGCTCGACTTTTCATAAGTCGAGCTTTCTTTTGTCCATAAAAACTGCTTGACAAACTCATTTTATCCGTATAATATATTAGGCAATTAAAAATAGGGTATTTAAATAAATTTATATATACTTTTTAAATTAAATTGTAATCTCATAAAAGGAATTATATTATGACAAATGCCGAGTTTCTCAATAAAAATTTTAGAACAAATTATAAGGCTTATATGAAATCTAGGTGGACTTATTCTAATCAATTAAAAGTTTGGATGACTTTTTTAGATGGGAAAGTTCGTAGAGGTTGGAAAAATACAATCAATGGGTGTCTAGTTTTTGAAGAATTTGTGAGTTTAGATGAAGAACTGCTTCCAGAAGATTATATTCTTGAAGAAAACTACCGTCTTATAGTTGATAAAGCGCAAAATTATAAAATTTTAGGCGTGTATAAACTTGAAAGAATAAATAGAAACATATTAAAAAAACGTATTTGGATAAAGGTTGCTAATTCGTTAGAAGAATTTTTACATAAATAAGGAATATTATGGATGATAAATTTGGAGTTTGTGGACTTATTTGGATAGTAAGTATGTTTCTACTTATTGGTGCATTTAGGGAATGGGGATTCCCTAATTGGCTGACAATTATATTATCGTTGATAATTTCTCTTACGATTTTTACTTGGATTTATATAAAATGGGACAAATAGAGAGAAAAATTTTAGGCTACGGCTTAGATGGCGCTGGAGAAGTTAAAGACAAATTAGACCTATTAAAAAACGCCTACGAAATAGGCAAAAGAGTATAAATAGTAAAAGAAAAAGAGCAAAAAATTTTTGCTCTTTTTTTATTTTTATATACATTATATAATATAAATAAAAAACCACGGTTTCCGTGGTTTAATTTTTAATTAGTCTTTTAAACTGTTTCCTAAAAAAGTTCCAAAGCCTGATGGTTTTTTTCTAATTTCTTCTGAAAAACCACTTTTTGCAGGTTTTTTGTTAAACTTTTTGTCGCCAAAACCTTTTTTAGGGTAAGCCTTTCTTTCCTTCTTTTCGTTAGGAACGATTACAACAAATCTGTTTGGTTCTTTACCTTCTGACTTAGTTGTAACTGTAGGGCTATCTGCTAGGGCAGAGTGAATAACTCTTCTTTCATAAGAACTCATTGCTTCAAGTGAAAAATCTCTACCTTGGTCGGTTGCCTTCTTTTCTAACTTATGAGCAAGGGCTATTAAAGTTTCTTCCCTTTTTTCTCTATAATTTTCACAGTCAACAACAACTCTTATATAGTCTTTTTTGCCTGTGTTAGCAACGGCACTTGCTAAGTTTTGTAAAGCATCTAAAATTTCACCCCTATAGCCGATGATTGATGCAGAAGTTGTGGTGATGATATTTATAATAATCTTTTCCCCTTCTTCTACTAAAACTGCCTTTGCTTCTAATTCTAATTTATCAAAAACACCTTCTAAAAAACTAACTGCTCTTTCTCCGTCAGTTAACTTTTTTGATACGTCTACTTTTGCCAAGGTTTTAATTTTACCAAACAAGCCTTTAACCGGTTCATCAATAACGGTAATTATAGCATCTTCTTCTGCTACGTCTAAAGCTTTTAACCCGGCTTTAACTGCTTCTTCAACAGTCTTTGCTGTAAATTCCATTTTATTCTCCTTGTTTTCTATATCTTTTATCTTTACTGTTTGCTTGTTTTTTAACGTCTTTAGCAAACTTAATATCTACTAATTTATTTATAAGTAGTGTTGAACAAATACTGTATAGTGAACTTATTACGATATATAATGAGAAGGCTGCCGTGTAGTAAATAGCAAAGAAACCCATCATTAAAGGCATCATCCACAT
This sequence comes from Clostridia bacterium, assembly GCA_017508485.1. Lineage (GTDB taxonomy): Bacteria > Bacillota > Clostridia > Christensenellales > Borkfalkiaceae > SIG381. The sequence goes on along the minus strand of JAFVYV010000012.1, from coordinate 62,144 downwards.
CATCATTTTTTGTGTGTTTTTGCCTTGTCCGTCAACACTTTGTAATTCCATTTGCGCTTTTTGTGCTCTTGATGAAATAAATTGTAATAAGAACGAAGTAAGCACGTTTAGTACAACTAAAATAAAGTAACCGTTTGCTTGACCCTTTTCAACGTCAAGTTTTGCAGTAAGTAAAGTATAATTTTCCGTAAAGTCTTGGTCGGTTTTGCCGTCGCCATATAACTTTTTAAATTCTGCATAGTCTTTTGAAACAGGATGAGCCATTGCACTATCAGGTTGCCAAATGTTCTTAACCCAAATAAAGCCTTGGTTTTCTTCCCTAAAGGTGTTTGCACTTGCTTCTTGTCCTACTAATTCAATAAACTTTTCAGCCGTGATTTCAGCATTTTCACTATTTAATATAGCAAAAGTTTTGCCGTCTACCTTTAATTCTTCATTATTTCTTAAGTTAGGTTCGTTAGCAAAATAAGTTAACACTTCTGAAATTTTGCCGTCTGCACCGATAGTTTGTTTTACGGTTACGTAGCCAGTCGTTGAAGAATAGGTTATTAAATTATCATCATACTTAACCGTGATGTCTTCAGTATCACTTGCTTTAATAGTTAAAGTTTTGTCAGTTTGATTAACCGTGATATTGTTAGCATCGCCACTATTATTACTGTTATAAATTTCATATAAACCGTTGTAGTCAATAACTAACTTGCCGTCTTCCATTTTTAAGTATTCGCCGTCGGTAGAAATACCTTCGTAAACTACTGCGTCAAAAGAATTACTCATATGATATAAATATTCTTTATTTTGGAACTTTGAGTAGTTTTGAAAACCAGAAAGTACTACGATAAATATAACTAAAGTAACGATTGTTGGTAAACAAGCGCCTACCATTGAATAACCTTCTTTTTTATAAAGAGCAGTCATTTTTTGTTGGTAAAGCATTTTGTCGTTTGCGTATTGTTTTTGCAACTTTTCAAGTTGTGGGCGCATTTGTTCCATTTTTAGAGAGTTCTTTCTCATTTTTGAACGAGAAATAAAGTCTAAAGGGAAGGTTATAAGTTTTAACGCAATTGTAAAAATTATAACGCCGATACCGATAGAACCAAACGCCGTAATAATATAACCGATTGCTTTAGCAAGCCAACCCATTGTTGGCATAGCAAAACCAGTTATAGTTAATGGAATTGTACTTAATAAATTTAAATTCATAATTATCCTAAATTAGCCATTTTACTTGGCTTTTTTTGTCAGGTACTTTGTCAAACCCGCCTTTAGTGAACGAGTTACAACGTAGTATTCGCCAAAAACCTAGTGCGCCACCTTTAAAAAAACCGTGTTTTAAGATAGCTTCTAAAGTGTATTGCGAACACGTTGGAGTGTAAGGGCAATTACTTTTTAAGTATTTTGAAATATGTTTTTGATAAAATTTTATAGGTAAAACGAGAATTTTTCTAACAAATTTAATCATTTTGCACCTTTTTCAATAGATATTCCATATCCCTTTTGAAAGTGTCTAAAAAATAGTCTTTATTAACTTTTGGTAAAAAAACAAAAAAGAAGTTTTGCTTAAAATTTGGCAATAAACTTCTAAATGATTCCCTAAGTAATCTTTTTATTCTATTTCTTTGAACGGCTTTGCCGTGTTTTTTACCCACGGCGAAACCGACCTTTAGTTCTTCGCTTTTAATATATACTAAAGTTAAACTGTTAGAATAAAGTTTTTTTCCTTTTCTAAAAACTAAATCAAAATCTTTAGTTCTTTTTAATCTTATATCCAAAAGCTTTTCCTTTAATTAAGCAGATAACTTATGACGACCCTTATTACGTCTTCTCTTTAAAACGTTTCTGCCTGACTTAGTCTTCATTCTTTTTCTAAAACCGTGAACTTTACTTCTTTGTCTCTTTTTAGGTTGATAAGTTCTTTTCATTTTTCTTCCTTCCTTTATATAAATGTTTTTTTATTTTTTTAATGTTAGCCTTTTTATTTTAATTATTTTATTAACATTTGTCAATTAAATTAACCGTTTATTCTTACAGGTAATAGTAAATAAAGGTCATTTTCATTATTTACACCCTTAATTACGGCTGATTCAATTGAAGAATTTAAATAAATATTGACAAATTCATCATTTATAATTCTTAAATATTCTAATAAATATTTACTGTTAAAGGCAATTAATACGTCTTTTCCTTCTAAAGTGATTGGAACGTTTTCATTAACGTTACCTACTTCTGACTTTGAAGTTACGTTTATATAATTTTCTTTAATATCTAACTTAACGATATTTATTCTATCAGTTTTTACTATAATAGATGCTCTTTCAATACTGTTTAATAGCATTTCTCTATTAACGGTAACTTTTGATAAAAATTTTGCAGGGATAATTTGGTTATACTTAACAAATTCCCCTTCAATTAATCTTGAAATTAAAGTAGTGTCAAGAGTTTCTACCATTAAGTAGTTCTTTTGAATAATAATTTTTAAATTTTCTTCCTTTTCAAGAAGTCTTGTAATTTCAAGTAAAGTTCTTGATGGAATAATTGCTTTAATATTTCCGTTAGAATTAACCACCTTTTTACAAACAGCCATTCTATAACCGTCAAGTCCAACTGCAGTTAATAAATTATCTTCAATTTCAAATAAACAACCTTTTAAAATTGGTCTTGTATCATCACTTGCACAAGCAAAAACCGTTTTATCAATAAGTTCTTTAAAATCGTTAACAGAAATGTCAAAATAATTTTCATAAATTTCTCTATTAACTTTTGGATAGTCGTTAACAGAAAAAACTTGCATTTCCGTTTCAGAATCTAAATACTTAATTTTTAATTGTTCTCCTTCAAATTGTGAAAGTTCAATATGTTCCTTTTCTAACTTTTTAATAAAGTCAACAAAATATCTACCTGTAACAACAGTTTCCCCTTCTTCTAAAACGTTGGCATCAATTTTTCTTTCAATAGTAAGTTCTGTGTCAGTTGCAAATAAAATTAAACTGTCACCTTTTGCCGTTAACTTAATACCTTCTAAAATTTGATTATTAACTTTTAAACTTAAAGCCTTACTAACTTTTAAGACTGCATCTGCTAAATCTAAACCATCTAAAATAACTTTCATAAAACACGTACCTTAAAAAATAATTTTCTATTTAATATTATATATTAAATAGCAGAATAAATCAATCCTTTACTCCTTTTTTATTAGAAAATTTTTATTTTGTTTTTAATAGAAGATATTTTTTATTTTAAATTTTAAATATTGGTAGTATTATTATGTTTGTTAAAATGTTGATATCATATATTTTGTTAGATATTTACTAATAAAAAAATATTGATAACTTTGTTGATAGAATATTTATTAAAAGTGAATAAATAAAATTTATAATGTAAAACTTAAAAAAATAGTTAAAAAGATAGTAAAATTTTTATTAATATGATATAATTTTTTTATGAAAAAAGTATTTGAGAAGTTTAATTTACAGTTAGATGAACAAAAAGTTGATAAGTTTAATAGGTACTATGAACTTTTAGTAGAATATAACGAAAGATTTAACCTAACGGCCATTGTTAATAAAGATGAAGTTATTGTTAAACACTTTGTTGATAGTTTACTTGGCGCAAAATATTTTACTAAAGGTAAACTTATTGATATAGGTTCTGGTGCAGGTTTTCCTGCAATTCCACTTAAAATTTTTAATGATGATTTAGACGTTACTTTAGTTGAAGCAACTGGTAAAAAATGTACCTTTTTAAATGCAGTTATTAAAGAATTAGGTCTAAAAAATATAAAAGTTGTTAACGATAGGGCAGAAATTTTAGGTAAAAACCCTGATTTTAGGGAAAAGTTTGACTTTTGTTCTGCAAGGGCAGTTGCAAGGCTTAATACTTTAGCAGAATATTGTATGCCTTTTGTTAAAGTTGACGGTTATTTTATTCCATATAAGGGGGACGTTACTGAAGAACTTGAAGATGGCAAAAGAGCAGTTAAACTTTTAGGTGGAAAAATTGAAAAAGTAGATGAATTTTTACTTGAAGATGCTAAAAGAAGTATCGTTTTAGTTAAAAAAGTAAGCAATACACAAAATATTTATCCAAGAGGAAACGGTAAGGAAAGAAAAAAACCGTTATAAAATATGAATATTAATTTAAACAAAACGGTTGCCGTAACCGGGCATAGAATTTTACAAAAAGATTTTGATAAAGAAAAATTAAAAGAAGTTTTTAACACGCTTATAAATAACGGGTTTGATACTTTTTTGATAGGTATGGCCTTAGGATTTGACACTTTATGTTTTAAGTTATTAACAGAGTTAAAAAGTAGTTATAAACATATTAAGTTAATTGCCGTTGTTCCGTGTAAAAATCAAGATAGGGCATTTAGTATAAAACAAAAAGAAGAATATAAAAAAATGATTTCTTCTGCTGATGAAGTTATTATATTAAACGAAGATTATATAACCGGTTGTATGCAACAAAGAAACAGATTTTTGGTTGATAATTCTTCAATTTTAATTGCATACTTAAAAACTAATAAAGGTGGAACTTACTACACCGTAAATTATGCAAGAAAAAAGGAAAAAGAAATTTTAATTTTAGACTAAAAAAGCACGGATTTTACCGTGCCTTTTTTATTTTTCAATAGTTAATTTATATAAACTACTTTTAGAAACGTTTCTATCTTTTGCAACTAATTTTATTGCTTCCTTTTTATTAAAACCCTTTTCTAAATAATAGTTAAAATGTTCTTTAGGAGTTAAATTATTTAAGGAATTTTCTTCTTTAGTTTCTAAAACTAAAACGAATTCCCCTTTAATAAAATCAAAGTTATATTCATCTAATTTAGATAGGTCGTAGTCATTGACCTTTTCGTTTAATTTTGTAATTTCTTTAACGGCAACGACTATTATATTACCAAAAATTTCTTTTAAAGAAGTTAAGTCTTTTTTTAGGTCGTGTGGCGCTGAATAAAAAATTAAAGTTAACCCTAAGTTAGCGTATTTTTTTAACGCCAACCTATCTTTTTTCTTTTCAGGTAAAAAGCCTAAAAAACAAAACTTGTCAGCAGAAAGTCCACTTAAAAGCAGGGCTGAAAGTGATGCCGTTGCGCCTGGAATAACGGTGTATTCTAAATTTTCTTCCTTTAATTTTTTAATTAAAATATTGCCAGGGTCAGATATTACTGGCATACCTGCATCTGAAATTAAAGCAATATTTTTGCCTTCCTTTAACTTTTCAATTATAGGAAGTGAAGCCTTTTCTTCATTAAACTTGTGGTAAGAAAGTAGTGGTTTTTTAATATCGTAATGGTTTAGTAGTACTAAAGAGTGCCTAGTATCTTCACAGGCAATATAGTCAACTTCCTTTAGCGTTTCAATTGCGCGAAGGCTTATATCTTTTAAGTTGCCAATAGGCGTAGAAACTAAATATAACATACTAATTTTCAAGGGTTTTTAGTATTTTTAACCCTTCTTTACCCCCTTTAACACCTTCAACCATCACTAAGTAAGGCTCTTTATCACCATTTTTTACAAACTGTAGTTTTTTAGGTTCTAATTTATAACTTTTCATTAAATAAAAAATTTCTGCAAGACGGTCAGATTTATTTACCATATTAAACCTGCCACCAAACTTTAATTTTTTTGATGCAATTTTAATAATTTCTTCTAAATTTACGGTAATTTCTTCCCTACATATAGCAATTTTAATATCTAACGCCTTTTGCGTATCTTTCTTAAAAAAGGGTGGATTAACCGTTATTAAAGAAAAATAGTTGTTAAATTCGTTACCTATTTTTTGTATAGGAATATTTTGCACGTCAAAAACTTCCGTCAAACCGTTTAGTTCAACCGATTTTTTTGAAAGAGAACTTAACTCTTTTTGAAGTTCAAATAAATATACCTTTTTAATAGTAGGGTTAAGGGCGTAAAGATGAAGACCAACTATTCCACTTCCACTACAAAAGTCTGCAACTATATCGTTCTTTTTAACGGAAACGAATTTAGTTAAAAGTATTGAATCAGAAGTAAAGCAGTAAAGGTCGTCGTCTTGGTAAATTTTAAGTCCCCCAATCATTAAATCTTCTAATCTTTCCATAAAATAACCGTAAATAAAAGTTAAGGCACGGTTTTTTCCGTGCCTTTTGTATTACTTATGTAATAACCTTATTAGTCTTCAACAATAGCTTCAACAGGACAGCCACCTTGACAAGCACCACAAGAAATACAAGTATCAGCGTCGATAACGTATTGAGTGTCAGCTTGGCTGATAGCATTTACAGGACAGTTGTCTGCACAAGCGCCACAAGAAATACAAGCATCAGTAATTTTAAAAGCCATTTTTATATCCTCCTTAAGATTTGTAAATATATTTTAACACAAAGATTTTCATTTGTAAACTAAAAACGAAAAATCTTAGTCTAAAAGTTCTTTTAATTCTTCTTCACTAATTATTTCTTCGTCGTCAGGAAGATTTTGCTTACCAAAAGTTAGTTCATCAACGTAAAAATCTTTATAAACTTCACCATCAGGGCGAGTGATTTTTACTTTACACAATTTTTTTAGTATATTGTTAGTAACAACAACCCCTTCGCCTTCAGGTGTTTTTACCGTTCCACCGATTTTTGGCATAAGTTTGTATAAATCACTATAAGTGTCGTTTTCATAAGATAGACAGCACATAAGTCTTCCACAAAGACCACTTATTTTGCTTGGATTTAGTGAAAGGCCTTGTGTTTTTGCCATTTTAATTGAAACCTTTTTAAAGTCAGGCATAAATGAAGAACAACAACAAGCCCTACCACAAGGAGCAATACCACCAAGTAGTTTTGTTTCATCTCTTATACCGATTTGGCGTAGTTCAATTCTAATTTTAAAAGCACTTGCTAAATCTTTAATAAGTTCTCTAAAGTCAACACGGTTATCTGCAGTAAAGTAGAAAATAACCTTTTTGCAGTCAAAAGAAAATTCACAACCAACAAGTTTCATTTTTAATTGTTGTTTTGCAATCTTTTCTTCAGCAATTTTAATTGCCTCAGGAACCTTTTCTTCGTTCTTTTTAACTATGGCTTCATCCTTGGCGTTAGCCTTTCTTAAAACGGCTTTTAAGGGCTTAACAATTTCATCATCAGTAACTTTTTTTCTATCAAAAACTACTTTGCCGTATTCAAGTCCTTTTGCAGTTTCAACAATAACGCCGGAGTCTTTTTCGTAAATATCAGTATCGTTTGCAGGGGCAAAATAATAAACTTTTGCCGTATTTTTAAATTTTACACCGACAACTTCTTGCATATATATTTAACCTCCAAAATTTGAAGAAGTAGCCACTCTAAAACCATTTGTTCGTTTCCGTTATAAAAAAGTTTTTTCTTTGCCGTACTAATTTTGTCTAAAATGGCTACGATTGATTGAGTTTTATAATCTATACTGGTTTCTACCAAATAGGTTATATTTTTATCTAAAATAAGTTCTTTTTTATTTTCAAAATAAAGTAGCATATTTCTGTAATTATTTTCTAAAAAGTTAATAAAATCAGTAAAATATGCCTTCTTTTTCATAATTTCATAACTAGTTTCAAGCACTTTGCTACTTGAATTTAGGTTGACTATAACGCTATCGGCTAACTTTTTTACTTCTAAAAGTTCTTGGTTTTCATAAAGCCTTATAACTTCGCCAACCGAAAAGTCAGAATTTACGGTTGCTAGTTCTAACCTGTTTTTATCTAAATAATCTTTTTCTAATAAAGAAAAAAGTTCTTCTTTAGAAAAAGGTGGAATTTCTAACTTTTTTACCCTTGATTTTACCGTTTGAAGTAGTGGATAATCACTAACAACGCCAAGTAAAATATAAACGTTTTCAGGTGGTTCTTCTAAAATTTTAAGTAGTTTGTTTTGTGAAACGGCGTTCATATTTTCTGCGTGAGATAATATAAATAGCCTTTTACCACCTTCAAAAGTTTTTATGTATGCGTTTTCTATTAAAGAATCTATATCAGCAGTTAAAATAGCCTTTTCTTTTGGCAAAAAGGTAACGTCTAAATGCTTTTCACTTTCAATTAAAGTACAAGTTCTGCAAGTTTCACAAACGCCACTTTCTTCACAACAAATAAGTTTAGCAAAAGCCTTTAAGTAATCTTTTAAAAAAACTTTATCGTTAACGGTCAAAAGATAAGCGTGGCTTAAAGAACCGTTTTCTTTATCCTTTTTTACAATGTTGAACGCAGTTGTTTTTTTAATAGAATTAGTTAAGTTAATCACTAAATAAACTTCTCCTTCTTTAAAAGGTCAATTATGTTTTGGTGTGTTGTAAATTTATCTTTTGAACAGTCCACAGCCTTTACTCTATCAGGATATCTTTTTAAAGTTTCTAAATAACCTTCGTAAACTTTTTGGTGGAACTCTAGTCCCATTTGTTCTAGCCTGTCCCCTTTATCTGCACCACCTTTTCTTAAAAAGGCGTCTTTAGGGGAAATGTTAAAAAACACCGTTAAGTCTGGCATAAAGTTTTTAATTGCAAAAGTGTTAATCTTTTCAATAAAGTCAAACCCTAAGTTTCTTGCATAGCCTTGGTAGGCAAAAGATGAGTCTATATATCTATCACAAAGCACCATTTCGCCCTTTTCTAAATGTGGTAGGACAAAATCAACAAGGTTTTGCGCCCTTGCACTTGCGTATAAAAGTGCTTCGCACTCGTCGGTCATTTTATAATTTTTACTATCTAAAATAATGTTTCTAATCTTTTCAGAAATAGGGTTACCACCCGGTTCTCTTGTTAAAACAAAAGGTATGCCTTCCTTTTCTAAATAAGAAGAAAGCATTTTAATTTGCGTTGATTTTCCTGCGCCTTCGCACCCTTCAAAAGTTATAAATTTTCCTTTCATTTTACTACCTTTATTTTACCATCTTCTACACCAAAATATTTTTCAGTAAGAAGATTAATTAGTTCCTTATTAACCTTTTCTCCTGCAATTCCTATAGGAAAGCAAGGTGGAAAAACACCTAAATTATCTTGTAAAACCCTATTTTCAGCATCTTTTACAAAAACAAGTTCGTACTTTGATTTTTTTGCCGTTAAAAAGGAAATTTCCCTTTCTAAGGTAGGGTAGTTTACCCTTTCTACTATTTCTTCCCTTTTAATTTTAAGGGTTTTTAGCGCCCTTTTTAGCCTATTAAAATGAGATTTTTTAGTAAAAATTGATATTATTAAAAGAATATATCTTCCGTCCGTCATTTCTACGAAGATATTCTTTTTTTCAAGTAGGGCTGCAATTTTTTCAGGCGAACAAACAGACCCACAGTCTATTACTATTTTGAAAAAATCGTCCGTTTCTAAAATGCCAAAACCTAAAGTTTTTATATACGACTTAAAAGAAGAAACTAGTTTTTTTAAGTAAACCAACCTTTCTTTATTTTTAGCCATATATTTAACGGCGCTTTCAATTGACGCCATTATAGGGTAAGAAGGGCTTGTAGTTCTAAAAGATTTTACAGCCTTTTCTAACTCTAAGGTAAAATCATCTTTATTTGCGTTTAGTATTGCCCCTTGCGTTAAAACGGGCAAGGTTTTATGCGCACCGTCAACGAAAGCATCTGCAAAATTACCTGCGTAATTACTGCTATCTGTAAACTTAATATGTGCGCCGTGTGCATTATCAACTAAAAGTAGTTTGCCACTTTTTTCAGTTAGACTTTTTGCGTATTCTAAATCAACAGTCTTTCCGTAATAATCAGGGGAAGTTAGTAAAAAACCACTTGCATCAGGGTTTTCTTCTAAAGCCTTTTTCAAACTAGCGTTAGTTGGTGGATTTATTAAACCGTTTACTATTTCTTGCTCTAAAAAGATAGGTTCTATACCTAAAAAGGTAAGCGCATTGTAAACGGAAATGTGTGAATTTTTTTGTATTATAATTTTACTTCCCCATTTTTTTGATGCGTATAAAAGGGAAAATATACCTAAAGTGCTGCCGTCGGTGAGTAAAAAACTTTTTTTAACACCTAAAATAGTAGCAATATCTTCTTCTGCTTTTTTTATTATGCCCGATGGCTTACTTAAATTGTCTGAAAAGGAAAGTTCGGTTATATCAACGTTAAATTTTTTGTAAAATCTATCGTTTTTATGCCCAGGCGTGTGGAAACTAACCGTACTTAAAGTAGAATATTTTTTTAATGCGTTGTAAATATTGCTTTTCATCTTAAATAAGTGTTGAACAGTTTTTAATTAAACAGTTGATAACTGAAATTACTTCATATTGTAGGTGTGGTTGAGCCTTTTTGCAGTCAAAAACTAAAAGGGCTAAGTCTACTGCAGTTTTTTCAGTCGTTTCTAATTCGGTTTTGTCAAAATAACCGTCAACGTAACTAAAATAGTTAGTTATATGCTTGTCTTCTTTGCCAACTAAAGAAGGGTTCTTTTCAAAAAAGTCAAGGTTTAAACCGTAATAAAGTTCTTCTTCCTTGCTCAGTTTATCAAGCCAAGAATCTTTATCTAAAGAGTTATTAAGGGTTGCATATTCGTAAGAAACGGTATATTTTTTGTATTTTATAAAAAGACCGCTGTCCTTATACTCTTTAAAAATTTTGTCAAAAGTTTTAACTTCTTTAAAAAGTTTTTCTATTCTTTTAACTTCTGCATCAAGCCCGTTTTTATAATCTTGTTCCGTTCTAAAACGGTTGTCTTTTTTCATTCTTTCTTTAAAAGTTTTTTCTATTTTACTTTCATCAAAACAGTCGCTAAAAGAAGAATTTTCAACTTCCGTAAAACTATCTAAACCATCTTTTGTAAAGGTTAAAAGATAGGTTTTTGCATCTAAAATTAAACTTTCAAAATCGTAAATAGAATATTTATCAATAGCACCCTTCATATTGCTTGTAGGGTATTTTTCATCAGTATCACCTTTGTTAAAAGACTTAAGGTTGTCAATGATAAGAAGGTCCCCTTCGCTACTTTCATCAATAGAAGATAGCACTTCTGCATAGTAAGTCGTTTCTAGATTGGTGATATTGAAAGATAAAACGTCGTCAGAAAAAGCCTTGTCGTCTAAAACGGCAGAGTGAAAGTCTTTTGTGCCGTCCACTCTAACGTTTGGGTAAACGACTATATCAAAAGATTGACCTTTTGTTAATTTTACGCTAAAAGCGCTCGTTAAGATTTCAAAAAGAATTACGAAAAGAGCGCAAAAAGCGATTATTTTAAGCCAGTCGTAAGAGAGCATTTCTCCTAAACGTTTTTTAGTAATTTTATTATCCATTTTACTTATTTTTTAATAGGTTTCATTGTAGGGAAAAGAATTACGTCACGGATTGATGCGCTATCAGTTAATAACATAACTAATCTGTCAACACCAAATCCTAAGCCACCTGTTGGTGGTAAGCCGTATTCAAGTGCAGTAATGAAGTCTTCGTCAATTTTTGCGTCGTTACCGCCTTTTGCCCTTTTTTCTTCTACTTGTTTAACAAATCTTTCTTTTTGGTCAATTGGGTCGTTTAATTCGCTGAATGCGTTACCCATTTCTCTTGCATAAATAAAGTATTCAAATCTTTCAGTAAATGCTGGATTTGAAGGCTTTCTCTTAGCAAGTGGAGAGTTTTCTACAGGGTAGTCGTAAATAATTGTTGGTTGAATTAAGTTTTGTTCAACGAATTCGTCAAAGAAAGCAATTAATACGTGGCCTTTAGTTGCCTTGTCCCCTTCTTCTACTTCTACGCCCTTTTCTTTAGCAACCTTTCTTGCATCTTCATCAGTTGCCCAGTCGTTGTAGTCAACACCTGCGTATTTTTTAACTGCTTCAACCATAGTTAATCTTTCCCAAGGTTTGCCCATATCAATTTCAACACCTTGGTAAGTGATTAAAGTTTTGCCACAAACTTCTTCCGTGATAGAACGATACATATTTTCAATTAAGTTCATCATATCAATGTAATCGCTATATGCCTCATACATTTCAACGGTGGTAAATTCAGGGTTATGTGACCTATCCATACCTTCGTTTCTAAAAATTCTACCAACTTCGTAAACTTTGTCAAAACCACCAACGATTAAACGTTTTAAGTAAAGTTCCGTTTCAATTCTTAAATACATATCAATGTCAAGTGCGTTGTGGTGTGTCTTAAAAGGTCTTGCAGCGGCACCAATTTCAAGTGGTTGAAGTACTGGCGTGTCAACTTCTAAATAACCAACGCTATCTAAGTGACGGCGAATAGCAGATAAGATTTTTGAACGAGCAACGAAAGTTCTTTTAACTTCAGGATTAGCGATAAGGTCAACTTCTCTTTGACGGTATCTTGTGTCTTCATCCTTTAAGCCGTGGAACTTTTCAGGTAATGGTAAAAGAGATTTACTTAAAAGTTCAATACTTTCAGCGTGGATAGAAATTTCACCCGTTCTTGTAGTGAAAACTTTACCAGTTATACCCATAATGTCGCCGATATCGTAATCTTTAAATGCCGTGTAATCTTCGCCAAGGTCGTTGATTGATAGGTATGATTGGATTGTGCCTTTACCGTCTAAAATAACGGCGAAAGATGCTTTACCCATAACTCTTTTTGAAATTAATCTACCAGCAATACCAACAGTTTTGCCTTCGTAGTCAGAGTAGTTGTCTTTAATATCTTGGCTATAAGCGTTTCTATCGTACTTAACCTTTTCAAACGGGTTTTTACCTGCGTTTTTTAGGTTGTCTAACTTTTCTCTTCTAACTCTTAAAATTTCGTTAAGGTCTAAAACTTCGTTTAAGTTTTGTGCGTTGTTTTCAGCCATTGTTCTCTCCGATTATAGTATATTTTTAATTTCTAAAACGTAAGCGCCAGAAGGTGCGTTAACGGTAACCTTGTCGCCAACCTTTTTACCAAGTAAAGCGTTTCCAACAGGTGATTCGTTAGAAATTCTGTTTTGTAAAACGTCTGCTTCAGTAGTACCAACGATTTCGTAAACTGCAGTTTCGTTAAACTTTTCGTCATAAATTTCTACCTTGCTACCTAAAGAAATAGCGCCGGTTTTGTCGTTTTCTTTAATAATTTCAGCATATTTTAATTTGGCTTCAATTTCAAGAATTTCCCCTTCAATCATTGCTTGTTCGTTTTTAGCAGCATCGTATTCTGCGTTTTCAGAAAGGTCACCAAATTCTCTTGCAACTTTAATTCTTTCCGTAATTTCTGCTCTTTTTGTAACTCTTAAAAACTCTAAGCGTTTTTCAAGTTCTTCCTTACCTTCTTTTGTTAAAAAGACTTTAGATTCCATAAGTATCCTCCAAAAAAATAAAAAATTTGTTAGTTTTTATTATTTTTAATTATTTTTTTATTACAAACAGGGCTATATCAACAAAAAATTGCGCCAATTACCCTATTTTATAATATTTATCAATTTATTATATATAATAATAAGTATTTTGTCAAGGTTAAATGGTCTTAAAGGCAAAGTTAAGCGCAAAAAACCTTAAACTAAAGATTTTTTTAAAAAAGTATTGACAATATCAAAATTTGTGGTAAAATTATTAGTGATAAGAGGTATTTGTTTTGCCAATATTGGGCATTAATTTCTGGATAATATATGTGAATAAGTAAAAAAGGTTGCTTATATTAAAAGCAACCTTTTTTCATTTAGTTTTTTTCACAAAAACTATTGCAACGGGTTTTTGCAGAGTTTGAATTTGTTACGCAAATGCTTTCTAAACTGCAACCTTCCCCGTTTAGGTTGTGACGGCAACTACACACGTCACATTTAATTGAACTGTTTTTCATACCTTTTCTCCTTTTTATTTTATTATTCCCTAAAAACAAAAAAATAACCCTCTTTTTACTTTTTGTCCTTAAATAAATAAATTTGACTTTTTTAGTATATGGTGTTAAAATAAGTACATTAAAAACGAGGTGTAAAAATGAAAGTTATTTTATTACAAGACGTTAAAGGTTCAGGCAAAAAAGGGGACGTTATTGACGCAAAAGACGGGTTTGCTAAAAACTTTTTATTAAAAAAGGGTCTTGCTAAAGAAGCAAATGCCCAAAACTTAAACGACAACAATAACCAAAAAGCCGCAAAGGAATTCCATATTGCTGAGCAAAAAAAGGCAAATAAAGAATTAAAAGAAAAGTTAAACGGCACTACTATTGAAATTGTTATTAAAAGTGGTGAAAACGGCAAGTTTTTTGGTAGCGTAACTAATAAAGAAATTGCAGATAAACTTCTTGAAAAAGGGTTTGATATTGAAAAGAAAAAGATTGTTTTACCTAACCCTATTAAGGCATACGGCAAGTACGATTTAGCCGTTAGAATTTCTGCTGAAGAAACTGCAAAAATCATTGTTATTGTAAAATAAAAACAGTTAGGGATTAAATGAAAAAGGCAAAACAACTTTCTATGGATTTAGAAGTAGAAAGCGTTAAAACTAAACACAAAACGCATAAAAAGAAGGAAAAAAAGGTAAGGGCAACGCAACTTTCTATGGAAGAACTTGCCCCCTTTAAGCAAACTTTTTTTGAAGTTGGCAGTAGGCAAAGAAAGGCAAAAAGAATTTTTACTGCAGTATTTATAGTTTTTATATTAGGGGCTTTGGCCTTTACCTTCTATCAAGATTTTGGTACGGGAAAAGAACTGCTTTCTTTTAAAGAAATCTTAGAAGTCGTAGGTAAAAATTACAAATATCTTTTATTTGCTTTCGTTGCCTTGTTTTTGTATATCTTTTTAGAAGTGCTAAAAGTGTTTATAATGCTTTACGTTACCACTAAAAAGCCGATGTTTAAGGTTGCGCTAATCACCGTTATGATGGGCAAATATTACGACAATATAACCCCTTTTGCAACGGGTGGACAAGCCTTTCAAGTATTCAACTTAACAAAAAACGGCGTTGACGGTGGTACGGCTGCCGCAATACCTATTTCTGCTTTATTTTTATCACAAGTTGCCTTTTCTTTATTAAGTATAGTGGCTATTATATTTGACTCAAAAGGAATTTTCGGCCCGTCTATAACAACGGATGCAACAAGAGTTTTCTTTTACATAGGTCTAGCAACCTTGCTTTTAATTCCGTTTTTGGTACTACTCTTTTTTATGATGCCAAAAGTGGTTATGGGTATAGTTGCCTTTATCGTTAAGGTCTTAGCAAAACTAAAACTTATTAAAAACCCTGACCTTTTAAAATATAAAGGAATTGTTGCAGTTAAAAGATATTATAAAGCAATTAAGCGTATGGCGTCCTCAAAAGGGTGCTTGTTCTGTGGGTTTATAACTTCACTTTTAATACCTATCGCCGCTGGGTCAATAACCTACTTCGTTTTAAGAACTTTTGGCTACGACCTACCGGAAACTAACGGCATATTAGAATGGGCGCAGATGGTTTGCGCACACCTAATTTTAACTTGTACGGTAGTGTTTATACCAACGCCTGGTAATGCAGGGGCATCTGAAATAAGTTTTTACAGCTTGTTTACGGTTAACCTTTTAGGTGGTATCGGCGTTACGGCAATGCTTACTTGGAGATTTTTTATTTACTACTTCTTTATAATATTCGGCGTACTTTTCGTGTTTATAAAAGCACTTAGGGTAAGGCGAAAAGAGAAAAAGAAAAAAGCACTTTTATAAGTGCTTTTTATTTTTGTTTTTTCTTAAAAACGGTACTTGCGTGTGTTTTTAATTTGCCAAGTTCTTTTTTTATTTGTTCTTTTTTTCTTGCCTTTTTTCCTTCTTTTCTTGCCTTTTTTCTTTCCTTATTTTTTAATTTTGTTTCCTTAACGAATTCTTCAAGTTCGGCTTCATCAGGGTCAGGTGTGATATTTTCTTTTTTGTTATAAATTGCTTTTAAAGGTGCATCTAACAATTTTAACGCACTACTTTTTAGGCTAAAATCAAAATCTTTTTCAAAAGCAGACTTTAATTCTTCTATCCTTTTTTCAACAAAAATAGATATACATTCAATTAAAATTTGTAAAAAGAAAAATATTAAAGATACAATAAAAATTAGCCCGTTAACACCTAAAGAATCTGTTTTTGCAATTTCAAAACCCTTTACAACAAGCAAGGCAAAAAGGACTAAATATCTAAAAATATCTTTGCCCCTACCTATTTTTTTAACCCTTTTTTTGTTCTGTTTGTTTTTTGTTAAAAACAAAATAAAAGAAAATATTGCAGTTAAGCATAACAAAGAGTAAATTATTAAAAAGGGCAGTTTTTTTATGTTTGTTATTATTGAGTATGCGTAAAACAAAATAAACGCAACCGAAGAAATGCAAGAAACTATAAAGGCAAACTTTTTAATTTTGTTTACCGTGTTGTTTAGCACAAATCTTGTTCTTTTTGCAAACATAACTTTCTCCTTTATTTTCTAAAAAGTTCTGGGTGAGAATTTTTGTAAACTTCAAGTTCATCATAAATATTTTTGTATTCAGGGTGAAAAGAAATCATCAATTCTTCTTCATCAGTTTTAACACGGCGCCACCATTTTTTGGTTAGTGGAATTTTGCCTACCCTTGTGTCGCAAACGTGGTGAATAATATTGTTTTCATTATACTTATAATTGTTGTATTTTTTTGGTAGAATAAGTCGCTTTTTACAAGCGATATTCATAGGCGTCATATCAATATAAAGATATTTTTTTGTAGTAACAAGTTTTCTTGCTCTTTCTAAGAGACCAGTCTTTCTAATTAAAGCCATATTCATAAGCATTACGCCACTTTGCATATAGTTAAAAATTCTACCCTTATCGCGCCTACCTGCAATTTCAACCTTTTCTATATCTATATCAAAAAGTTCTTTTACGTCTTTGTTAAAAATAACGTCGGCATCAACGTACAAAACCTTATCGGGTATTTCTTTAACAAGGTCGGCTATTAAGCGTATCGTTACAAAATAACTGTAAAACTTCCAGTTTAAGTTAGGGCCTTTTACCATAACTTCTTCAAAAAGGTTAGATACGTCAATTGACCTAAACGAACTGTTTTTGTTAACCGTTTTAAGTAAGCCGTCTAAAAAAGCCGTTTGCTCGTCCGTCATTTTTTTACTGTGTTTATTTAGTTTTTTGCACTCAACGTTTAGATTTATTACGTTTAATTCTTCTTTAGTGGTGTTTTTTAAAGATATTAAAGAAACCAACTGTTGCTTAAAGAATTTATCATCAGTACAATAAAAAATATTTATCATAACAATCCCCTTTTTATTAGATGTATTATGACATTAAAACCCTTTTTTGTCAATATTACTAAACAAAAAGTGGTTGCAAAAAACAAAAAGGTTTGGTATTATTAAATAAAGGGTTAAAAGATGAAAGAAGTAGTAAATGAAAAATTGAAAGTTTGTATGGCGATGGACGCCTACCTTCCTTACGTTGACGGGGTGGTTAATTGTATGGACCACTACCTTACGGAAATGGTTAAAAAGGAAGATGCGTTTGCACTTGCCCCTAAACATAAAAATGCTTTTGACGAGAAACTTCCCTACGAAGTTTTAAGGTGTAAAAGTTTTTGTTTTCCTGTGATTAAGGCAATGTACGGCTTTCCTAACTTAGACAAAAAGTTCAAAAAAGCCGTTAAGGAAAAAGATATTGATATTATACACTTACACTCCCCTTTTAATATGGCAAATTATGCAATAAAACTTGCTAAAAAGAAGAATATTCCTATAGTTGCCACCTTTCACTCTAACTTTAGACCTATTTTAAGGGATATTATAAAAATACCGTTTATTGCAGAGTGGTGCGTTAAGTATATAGGTAGAAAGTACAACAAAATGGATGAAGTTTTTTGCGTATCGGAAGGGGTTGCAAAACAAGCAAGGTCTTTTGGCTATACGGGTAAAATAACGCTACTTCCTTTTGGCACGGAGTTAGAAAGAGTTAGCGATATTGACGGCTTAAAAGATAATGCAAACAAAACTTTTAACCTAGCTGGTGATGAAATAGTCTTCCTTTTCGTTGGAAGAATTATGAACCTAAAAAGAATTGATTTTATTATAAATTCTTTGAAAAAGGTTAAAGAAAAAGGGTTTAATTTTAAGTTTTTTGTGGTAGGCAAAGGACCTGAAGAAAAGAACTTAAAAGAACTTGTTAAAAGGCTTAATCTTGAAGACCATGTTATATTTACCGGGTTTTTAGATAGAGAACTGTTCCCTTTAATTTACGCAAGGGCAGACCTATTTTTGTTCCCTTCTTTATACGATAACTTTGGTCTTGTTAAAGTAGAATCTGCCACCTTTGACACCCCTGGTCTTTTTATAAAAAATTCTCAAGCAGGGCTTGGCGTTATAGATAACCAAAACGGCTTTTTAGCAGAAGATAGTTTAGAAGATTTTAGTAATAAAATAATTTTTGCTATTAGTGATAAAGAAAACTTAAAAAGGGTAGGCAAAACGGCAGGTGAAACCCTTTACCTTTCTTGGAGCGATTGTACGGAAAAACTTATAGATAGATATAAAGAAATTATAAGTAGAAAAGAAAAACCTAAAAAGGTTAAGTTTACTAAAGAAGAAAAAAAGGAAATAAAGGCTTATATAAAAGAAGAAAACAAAAAACATAAATTAGCAAAAAAGGAATTAAAAAAAGACTAACGAAAGTTAGTCTTTTTTGTTTTGTTAAAAAAGTCCTTTAAAATTCAAAAAGCAATTAACTTGGTTAACTGCTTCCTGAATAATATATGATAAGGGGGAAAATGATAAGCTTTGTTTACTGTTCCTTAAGAACACCTATAATATACTCTTTTAAAATCAGTTTGTAAAGCGTTTTTACCCCTAAAAATGAAAATTTTTGAAAAAAGTTCACAAAATTTTACCTATTTTTAGCCGTTTTTGTAAAACTGCAACTATTTTTGTGAAATTTTAACAAGTGCAGTTTAACTTTTAACTTTTTGATTTTTTTGCATAAAAAAAAGCACCTTGCTTAATTTTAAGCAAAGTGCCTTAGTTTTAGTTTTGATTATTCACCCTTAAATGGTAATAAATCTGCAATTCTTGCCTTTTTGATAGCATTAGCTAGAACTCTTTGGTGTTTAGCACAAACGCCAGTCATTCTTCTTGGTAAAATCTTACCCTTTTCAGTAATGTATCTTCTTAAAACTGCAACGTCTTTGTAATCAATAACGTCAGTTTTGTTTTGGCAGAAAGCACAAACCTTTTTTCTTGGTGCTTTTTTTACAAATTTTTTAACTTTATTTTCTTCCATCTTTAATCTCCTTTTTTACTAGAAAGGTAATTTGTCGTCGTCAATAGGTTCTAAAGTAGGTCTAACTGTTTTTGTTGGAGCAGAATCTGCTTCAAACTTTTCATCATTATTGCTACTTTTTTGACTTAAAAATTCAACTTCGTTTGCAACGATGTCAGTAGCGTATCTCTTAACGCCGTCTTTATCTTCATAAGAACGGTTTTGTAAACTACCAACAATGCCAACTTTACTACCTTTGCTTAAGTATTTAGCGCAAGTTTCTGCACGTTCTCTCCATACGGTTACGTTGAAGAAGTCTGCTTCGCTGTTACCATAACTTCTTGAAACGGCAACTGTAAGTCTGCAAACGGCTATTCCGTTAGGAGTTTCACTTAGTTCAGGGTCTCTTGCTAAATTACCTATTAAAATTACTTTATTCATATTTTATTCTCCTTAGCAGTTTATCTTTTTGTAATCAAAGTTCTCATGATTCCATCAGTGATGCCTGCAACTCTTTGAAGTTCTTTAATGAAGGTTGGTTCAGCTTCAAAAGTCATTAATACGTAAAAACCTTCAGTTTTGTAGTTAATAGGATATTGTAATTTTTTCATACCCCATTTATCCGTCTTTTCAACGGCACCGTTAGATGCTACTAACTCTTCAATTTTTTTGATGATGACTTCTTTTGCTTCGTCTTCAACTTCTGGAGCTAAGATGTAAAGCATTTCATATTTAGTCATATTCTTTTACCTCCCGGACTTATTCGGCTTATATACGAAATATAAGCAAGGTTTAATTATAATAACAAAAAGGGTAAAAATTGTCAATTATTTTTACCCCTTTTATTTAAAATGCCTATTTTTTGCTAGTTTTTTAACTTTTTTGTTTGTTTTTTAACCTAAAGTGTCTAAGGCTTCATTTAAAGTTTTTGGATAAAGTAGAGGGCTTACCGTGTCTTCTAAGATGCCAAAGTCTACTAATTGCTTAACGGTTGCGTTAGAAAATGCCGTGCTTATACCGGTTAAAGAAGAACCGATATTGCCGATTGTAACGCTATTCGCCGTGTAGTAGTTTGCGTTGCCTAAAATATCTTTTTCTGCTGAATTTGTGTATAGAATAAACGCCCAAGCCCCTGCAGTTTTATTTAATTTATAATACTTAGTAAAGGTTGTTGTTATTTCGTAAGTGCCTGAAACAAGCGTGCCTTCGTAAGTGGTTGCAAGAACAAACTTGTTTTCACTTTCATCATAGCCGTATAAAGGATAACTTCCATCAAAAGAAGTAATTGAAGCCACTACGAACACTTCAGAAACTTCACAAATTTCAGCAAGGTCAAGGTTGTTAATTTCAGTAGCAATTTCCGTTAAAAGAACGTTCCTATCGCTTAAGGCTTTTAACACCTTGCTTTGTGAACAGTCAACCACGTCTGAAAGATATAAGGTGTTTATACGGTTTTGAATAGTACCAACGGTAACAGGGTTGCCGTTTGAATCATAACAAAGCGCTTTTAGTAAACCGTCTTTTTGTTCCCCTAGTAAAGAAGTTAAAGTGATAGAATTTACTGCGTTTTGGTATGCAGGACTGTTGGTTTCAATATCTAATAACATTACATCTTTAAACGCAACTAAAAATCCTGTTAACTCATCACCGATAAGTTCGCCTATCTTTAGTTCGTGTAAGTGTTCTTCAAGACCTAAAACGGTTACTTCTTCGCCGTCGTCGTAACAAATTGATTCTAAAATAGAGTTAGGGGCAGGAGTTCCTACTAAAGCAACTAAGTGAACGGTTTTTAAGGCTTGTTGGTATTCTTCGCCACCACTTGTTATTTCGTTAATAGTTAAGTCTTCAAAGGAATCTAATACGCCGTCCGTGTCCCCTAGAATATCTTTAATTGTTAAAGTGTTAATTCTTTGTTCAAGAGTTTTAATTGTAACAGGGTCGCCGTTTGGCATTGTTGATAAAGCCGTAATTAACGGGTCGTCGCTTTCCCCTAAAATATCGGTTAGGGTTAAACTATCAAGTCTATCGCCGATAGTTCCAACCGTAACGTCTTCACCATTTGCGTCGGTTAACAATTCTTTTAATAAACCGTCGGCATTACTACCTACGATATCTTTTAGTTTAATATCGTTGATTGCTTTATCGTAATTTTCGCCACCATTTGAAAGGTCAGCAATGGTTAAATCTTTAAACGCACCTATAACGCCGTCTGCATCACTACCAACTATTTCGCCAATAGTTAGGGTGCTAATTCTTTGCTCAAGGTTGGTTATTGTAACCTTGTCGCCGTTTGGCATGGTTGATAACGCTTTAATAAGCGGGTCATCGCTTTCCCCTAAAACGTCGCTTATTGTTAAACTGTCAATTCTTTGACCTATTGTACTAACCGTAACTTTAGTTGTGCCGTCAGGCATTACTAGTAATGCGTTTAATAGGTCGTTGTCCGTTTCCCCTAAAATATCGGCAAGGGCAATATTGTTTACAATATCTTCTGCGTTAGTTGAAAGGTCTTTTATAGAAATATCTGCAAAGGCTTTTACTATACCACTTTCAGTTCCCGTATTACCTAAAAATTCCCCTATCTTTACGTCGTAAAGCCTCGTGCCAATTTGGCTTATTGCAGTAGTTATAGGTAGGTCTGCTAAACTCTTTTTATGTAAGTATAGTGGAGAAACTAAAGTAGTAACCTTTCTACTTGTTTCACTTACCACTTCAAAAATAGGTAAGTATTCTTCCCCGTTTTGATAACAAACGAACTCTAAATCTTCTTCAGTAAGAGTGGTTAGTTGGTAAAGGTTTGTGTAATTTGTTGCCGTTATATCCGTTTCTTCAAGCAAGTTTTCTGCTTGATTATAGCCGTAAACCGTTTTATTAGGGTCGTAGTTAGGGTCAGTTTCGCCATAAACTTCAGTAAATAGGTTTGTTATAGGCTCAGTCGTTGTTTTGAAAATTGAAAGATTTTCTAATTCCCCTAAAGTAAAACCAAACTTACTTGATAGTGAATTTAAAGTTGCAGTAACGGTAACTGCATCAGTAATTTCAAAAATATTGCCTAAAGTGAGAGAGTAAACCTTTTCTCTATCAATAGTGACAAAGTCGTTTAAGTCTTCGTTATTAAGTAGTCCGTCAATAGCATCTCCTGCAATTGGTAATAAGGTGGTTAGGTCGCCAATAGTAGTATCTGGCTTTGCTACGTATTGTACAACACCTACAATGCTAAGGTCTTGTAACGTTTCGCTAACGTATTCATCGCCGTTTGGTAGTAAAGAAGTAACGGTGCTAATAGGCATTTTGGCTAACAAAAAATATTCGCCGTAGCCTAAACCTACTATACCGATTATTATACCAATAACGAATACGCAAATAAATCTTGCAATTCTACCAAGCATTAATTATGTAATCCTCCAAAAAATTTTGTTAATATTAAAGTTTTGTAAACGATATTTAAAGTATATACTCTAAAGAAGGCAAAGTCAATTAAAAACTATTTTTAATATTTAAAGCCCTTTTAATAAGTTTTTCTTTTTGGTTGTTCTTTCCGTTATTTAAACAAAAATAAAGTAGTTCTTTTAAGATTTCCCCTATTTTTTCTTCAGGAATTATTCCTACTAAATCCGTACCCTTAACGGCAAGGTCTTTTAAACTTAAAGGAACTTTTTCTAGAGCCATTTTTTCGTAAATACTGCGCCACCTAATTACCGTGTGGTTAGTAGAAAGGTCGTCTTTACAAGCAGAAAAGTCGGCTTGTTTTAAGAGTAAAAGTTCTTCAAAAATATCAAGGTTATCGGCAATATAACGGCGAATTTTACCTTCTCGCATTTCCTTTTTCATATCAAGCATATGAAGAAGGGTTAGCCTTTTTACCTTTGATATAACCTTTTTAGGGGCTTTTAACCTGTTTAGCACCTTACCTGCTATAATTTCGCCATACTTTGCGTGTTCGTGGTATTTAGCAAATTCTTCCATACAGTAAGGCTTGCCTATATCGTGCAAAAGGGCAGGAAGTCTTATGCTTTTATCTGCGTACTTTACCGTTCTTAAAGAGTGTTCTAACACGTCGTAACTATGAAAGTCCTTTCGTTGTTCCATAAACCTACCTTTAGTTAGTTCAGGAAGTATATAGTCAAGCACCCTTGTTTCATCTAAAACTTTTAACCCGTCGTAATGCGCGTATTTTGGAGAAAAAGGGTATTTAATATCAGCAACTAAAATTTTATTTAACTCATCAAGAATTCTTTCTTTTGAGATATCAACAATGTTTTTTGCGTATTTTTTGGCTTCTAAAAGGGTTTTTTCTTCAATATCAAAACCAAGTTCTCCCTTTAGCCTTGCTAGGCGCATAAGACGAAGCCCGTCTTCTGAAAAAACTTCTCTATTACTACTTGTGGTTGATATAACTTTGTTTTTAATATCTTCTATTCCGTTAAGTGGGTCAACAATTTTGCCTGCCTTAATGTCGTAGTAAATTGCGTTTATCTTAAAATCACGCCTTTTTGCGTCTTCAACAATATCGGTTGTAAACTCTATCTTTTCAGGTGTGTGAGTGCCACCCTTTCTATAACTTTCCTTTCTAAAGGTGGTAAGTTCAAATTCTTCGTTAGTTTCTTCATCACTAAATTTTATAGTACCGGTGTTTTCATATTCCCCTATTTTTGTAAAAAGTTCTTTTATTTTAGGTAAAAGGTCTTCCTTTTTTAGTGGCGTTGCTAGGTCAATATCGCCAGAAGGCGTACCAGTTATTAAAAAATTACGTACGAAACCACCGACAATATAAATATTGCCGTCTAAAATGGTGGATAAAGTTTGTAATTTTTTGTTTATAAAATTTTTCATAAAAATATTATATCATAAACTTGTGTTTTTTGCACAATTATTATAAAATAAATAGGTAAGGAATTTCAAAAGATGTTTGATTTTATTATAAATCCTATCGCAGGGGACAAAACTGGTAAAAAATTAAATAAAACCGTTCAAAGAATAGAAAGTAAGTGCAAAGAGAGTGGCGTTGAATATACAATCCATTTAACTAACCACCCTGGCCACGCAACTACTATTGCTACGGAAATTATTAAAAAGGGTGCTACTAATATTATCGCCGTTGGTGGCGACGGCACTTTGAGTGAAGTTGTTAGGGGTCTTTCTGACTTTGATAAAATTACTTTAGGTTTAGTGCCTTGTGGTACTGGTAACGACTTTGCTTCAAAAGTAAATATTCCTTTGGATATTGAAAAGTCACTAGATATTATATTTAAAGGCGAAACAAAGTTTGTTGACTATATGCAAATGCCTACGACCCGTGGTATTAACATTATCGGCGCAGGTATTGACGTTGACGTTCTTAAAAGATACCAAAAGAAAAAGAAGAAAAATAAGATGAGTTATACGGTTTCTTTAGTGCAAACTTTACTTAACTTTGATTACACTTCTTTTACGGCAGAATTTAACGGAGAAAAGAAGAAGTATCTTTCATTTTTAGCGTGCGTTGCTAACGGCTCTAACTTCGGTGGCGGTTTAACCATTTGTAAAGATGCAGACCCTTTTGACGGCGAACTTAATTTTGTTACCGTTGGGGCAATTAAAAAGTCTAAAATACCAGGTGCGTTTATTCAACTTAAGAAGGGTAAAATTTTAGAATACAAAACTACGGAAATGGCACTAACTAAAAGCATTAAGATTGAAAGCGATATTCCTTTAACCGTTCAAATTGACGGCGAACTTTTTGAAAATATTCCGTTTGAAGTTACCGTAGTACACGATACCTTAAAAATGTTTTTATAAAAAAACACAAAAAGATATAAAAAAGAGCAGACACAAAAAAGTGTTTGCTCTTTTAATTTTACTTTAAGTTTTTTAGTAAGTAGGGTTTACACCACAAAGAATTATTATCATAAAGAATAGCGCAGTTACTAATGAGTAGATAATCATAGGAATTGCGTTTATTTTTATAAGTTTACCTTCCCTACCAGTTACGCCGATTGTTGCACTTGCGGCAACTGCGTTGTTGATACATACCATATTACCGATAGCCGCACCTACGCATTGCATTGAAATAACGAAGATAGGGTTTAAGCCAAGTTTTGAGGCTGTGCCAAATTGTAAGTTTGTAAATAAGGTCATTGAAACGGTTGCTGAACCTGAAACAAATGCGCCTAATACACCGATAAACGGACAAATTACAATGTATAACCACCAAGGTACGTTAGAAAGTGCGTTTGCAATAGTAGTCATCATACTTACACCACCTTCTGGCGTAAATTTCATAATTTCAACTAAAGCGATACCGAAAAGTAGTGCAACTGCAGCACCCCAAACTTGTTTACCGGTATCAACTACTGCGTCCTTTATTTTTTCTTTTTTCATTTTGTGAATAAAGAAGGTTATAACTGCAACTAGTATAAAGAAAGTACCAGGTAAGTATGCCCACTTTAAGCTCCAAGAAAGTTCTGTGCCTGTTCCTGTAGTAAAGTCTTTAACACCAAAAATACCGTTCCAAGAAAGTGCTAATTCGTTGCCGTTTAATACCCCTTTAATTCCAAGTGCAGGAATACGAGTTAGTACTAAAATTAACGCAACTAAAACGTAAGGTATCCAAGCCTTTAGAACTGACATTGTTGATTCTGCAGGAGCAGAAACTTGGCTTGTAGTAAGCCAGTCTTTATCCCAACTGTCTGGATTACCAAAGGTCCAAGTTTCTTTTGGAACTAAAAAGCCCTTTTTAGCAGCGATAACCGTTAGTAAAATTGAAATTAAAGATGCTAAAAGTGATGCAAATTCATAACTTAAGAATAATGAAACAAGTACAAGTGGAACGGCAAAAGTTAAACCTGTAAAGATAGCAAAAGGTGCTGCCTTTAGCGCTGGTTTAAATGACTTGTCGTTACTGAAGAACTTTGTTGTCATCATTAATACGATAAGTGGTAATAATAAACTCATTATTGCGTGTGGAAGTGCAGTCCATAAAGCAAATTGTGAAGTAAAACCTGCATTTCCAGTTAAACCTAACATTGTTAATGCTTGAGTTATAGGCGTACCAACTGCACCAGTTGAAACTGCAGTTGAGTCAAATATTAAAGTTATCATAGCGGCTGCCATTGGTGGAAAGCCTAAACTAACAAGTAGTGGACCTGCTAGTGCTGCCGGTGTACCGAAACCTGCTGCTGCTTCAATAAATGAACAGAAAGCAAAACCGATAATACACGCTTGAACACGCTTGTCAGGACAAATATTTTTAAAACCACGGTTGATTGCGGCAGTTGCCCCTGAACCCTTTAGTGTGTTCATAAGGAATAGCGCACCAACGATAATGATTATTACGTCAAAACTTGATAGCATACCTTTTGTTGAAGTTGCTAAAATTTCAATAAAGTTTATATCAAAGAAGAAGAAAGCAAAAATACCTGCTAACACCCAAGATATAAGAAGACACCATCTTGCAGGCCACTTAAAGACCATCATTAAAACGAGTGTCACAAGTATAGGTAAAAATGCCAAAATAGGCAATAAAACCGGCATCGTTAAAATTTCCTCCAAAAATATACAAAAAATGTTTGTGCAATATGTATTATAGGAAAAATAAAAATTAAAGTCAATTTTATTTTAGTCAAAAAAAGGTCTTTTTTGCAAAAATTTTTTCATTATTGTTAAATTTTAACAATTATTTATGAATAGAGTTGCTTTTTGCATAAAAAAAGAGAGTAATTACACTCTCTTTAAATTTGTTAAAGAATTCCCGTTAAAAAAATTTCAATACCGATAAGTATTAAGATAATTCCACCTAAAAGACCTGCTTTGTTTTTTAGTTTTGTGCCGAACTTTTTGCCTATAACAACACCTGCAAAGCAAAGACCAAAGGTTATAACCCCTATTATTAACACGGCAATTAAAGCCACCCAAAATTCGTATTCTGCAATTGTAAAGCCAACTGAAAGGGCGTCTATTGAAGTTGCAAGTCCTTGAATTAAAAGGGCTAAAAACCCTACTTTTTGACCACAATCATCTTCATCTTTTTTAAGGGTATCTACAATCATTTTTATACCGATAAAAAGTAAAAGTGCAAGTGCTATCCAAGGTATAAACTTTTCAAACGCAGTAAAGTATTGAAGTAAAGTGTGAACTAAAATCCAACCTATCATAGGCATAAGCGCTTGGAAAAACGCAAATAACCCTGAAACCAAAAACATTTTACCCTTTTTCATACACTTGTCGTTTAAGCCGTTAGCAAGTGAAACGGAAAAAGCGTCCATAGAAAGTCCAACGCCAAGTAAAGTATTTTCTAAAAAGAACATAAAATTAAGCATAATATTACCTTAACTATATATATTAGGCATATTTTACCACAATTACAAAAATTAAACAACTTTATTAAAGGGAAAAGTTTTTGCATTGTAAAATCGCCGTTGTGTAAAAAATGTGCCGTAAGGGGCTTATATATAAATCGCCGTAAGGGATTGCGCTCCGTAAACTTCGTTTACTATCACGCCGGGGTGGCAAACAATTATCAATTGTTTGTCGGCAACTATAGTAAAAGAACAAGTTGTAAGTTGCCGATACCCACCCGTTCGAATCCCTTTTCATACACATAACAAAAACACCTAACCCATAAAAATAAAAAAACCCAAGTAAAAGATTTGTGTAGCAAATATTTTACTTGGTAAGGAAAAGCAGGCAGAAAAGTCATAGCTTTTTTGTATAGAAAAAGCAAGACTAAAAAGCCTTGCTTTGACGTGGCGCGCCGTAAGGGATTCGAACCCCTGGCCTTTGGTTCCGTAGACCAACGCTCTATCCAGCTGAGCTAACGGCGCTTGTGTATAGCAGTAAAATAACTGCTATGAAATATTAAGTTTTATTAAGTAGAGCTTGTGCTCAGTTGGATGGAGCGTAGCTCTGTGCCCGAGGCTTTAGCCGAGGAAATACGAAGTTTCCAGCTGAGCTAACGGCGCTTGTGCATAGCAGTAAAATAACTGCTATGAAATATTAAGTTTTTTAAGTAGAGCTTGTGCTCAGTTGGATGGAGCGTAGCTCTGTGCCCGAGGCTTTAGCCGAGGAAATACGAAGTTTCCAGCTGAGCTAACGGCGCTTATATTAAGCAACTTTTTCCAAGTTGCTTAATTAGTATAGTTATTTTATTTTAATTTGTCAATTGTTTTTTTAAGTTATCTTAAAACGGCTTTAATTCTTCTAACCCCGCTAGATGAACTTTCTTCCTTTTTAATAATAAACTTACCAAGGTCGCCAGTATTTTTTGCGTGTGGACCACCACAAATTTGCTTATCAACGCCGTCAATGGTGTAGATAGAAACTATTTGGTCGTCACTTTCGGCAGTAAATACACCGTAAGCCCCTTCTGATACAGCCTTGTTGTAAGGTTCTTCCGTTTTAACAACGTCAATCTTTCTTTCAATAACGTCGTTAACGAAATCTTCTAATTCCTTTAATTCTTCAGCCGTCATTTTGTGGTCTAAGTTGAAGTCAAAACGAAGTCTTTCTTCCGTAATGTTAGAACCTTTTTGTTCAGTTGAAGTACCAAACATTTTACGAAGACCTGCAAGCATAATGTGTGTTGCTGTATGGTAGTTTGTTGTAATTTCCGTTTGTTCAGTTAAGCCACCTTTTGCAGAAACTGCTTGTGCCTTTGACTTTTCTTGATGTTCTTTAAATGCATCGTTAAAGCCAACTTCATCAACCGTTAAACCCTTTTCTTCAGCAAGTTCTTTAGTAAGTTCAAGTGGGAAACCAAAAGTATCGTATAACCTAAACGCTTGTTTACCACTAATTACCGTTTCAGGAATATAATTTGGGTCTTTTTGCGCCATAAACGCGTTCTTTCTTTCCATACCGATAATGCACTTGTCAAATTCCTTCATACCAGATGCTAAAGTTGCTTCAAACTTGTTAATTTCTTTTAGAATTTCATCTAAAATATAACCTTCTTTTTCAACAAGTAGTGGATATGCGTCGTTGTAAATTTTTTCAATAAAGATTTTAGCAACTTCTAAAATAACGGTTGCATCAACGTTTAAGTTTTTGCAGTATCTTATTGCTCTACGCATAAGTCTTCTTAAAATATAACCTGCGCCCGTGTTAGATGGTAAAATACCGTTTCTGTCACCTATTAACATAACCGAAGTTCTTGTGTGGTCTGCGATAATACGCATAGCCTTTCTTGCAACTTCATCAGTTTCATAATCTTTGCCTGAAACTTCTTGTAAAAGGTTAATTGAGTCAATGAATAGGTCGGTTTTATAACCGTCGTCTAAATTGTTTAAGAAAAGAAGTAGTCTATCAAGCCCAAAACCCGTGTCAACGTTTTTGTTTTCAAGTTCGGTGTACTTTCCACCTTCTAACTTTTTGTATTGCATATAAACGTCGTTACCAATTTCAACGTATCTACCACAATCACAGTTAACGTCGCAAGTAGGTGAGCAAGGATTGTCGTGTCTTGGATAGAACCATTCGTTGTCAGGACCACAAGGAGTGCCAACCGTACCTTCAAGTTCCCACCAGTTGTTAGACTTGTCTAAATAGAAAATATTTTCTTCTTTAATGCCTAAACCTTTAAGAAGTTCAGCAGTTTCATTATCTCTTGGAGCAGATTCGTTACCTTCAAAAACGGTTGAACAAATTTTTTCCTTTTCAAAACCAAAAACTTCCGTTAAAAGTTCAAAAGACCATCTTGTCTTTTCCTTTTTGAAGTAGTCGCCAAGACTCCAGTTACCCATCATTTCAAAGAAGGTAAAGTGAGTTGCATCACCAACAGAGTCAATATCAACCGTTCTAACACAACCTTGAACGTTGCAAAGTCTTGTACTGCCAGAAGGGTGTTTTTTACCAAGTAAGTATGGCATAAGTGGTTGCATACCTGCAACGTTAAACATAACGCCGGTTGAACCATCGCCTATTAAAGAAACTGCGCCGATATTAACGTGACCACGTTCTTCGTAAAACTTTATCCATTTTTCTCTTAATTCTTTTGAAGTAATCATAATTTTTACCCGTTATTTTTTAATTATTTCGTATCCGTCTTTAGAGTCTTTTACAACAAAACCTAAGGCAGAAATTTTATCTCTTAATTCATCAGACTTAGCCCAGTCTTTGTTTTGACGGGCAACCTTTCTTTCTTCTGCTAAAGAAATAACTTCTTCAGGAATACCGTTTGCCGTTTTTTGTTCGTAGTAAGAAGTAAATTCGTTTGCGTCCTTTCTAAACAAACCTAAAAGGTCGTAAGTAACCTTAATTTGGTTTAGGTCAGCCCCTGCAGTTAAGTCGCCCTTAGCCAGTTTTTGCTTAATAACCTTAAAGTATTTATATAGGTTAGAAAGGGCAAGTGCCGTGTTAAAGTCGTCGGTCATAGCCTTGTTGAAATCTTCGTCAATTTCTTTATTTTCACCTATTATTTCAATGCCTTTATCTAGCGCTAACTTGAAAACTGAATAGAAGTCGTATAAATGCTTTTCTGCATCTTCAAAAACGTTGTC
Organism: Clostridia bacterium; assembly: GCA_017508485.1. Taxonomy (GTDB): domain Bacteria; phylum Bacillota; class Clostridia; order Christensenellales; family Borkfalkiaceae; genus SIG381. The sequence goes on along the minus strand of JAFVYV010000012.1, from coordinate 31,569 downwards.
GGTTAGGTTGATATCGTTTTTATAGTTTGTTTGAAGTAGAGCAAGTTTAATTGCTTCGTTAGAATATTTTTTAAGTAAATCTTCTAAAAGCAAACTGTTGCCAAGTGACTTACTCATTTTTTGACCGTTTACTTTGATTAAGCCGTTGTGTATCCAGTATTTTACAAAAGGTTTACCCGTTAAGGCTTCCGTTTGTGCAATTTCGTTTTCGTGGTGAGGAAAAATTAAGTCTCTACCGCCACCGTGGATATCAATTTGTTCGCCAAACGCTTCTTTGTTCATTGCAGAACATTCAATATGCCAACCAGGTCTACCTTTACCCCAAGGAGATTCCCAGAAGATTTCCCCTTCCTTTGCTGATTTCCATAAAGCAAAGTCAAGTGCGCTACGCTTATTGTCTTCATTTTCAATTCTAACGTTAGAGATTGCATCTTCTAAATTTCTGTTAGATAACTTTCCGTAAGAAGGGAAACTTTCAACGTCAAAATAAACGTCGCCACGGTCGGTTGCGTATGCGTGACCCTTTTCAATTAAACCTTCAATAAAATGAATAATGTTATCAATATTTAAAGTTGCTTTAAGCCAAACGTCAGGGTCGTCAATTTCCATATCTTTCATAACTGAATTGATTTTTTCAATCATCATTTCAGCATACTTGTCTGCAGGGATACCCGTTTCTTTTGAACGAGCAATAATTTTATCATCAACGTCCGTGTAGTTTCTTGCATAAGTTACGTCGTAACCTTGTTTTAATAAAAACTTACGCATAATATCGTAAATTAGTGCTTGGAAAGCATGGCCTATATGCGCTTCGCCTGAAACGGTAATACCACAAGCGTACATATTAACCTTATTGCCAACAAGTGGCTTGAATTCTTCTTTAGTTCTACTTAACGTGTTGTAAACTTTCATATCACACCTATTTTAAATTTTTAAGTTGTTCTTCTATTTCAAAAATCTTTTCTCTTAACTTGCAAACTTCTTCCATGATAGGGTCTGCCTTTTCTTGCGTTAGAGTTGGCTTTTCGCCGTTAATCCTAACAACTCTTGCAGGTACGCCTACTACCGTTGCGTATGGTGGAACGTCTTTTAATACGACTGCCCCTGCGCCTATTTTACTAAATTCGCCAACGGTAATGTTCCCTAAAACTTTTGAACCTGCGCTAATTACTGCACCTTCTTTTACGGTAGGGTGTCTTTTTCCCTTTTCTTTACCAGTACCACCAAGGGTAACTCCTTGATAGATAACGACGCCCTTTTCAATAACGGCAGTTTCGCCTATAACTACGCCGTTGCCGTGGTCAATAAACACACCACCATCAATTTTAGCGGCAGGGTGAATTTCAATACCCGTTAAAAGTTTAGCAAACTGGCTTGTTATTCTTGCTAATAGCCTAAATTTTATTCTATACAAAAAGTTTGCGTATCTATGCCACGAAAGTGCGTGTACCCCAGAGTAAGTAAGCCAAATTTCAAACTTGCTTCTTGCAGCAGGGTCGTTTTGCTTTGCGGCTTTAATATCTGCTCTTAATTTTTTAAACATATTTTTTACCAAAGGTTATTGTACCACTTTTGCTTGGTTTTTGCAAGGTGATTATATAACCATTATATTTTTATTTTTAATTTCTTCTCTTAATTCTTTAGGGAAGTTGCTATCAACTACAAGATAGTCAATATCGTCGTAGTTAGCAAAGGTGTAAGGGGTGTTAAGGTTAACCTTAGTGCTATCAAGTAGCATAACTACCTTACTTGCCTTTTTAATAACTCTTGACTTGATGTCTACTTCAGGTTGAGAGCCACAAGTAAAACAACCGGATTTTGGTAAAAATCCAGTAGAAGTCATAACGGCAACTTCAATGTTAATTTTATCTAAAAAGTCAAGACTTGATTGACCTATCGTTATAAGGTTGTTTCTTGTAACGTCGCCACCAAGTAAAGCAACCGTAGGAAGACTGTTTTTTAATACTTCCGTTGCAACGTTAAGTGAGTTTGTTACTACGTAATAACTGTCGTTAGGTAGGTCTTTTGCAAAATATAAAGTGGTAGACCCCCCGTCAATAAAAATACAACTTTTTGGCTTAATAATAGTCATAGCCTTTTCAGCGATTTCCTTTTTTTCTAAAACGTTTCTACCAACCCTTTTGATAAATTGTTCTTCCGTCTTTTTTTGAATTTCTTCCATAGAAACTGCGCCGTTAGGAATTCTAACTAAAACGCCTTGTTCTTCTAAAAAAGAAACGTCACGGCGAAGGGTCATTTGTGAAACGTGTGGAAGAAGCCCGTGTAGTTCATCGTAAGAAATTTTACCATACTTTTCAACAAGTTCTTGAATTTGGTTTATTCTATCACTTTTCATCTTATTCTCCTGAAAGGTTAAGTCGTTAATCTTGCACTAAATTTTACCATTTTTTATTTGATTTAGCAACAATTTAACAAAAGTTGTTAAAAATTAACAAAACTTTTTTGCTTAAATTTTTATATTCTATTGATTTTTAGCCCTTTTAGGTTTATAATATTATCCTAATAAGTAAAAACTTTTAAATATTACGGAGAAAATTATGTTAGACATTAAACTTATTGCTGAAAATCCACAAAAAGTTAGCGAACTTTTAAGTAGAAAAGGGGCTATCGTTGACTTTACGGAAGTTTTAGAACTTGATGAAAAGCGTAAAAAGATTATTTCTGAAATTGAAAAATTAAAGGCAGAAAGAAACGCAGTTTCTTCTTCTATTCCTAAACTTAAAAAAGAAGGTAAGGACGTTCAGCCTATCTTTGAAGAAATGAGAGCGTTAGGAAATAAAATTGAAGAAGGCGATAAAGAATTAGCAGAAGTTCAAGATAAAATATTTAACTTTTTAGCAGTTTTACCTAACCTTCCTGATGAAGACTTAGTTGCTGGTGAAAAGGAAGCCAATGAAGTTATTAAAATCGTTGGTGAAAAACCTAATTTTGATTTTACACCACAAAACCACGTTGACTTATGTACTAAACTTGGTTTAATTGATTACACAAGAGGTACTAAACTTTCAGGTGGCGGTTTCTGGATTTACCGTGGCGACGGTGCTAAACTTGAATGGGCACTTCTTAACTTCTTTATTTCAGAACACTTAAAAGATGGTTATGAATTTATTTTACCACCACACCAACTTGGTTATAACTGTGGTTTTGGCGCAGGTCAATTCCCTAAGTTTAGTGACGAAGTTTACTGGCTTGGTGGCGAAGAAGATATGAAGAAGAATAGATTTATGCTACCAACTGCTGAAACTGCACTTGTTAATATGTACGCAGGCGAAATTGTTGATGAAGAAAAATTACCTATGAAATTCTTTGCTTATACCCCTTGCTACAGAAAGGAAGCAGGTTCATATAGAGCAGAAGAACGCGGTATGATAAGAGGTCACCAATTCAACAAGGTAGAAATGGTACAATACGCTACCCCTGAACAAAGCAAAAAGGCTTTTGAAGAATTAGTTGACAAGGCTGCATCTTTAATGGAAAAACTTGGTCTTCACTTTAGAGTTAGCAAGTTAGCAGCAGGTGACTGTTCTGCATCAATGGCAAGAACTTACGATATTGAAGTTTGGATTCCAAGTATGGGAATTTACAAAGAAGTTTCTTCAGTATCTAACGCAAACGATTACCAAGCAAGAAGAAATAACACGAAGTATAGAGATAAAAAGACTGGTAAGGCACAATTCTTACACACCTTAAACGGTTCAGGTCTTGCAACTAGTAGAGTGTTCCCTGCATTAGTTGAACAACTTCAACAAGCAGACGGTTCAATCAAAGTACCTGAAGTTTTAGTTCCGTTTATGGGTAAGGAATTTATAAAATAAATTTTGGAGGCTAAAGATGAACATTTGGCACGACATTGACAGAAAAAGAATACAACCGGAAGAATTTTTTGCAGTTATTGAAATTTCAAAAGGTTCTAAACAAAAATATGAAATGGATAAGTCTACGGGTATGCTTATGCTTGATAGAATTTTACATACGTCTACGCATTATCCTGCAAACTACGGCTTTATTCCACAAACGCTTGCTGCTGATGACGACCCACTTGACGTTTTAGTTTTGTGTTCAGAATCTTTAATTCAAATGAGCCTTGTAAAGTGTTATCCTATAGGGGTTATCGTTATGGAAGATAACGGTAGCACGGATGAAAAGATTATTGCAATACCTTTTTCTGACCCTAACTATAATACTTATAAAGATATTAATGACCTACCTACGCATATCTTTGATGAAATGGTACACTTCTTTAGAGTGTATAAACAGTTAGAAGGCAAGGATACGGACGTTAGCAACGTTCAAGATAGAAAGGTGGCAGTTGAAATGATTGAACAAGCAATCAAAAACTATCAAGTTAACCTTTACAACTTAATTGATAAAAAATAGTATTTAAAAAATTAAAGACCAACGCTTTTTTGCGCTGGTCTTTTTTATATTAAAATTTTTATTTTATTTGAGATTTTGGTGGTTTGCCAAAATAATCTTTATACGCTCTACTAAAAGAATAAACGGAAGAAAAGCCTAACTGTTTTGCCGTGTTTTCTAAAGAAAAACGAATTAACAAATCGTTTGCCTTTTCCATTTTAACTTTGTTTCTATACTCCATTATTCCTATGCCAAAAGTAGACTTAAACTTTCGTATCATATAGAACTTGTTGTATGAAAAGAAGTCTGCAAAGTCTTGAAGAGTCATATTATAACAACCGTTAGAGTCTATGTAACTTTTTATTTGAAATTCTATAGACGGATCGTTGTGGTCTCTAACGAATTGTAAAAAATTAAAGTGCATTATAACGGCAATTAGTTCTGTTAGCCTTGCTTTTCTTACTAGCATTGCCATATAAGTAGGGCTAACTACTTCGTTAAACAGTTTTAAAAACCTTTCCATATTGTCGCACTTCAAAATAGGTTCGCCATCGTAGTGCGGGAAGTATTTTTTATGAATCCAAGTTTTTTCTTCTACAGTCATATCTGGTAGGTCTTTAAAAGATACTGGAATTTCCCAACAGTTTGTCCTTTTTATTGCATCAAAATGCACGAAAGGAAGGGAAACTTCTTCATTGATTATAAAATAATGGGTTACGCCTGGTGCAATTAAAATAATATCCCCTTTTTTGCAAAAGAAAGGTTTGCCGTCGTATACCAAAGTAAAAGAACCGTCTTCAACGTATAAAAGTTCGTAATCATAAAGTGCACGTGGGGTAGAAAGAGCCCCCTTGTTTAGAACTGAGCGCGACTTTAACCTAATGTGAGGATTTAATTCGTATATATCCATAACCATCCTGTCGGTCAAGAATTGTTGACCAAAAAACTATTGTTTTTTATTATTATACTACAGTTTTTGCCTATTTTAAATAAAAAATCACACTTTTTTAAAAAAACATTTTTTTGTTTGTCAATTTTTGCTAAATCATAAATCAACTTTTGCTAAAAAAACGTTAAAAGACCAACGAAAAAAACGTTGGTCTTTTTTATTTAATTAGTTGCTTGTTTTGTTTCTTTTATAGAAGAAGTTGGCGACTTGCCAAAATGGTTTTTGTAAGTTCTACTAAAAGAGTGAATTGAAGTGTACCCTAAAATTTTTGCCGTTTTTGAAACGGAGTTTGTCATAAGTAGTTCTTTTGCCCTTTGCATACGAAGGGTGTTTTTGTAAGTTATTATGCTTACGCCAAAAAACTCTTTAAACTTCTTTTCTAAATGGAACTTGCTGTATGAAAAGAATTTTGCAAGGTCGTCTAAATCCATATTAAGACCGTTGCCCCTATCAATATAGTCTTTTACTTGGTGTGCTATGGTTAAAAATTCTTCCTTTCTAAGTAGTCCCCAGAAGTTGTCGTAAAAAATAATGCCAAGTAGTTCTAAAAGTAAACCTTTTCTAACAAGTGGAGAAGTTGGTCTTTTAGATACGATTTTGTTAAAATAAGTTAAAAAACGGGTTTTGTTTTTACAAACTAATAGTGGCGCAGTTGGATAACTTGGTAACATATTTTCGTGAATCATATCCTTTTCCTTATCCGTCATTGCTGTTATATCTTTAAAACAGATAGGAATTTTTTCACTATTAGGTCTATATGCAAGGTCAAAGTGGATATGTGGTTGTGAAATATCCGTTGAGTTAACTATAAATTCGTGTTGAACGCCTGGTTCAATTAAAATAATATCCCCTTTTTTACAAAAGAAAGTGTCGCCGTTATATATTAAGGTAAAAGTACCTTCTCTTAAATAAAGAAGTTCGTAATCGTAAATTATTCGTTGCTTAATGTTCATACCTTTTAGCAGGATTGATTCTTTTGCCTGTCTAATGTAAGGATTTATTTCACCAACTTTCATAACCGTCCCCTTTAGAAATAATTTTATATAACACATTATACAACAAAAAAACAATTTGTATATAATTTTTTATAAAAAATTGTAATAAAAATTAAATATTAACAAGATTTGTTAAATAATTGATAAAAAAATAAGGCAAACAAGGTGGTTAAACCTTTTCTGCCTTAAAATAAAAGTAAATATCATCTTCTTTATAATTAGTAAAGCCAGACTTTAATATCATTTTTTTTGAAGGTAAATTTTGCTTCATACATTTTGCGTAAACGGTTTTTGCGCCTAAAACGTTAAAAGCCGTTTCTTTTAGCGAAGTATAAGTTTCTACAGCATAGCCAAAGCCTTGGTATTCGTTAAAAAGCCTTATGCCAAGTTCAACGGAGCGGTCAAAACCAAAGTTCCAAAAAAGCCCTTCGCCAATCATTTTGTCTTTTAGGCAAATTGCGTAAGAATATTCTTGCTTATCTTTTTTAAGTGCATACGCAAAGTTAATAAAATAGTCGGGCGTTGGCTTATTTTCCCCTAAATCTTCACGGTAGTCGTACCCCCAAAACTTGTTTAAGTCATCGTTGGTATAAAGTTTATGGTAATCTTCTTTATGGCTATCGTTTAAGGTTTTTAAGGTCAACCTTTTAGTGCTAATAGTGTCAGGGCAGTTAGCAAAAAGTGTGTCTATATAAACAAAATACTTGTCCTTAATTTCAATAGGTTTATATTGCATTTTTGAAGTTCTAAGTCCAATATCGCCACAGTCTTCTTCCCTGTTGATAAACTCAGCTTTGCCAACGAAAAGTTTAGCAAACTCACTAACTAAAGTAGGGTATGCCCCTTGGTAAGAAGTTAGCGCTTTTTCTGCGTGAACAAAAAGAATATTTCTTGAAACTTCCCCTATGGTTAAGCCAACTATTTTGCCTTCAACCTTTAATACCATACCTACTTGTTCTAAAAGGAAAATATCATTAAGATAGGTTATTGTTTTTTTAACTTCTTCCTTTTTAATATCGTCAACAAGCGTTTCTATATAATCGGTTAAAAAAAGTTTACACTCATCAATATTTTCTTTTGTGATAAGTTCAGTAGTGTAGTTATAAAGTTTTTTGAACTTATTTATATGGTTTCTTTGTCCGTTAAACCTTTTGCCCTTAAAAAACGCAAGGTCTTCTAAATTATAAATATAATCACTCCATCTTCTATCGGTGGTAATTTTTGCGTCAGGGTATTTTTTGGCAAGTTCGTTTGCAAGGCTATCATCAACCACGCAAAAGCCTAAAAACCCTTTTGTCTTTGCAAAATCTTCTATCTCTTTTAACGCACCGTCAATATTTTTACCGATAGGGTAAAAGAAGTAGTCCTTAAACTCTTTTTGTCCGTTTTTAAGTATAAGCGTGTCGTCAAAAATAGCAAAAGAAGTAAGATATTCATCTTTCCACATATATCTAACGCCAACGCTCAAATCACAAAAAGGTAGCGTGGTGTCGTCAAAAAATTTTTTTAATTCAACTGCGTTTTTATCTAGTAAAGTAAATTCTAACATTTTTTCTAAAAGAAAGCCGTCGGTTAGACGGCTTTTTAAGTTTTTAATCTTTTTGGTCTTCTTTAACAACTTCTTTCAAACTTGCAAGTAAACCTGCAACGTTTTGAATTTCACTTGGAATAATAAGTTTCGTACTCTTTCCATCAGCAACAACTTTCAAGGCTTCGTATCCTCTTAAAGTTAAGTATGCTGCGTTAGGGTTTGCTTCGTTAATCATTTTAATTGCAGTTGCAGTACCTTCTGCTTCGGCAATAGCCGCTTGTTTTCTTGCTTCTGCTCTTAAAATAAGCGCTTCCTTTTCACCTTCTGCTACTAAAATATTACTTCTCTTTTCACCTTCGGCTTTTAAGATTGCTTCTCTTCTTTCTCTTTCAGCACGCATTTGCTTTTCCATTGCGTCTTGAATATCTTTTGGTGGAAGTATGTTTTTAAGTTCCACACGGTTTATCTTAATGCCCCAAGGGTCGGTTGCTTCATCAAGAATTGCTCTCATTTTGCTGTTAACGGTATCTCTACTCGTTAGCGTTTCATCAAGTTCAAGTTCACCAACCAAGTTACGAAGGGTGGTTGCCGTTAAATTTTCAATAGCCCTAATAGGATTATCAACACCATAACTAAAAAGTTTAGGGTCGGTTACTGAAAAATAAACTACCGTGTCAATTTGCATCGTAACGTTATCTTTAGTGATAACTGGTTGTGGCGCAAAGTCTGCAACCCTTTCTTTCAAACTGATAGGTGGATACACTCTTTCAATAAAAGGAATTATAAGGTGTATGCCCGTTTCTAAAACTCTATTAAATTTACCTAATCTTTCTACAACTACTGCCGTTGCTTGGCGAACTATTCTAAGTGATGCAATTAGTAAAACTAAAAGCACTACTGCAACTACAATAATTACTATGGTTGATGTGTCTAACATATCCTTTCCCCCTTAATTTTTATTTATTGTTTTTTTCTAAATATTCAACGAATTCAGAAAGTCTGTCTAAATCATCTCTCGTATAGTAGTCAATGTAAATTCTACCCTTTTTATCGTTGCCGATTGCGTTAACTTTTGTACCAAAAGTTCTTTGCATACGTTCAACAAGGTCTTGAAGTTCAAGTGAAAGTGGTTGTTTAACCTTTTTAACCTTTTCAGGTGGATTAAAGTATTCTTTTACTCTCTTTTCAACTTCTCTAACGGAAATACCTTCTTTAACAACTGCCTTTGCCATTTTAAGTTGTTCTTCGCTTGGCATAGAAATTAAAGTTCTTGCGTGACCTGCAGATAAAGTGCCGTCAGCAACCATTTTAACAACGTCACGGTTAAGGGTTAATAAACGAAGAGTGTTAGTGATAGCAGGTCTTGACTTGCCAATTCTATCTGCTAAATCTTCTTGCGTTAAACCGTATTCTTCCATAAGAGAACGCATTGCATTAGCCGCTTCAATAGGGTTTAAGTCTTCTCTTTGTAAGTTTTCAATTAAAGAAATTTCTTTAATTTGTCTTTCTGAATAGTTTTTGATAATTACAGGAACTTTCTTTAGACCTGCAAGTTTTGATGCTCTAAAACGACGTTCCCCTGCGATTATCATATACTTGTCGCCAGACTTGTTTACGATAATAGGCATAATAACGCCGTGCTTTGCGATAGATGAAGAAAGTTCTTCTAAAGCCGTTTGGTCAAAAACCTTTCTTGGCTGATTAGGGTTTGCAAAGATAGAATCAATTTCAATTTCGCTAACCCCTTGCTTTGGTTCGTTTTCTTCATCAAAAATTAAACTTTTGCCGTAATCTTCTTCCGTTTCAGAAAATAATGCTGAAAGTCCTTTTCCTAACCCTCTATTATTTTTCATCTTTTTCTCCCGTAAAAATTATTTTTGTCTTGCTAAGAACTCTTCAGTTAAAGCAAGATATGCTTTTGCGCCTGAACATCTTGTGTCGTGCAACATAATAGGTACACCGTGGCTTGGCGCTTCTGCTAAACGAATATTTCTTGGAATAACCGTGTCGTATACGCGTTTTCCAAAGAATTTTTTAATTTCACTAGTAATTTGGCGTGAAATAATTGCACGGTTGTCGTTCATTGTTAAAACAACCCCTTCAATACGAAGTTTTTCGTTCAAGTGCTTAATTACAAGTTTAATAGTGTTCATAAGTTGGCTTAAACCTTCCATTGCGTAATATTCGCTTTGAATAGGCACGATAACAGAGTCAGATGCAACTAACGCGTTTATCGTTAAAAGTCCAAGTGATGGTGGACAGTCTATTAAAATAAAATCGTAATAATCTTTTACCTTTGCTAAAATGTTTTTTAGTACGCTTTCCCTATTTTTTACGTAAACAAGTTCAACGTCTGCCCCTGCTAAATCAATGTTAGCAGGTAAAAGGTCAAGATTTTCTACTTGAGTTTTTAATGCAACTGATATAACAGGATAGTCTTCAGGCTCAATCATTGCGTTATAAATAGACGCCTTAATTTCACTTTTTGAAAAGCCTAACCCCGTAGTTGCATTACCTTGTGGGTCAATGTCAATAATAAGCGTTTTCTTACCGGCGATTGCTAGGTAAGCCGCCATATTAACACAGGTTGTAGTTTTACCAACACCACCTTTTTGGTTTGAAAAAGCAATTATTTTACCCATATATTTTCTCCTTTGGTTTTCGTATTTTCCGTTATAGGTTAATAAAATTATTCTTCCGTTTTGTCTTCGTTATTTGGCGCTTTAAGAGCCGTTTCTTTCTTTTCTTCTACCTTTTCCACCTTTTCAGTAGGTTTTTCTTTAATGATAGTTCTGTTTCCTCTTTCAAAAGGATTTTCGGCTAAAAACTTTTCGTTTTCATCCATAAAGGCTTCAATTTCTTCAACTGATTTGCCTTCCATAAGCATATTAACTTCTTCGGCAAAAATGGTTTCCCTTTCAACAAGAAGTCTTGCCATTTTGTCTAAAACATCTCTATTTTCAGAAAGAAGTTTTCTTGCCTTTTCTAAAGAAGACATAATTATTTTTTCAACTTCTTTATCAATGACAGATGCCATTTGGTCGCTATAATTTGCGTGTGATGCCATATCTCTACCGATAAACACGTCTCTTTCAGAACCGTAAGAAATAGGACCAACAACGTCGCTCATACCCCATTCGGTTACCATCTTTCTTGCTCTCTTTGAAACGGCTTGAATATCGCCAGATGCACCTGCTGAAATATCTTTTATAACAAGTTCTTCAGCAACTCTACCACCAAGCGTCATAACGATATCGTCAAGAAGTTTGTTTTTCATAATATGGTCGTCGTCGTTATCTGGTAAGGTCATTGTATAACCAGCCGCAGGGCCACGAGGAATAATAGAAACTTCGTGTACAGGGTCGCAATGCTTTAATAGTTTTGCAAGTATTGCGTGGCCTGATTCGTGGTATGCAGTAATACGTTTATCCGTTTCAGTAATAACACGGCTCTTCTTTTGTGGACCGATAATAACCTTGTTAACCCCTTCGTAAATGTCTTTATTGGTGATAACTTGTCTATTATCTCTTGCCGCCAAAATAGCAGATTCGTTTAATAATCTTTCAATATCAGCACCACTAAAACCTGCAGTCATTCTTGCAATTGTTTTAAAGTTAATGTCTTTTGCAAGTGGCTTGTTTCTTGCGTGAACTTTTAATATTGCTTCTCTACCCTTAACGTCTGGTAGGTTAACGTAAATTTGTCTGTCAAATCTACCTGGACGAAGAAGTGCAGGGTCTAATATATCGGCACGGTTTGTTGCCGCCATAACGATAATACCTTCGTTAGTTTCAAAACCGTCCATTTGTACTAATAGTTGGTTAAGTGTTTGTTCTCTTTCATCGTGGCCACCACCAAGACCGGTACCACGTTGTCTACCAACTGCGTCAATTTCGTCAATAAACACGATACAAGGCATACTCTTTTTAGCAGTATCAAATAAATCTCTTACCCTTGATGCACCAACACCAACGAACATTTCAACGAAGTCAGAGCCGCTTATAGAGAAGAAAGGAACACCTGCTTCACCTGCAACGGCTTTAGCAAATAAAGTTTTACCCGTTCCCGGAGGGCCAACTAAAAGTACACCCTTAGGAATTCTTGCACCAACTTCAGAGAATTTTTTAGGATTTTTTAAGAATTCAACAATTTCTTTTAATTCTTCCTTTTCTTCTTCAGCACCTGCTACGTCTGAAAATCTAACCTTTAAGTCCTTGTTAACTCTTGCGTTAGTCTTTGCAAAACTCATAGCGTCTTTTGTGCCACCGCCCATTTGACGGGTTAACATAAAGAATAAGAAAATTGTAAAACCAACACCTAAAATGAGTGGTAAATAACTTAAAATACCTGACCATACGCCCGTGTCGTTAGGGTCTGCGTAAGCAAAAATAACACCGTTTTCGTTACATGCTTTTTCTATTAAAGCAACAGAAGTATCGTTTCTTGCGAATACCGTTCTGTATTGAATAAATTGTTGTCTTTCAACCCCTTGAAGGTCGTTATATACTGCAACGATATCAAACTCAACGGCATAACCGTCAACGCGTACACCAGCAAGACCAAACATTAAGTTTTGGTAATTTTGGCTAACGGCTTCGTTTTTGAAAATTTCTAAACCGTCTAATTTTTTAATATTTTCTTGTAGTTCGTTTATGTTGTCTAAAGAATTTACTATAGCATAAAAATCGCTATACGCAACTTCTCTTCTAGTTTTGCTACAGTTAGAAAAAGAAACTATAGCAACAACTGCAAGTATAGCAACTATAATAAAAACTAAAATTTTTCCACCTTTTTTCTTCAATTTAAATAAGTCCTCCTAATTTGTGTGAAAAAATCAATTTGTTAAGTGTGAGTACTATTGATTTTTATTTTTTAATTTTACAAAAAAACACTTTAAAAAATATTGAAAAAAGTTTTTTTGCAAAACATTATATATCTATTATATATTTTCTTCGTAAAAAGTATAATTCAAAACCAAAAAATTATTCTTATCTTTTGCCCTTTAACTTTTTTTGTGATAGGGTAAAGGCTAAAAACAAAGCAAATTTCTAAGGAATTTAACCTTTTACGTGTAAATATAATAACACACTTTATTTTAAATTACAATGTTTTTTTAAAAATAATTTTTTATAAAAAAGTCAAAATATGCTTTGCGCCATATATAATATTATTGCGCCTATAAATTAAAACGCATAAAAATTTTTAATTTTTTTGTCTTTTTAAGCCACAACGCAATCAAAAATTATTACTAAAGTAAATTTTGCCCTTTTTCTTATTGTTCTGCCAAAAGCCTTTATTTGTTAAAAACGGAAGGTTTTTAAGCCTTTGTTTTGAAGGCGGTAATCCATCATCATCAATATTTGGAGAGTGTATTAAGTGTTGCTTTTTTACAAACACAAAAGTCTAGCAATATTCTAACAATTATTTTACGTTTTTTCTTTTACAAAACTTTGTAGTATGTTTATAAAATAAAACTGCTTTTTTGAGAAATAAAAACGGGGGATAAGTCGTTTTGTAAGTATAATTTTGCTTAAAAGTCGTTATTTTTGCAAAAAAGCCTAACGCAAAGCCAATTTTTGACCATTTTTTGCCATTTTTAGTCAAAAACACGCTTTTTTGCATAAAAAAAGAATAGCTAAACCCAACTATTCTTCTTTACGTAAAACAGTATTTAATTATGTTTGTTTCACGTGGAACTTGGTTAAAAATGTTTCACGTGAAACATTATGTTTTTCATTGGAGAGTTCCACGTGGAACATTTTTCAATAAAAAACGGGGGAAATTTAATCTAATTTTTGTCAATTTTAGCCTACGCAACGATAATTTTGTTCAAAACGTCTTCTAAAAAGTTTGTTTTTAGTATGCCTTCAAGAATAACTGATAAAAGGTTAAGGCTATCTATAAAAGAAAGTATAGCAGATTCTGAAATTGCTAAAGAAACCGATTCAAGAAACCCAAAAGGTAACATCGCTAAAATTGTAAGACCTGCACTTATAACGATATATGCATTAAATAAACCAAGCGCAAGACCTAAAATCTTGTCCGTAGCTCTTAAAATCTTTATTTTTTCCACTACCGCAGAGAAAAGTTTTATAATAAGTGTAAAAACAAGTCTAAATACGAATAGTGAAACAACAAAACTTATAACAACCGTTAAGTAGTAAGAAAAGATAGGTGATAGTAGTTCTTTTAACGTAGTCGCACCCGTATCGGCATTTCCTATAAACGATTTAACCAAATTGATAAGCGTTAAGGTTAAAGTGTTTTCAGAAGTCAAGGCTTCGTTAAAAGGTGTGTTTACAATTGCATCACCAAAAAGTTTTTCTACCAAAGTGCCCATTGTTGGACTTAAAACTTCAATTATATTAAACCAGTTGTCAAGTAGAACTGCAATTTTTGAACAAAGTAGAAAGGCTAAAATTAAACTTACAATCTTTCTTGCAGACTTTAGTAGTGATTTTACAAAACCCCTAGCAATTCCTATTATGACGCAAATCAAAATTATTGCTAGCGCTACAAGGTCTGCAATTGCGCCATTTGACAACGCAAATAAGTTTAATTGCATAATCCTTCTCCTTAATATTAAGTTATTAGTATTATACCCTAAAAAAAGACTTTTTGCAAGGTATAAAATAGGTATTTAAAGTAAATAATCTTTTTATGAAAAATTTTGATAAAAAAGAGTTTACTTTTAGTTTGTTTAATAGTTATGCAAAAATAGGCATATCTTCTTCCTTAAAAGAGATTATAAAGGAAAACAAGGCGATAATTTGTTCAATAGGTAGTGATTTGGTGCTTGGCGATAGTGTTGGGCCACTTGTCGGCACTATTTTAGAAGAAAATAAGGTAGATGCCTTTGTTTACGGCACGTTGAAAAACCCGGTTACTGCAAAAGAAGTAAATTACTTAAAAAAGTATTTAACTTCTATTCATAAAAACCAACCTATAATTGCAGTTGATTCTGCCCTATCAACTAAAGATGAAGTTGGTTTAATAAAGGTTGTTGAAGGGGGGCTTCGCCCAGGTCTTGGCGTAAACAAAAACTTTTCTTTTATAGGCGACGTTGGTATAATGGCAGTAGTTAGTGAAAAGGAAAAGGGGGACAGGCTTTTAAGGCTGACAAGGCTAAACCTAGTTTATAAGTTTGCTGAAGTTATTGCAGAAGGCATTTATAACTTTTTAAAAAACGGGGATAGGGACCTAACTTCCTTTTATAAAAACGATTTTTTAACGGCTAAAAAACTATCTTAAGTTAAAGTGTGAAACAAAAAAACAAATATGGCGCAAAAAATTTACCTTTGCGCCATATCTATTTTTAAATGGAAAACTTAAAAAACTATTTATAAAAAAGGAGCGACTTTATCGCCCCTTGTAATTAACTTATTAAAACTCATCATCTGGTAAAACGTTTAGGTTTTTAATCATCTCTTTAACCGTGTCTAAAAACGTATCGTTCTTCCAAGAATAAAAGGTTACCTTTCTTTTACTGTCAACGTCAACAAGTTTTAGCACGGAAATTAAAAACTTGTCGTCATCAAGTTCAACAAGCCTACCATCATCATGCAAAACGGAAACGATTAAGTAAAGGTCTTCACGGTCTTCTTTAAGTTTGCCTTTACGATACTCGCAAAGAAGGTTATACCCTGCATTTTTAACTGCAAGTTTAAGTTTTGCAAAAATAGGTTCGTGTATAAAATCTCTAACTTCGTTTTGGCAATAAAAAGTTAAGGCGTTAAGAATATTATCGGTCATAGTAAAAACCCCTTTTTTTAATTATAACACCAAAAACAAGGTATTTCAAGGGGTAATTTATAAAAAAGTGTCCCTCTTTAGTCGGGTAGGTAGAAAAAACACGGCTAAAAATTAAACCGTGTTTTTTGTGTACTTATTCTTCAAAGTCATTAAAATAATCTTTATCAAAAAATTCAGCCAAAGTTATACCTGCGCCTTGACAAAAGGCTTTTATAGTAGAAACCTTAGAGCATTTTGTTCTACCTTTAATTAAATCGTATATCGCAGATGGTGATTTTCCACCGTTCAAACTTGCTTCGCATACGTTTATATTCTTTTCTTTACAAATTTCTTCAATTCTTTTGATAATTGCATCATTTAAATTCATAATATCACCTTCGTGGAGTTTCTTATCGTTGTTCCACGAAATTATTATATGAATTATAAAAAATATTATCTCGTGGAGTTCCACGAAATTGACATTTGGCGCAAGAATTTGATATAATATTGTGGAATTCCACGAAAGAAAGGCGGAAATATTATGAAAAAGCAACAAACAAAAGATAATTTTATAAAAAGGCAGTTAGATAAAGCGCGTAAAAGAGATTTGTTTACTTGGGCACACCGTTATTTGCGATTACATAACGAGTTGCTTGTAGAAGAAGTTTATAAAAAAGTTTATGATTATTGTCGCAACAATCTTATAACTTTATTAAAAAAAGATATAAAAAACAACAAATTAGAAGATAGCAAGTTAGGGGAAATTGTTGATACGATTGCCGACCTTTTTAACAAAGAAAATATAGAAAAGGTAAATAAAAACAAATTTTTAGTTGAAGAAGTTTATAAACTTTTTGTAGAAGAAGAACTTTAAGCAAAACAAAAAAGGGAGTAAAGTTTACTCCCTTTTGTTATACATTATATATAATATATATTATAGTCTACTGATTGAAAGGTCTAATCTTCTTAAAGTTTCTTCCTTGCCTAGAATTTCTGCAAGTTCAATTACGCCACCTGGGGTTGATTCTTTACCAGTAATTGCAACTCTTGCACACCAGAAAACTTGACCAGTTTTTACACCAAGTTTATTAACTAAGTCCATAAGCGTATCGTGAATACCGTCGTGATTCCAAGAGTATAAGCCTTCTAAAACTTCTTTAACCTTTGGCAAAACTTCTTTTGCAACTTGTTCATCAGTCTTCATCTTCTTGTGGAAGTATAAAGCGTTATCAAAGTCGGTAAATTCTTCAAGGAAGTTGATTTTTTCAGGAATTTCACTAAAAATTTCTACCCTTGTTTTTAATAGTTCAGCAATTTTTAACAAATCGTACTTGCCGTAAACTTTTGACTTTTTGAAGAATTCTTCAGCACGACTAACAAATTCTTCGTTAGACATTTCTTTAATATATTCGCCAGATAACCAACGCATTTTAACTTCATCAAAAATTGAAGGAGATTTTGAAATACCTTCTAAAGAGAAGTGTTCGGTTAGTTCTGCTAAACTCATTTTTTCAATATTTTCTTTAGGGCTCCAACCAAGTAGGGCAATATAGTTAACTATTGCTTCTTTAACGTAACCCTTTTCAACAAAGTCGGCATAACTTGCATCGCCGTTTCTTTTTGAAAGTTTGTGCCTTTCATCTTTCATGATAGGTGGTAGGTGGATATAAACCGGTCTTTCCCAACCAAATGCATCGTACATAAGGTTGTATTTAGGGGTAGAAGATAAATATTCCGTACCACGAATAACGTGAGTTATGCCCATTAAGTGGTCGTCAATAACGTTTGCAAAGTTGTAAGTTGGCATACCGTCGCTCTTTAGTAAAATACCGTCTTCAATATCTTTATAGTCAACACTAATGTCGCCGTAAACTAAGTCGTGATAACTGCCCGTGCCTTCTAGTGGAACGTTTTGTCTTATAACGTAAGGTTCAGTCTTCTTTCTTTCTTCAATTTCTTCCTTACTTAATTTTAGACAATGCTTGTCGTACTTAAAGTTGCCGTTTTCATCTTTTAAGCCGTTTAGTCTATCAGGGGTACAAAAACAGTAATAAGCACCACCAAGTTCAACCAACTTTTCAGCATATTCTTTATATAAATTTTTTCTTTCACTTTGAACGTATGGTCCGTAATTTCCACCTACGTCTGGTCCTTCATCGTACATAACGCCTGAATCGCGCATTGTGTCGTAAATAATTTGAACTGAACCGTCAACGTATCTTGCCGTGTCAGTATCTTCAATTCTTAAAACGAAATCGCCCCCTTGTTTTTTAGCAAAAAGGTAACCGTAAAGGGCAGTTCTTAAACCACCGATATGCAAATAACCAGTTGGGCTGGGAGCAAACCTTGTTCTTACTTTCACTTTAATATTTCCTCCATGTTTTTTGAAACTAATCTATCAAAATTAAAATATTTTCTAATATAACTCATTCTGCCTGATATAAAATAACTGTACGCATCGTCATCACTAACGATAACGTGGTCAACAAGGTTTACACCGTGCATTGCTAATATAACGTTAAGTTTACCCGTAGTAAAATCATCTGCTTCAGTTGGCATTAAGTTTTTGCTTGGGTGGTTATGTGCAATTATGGCAAAATAAGGTGAGTTTAAGGCGATTGCCTTTACAATTTCTGGAATATCGCAAGAAACGGATGAAGGGTTATGGTCCTTAAAATCAAGTTTAGAAACCAACTGATGCTTGTCGTTTAAAAGGAAGATAACGAACTTTTCATTAAATTCCCCTTTAAACTCACTAATAATAGCATCTTTATTATTTGCAAAAGAAAAAAGTTTTGGCTTTTTTATCGGCTTATTTTTCAACTTTTTCAAAATTTGACCGATAACCTTAATTTCTCTTGCCGTGGCTTCGCCAACACCACTAACTAAAGTTATGCTTTTAGCATCTGCTTCAAAAAGATTTTCTAAAGTGCCAAAAGTTCTAAGTAGTTTGTGGGCAATATCGTTTGTATTTTTGCGTTTAATAACGGAATAGAGCAAAACTTCTAAAAGTTCGTGGTCAGAAAGCGAGTCAGGATTTTCAAAAAGCCTACTACACATTCTTGCCCTATGTCCATTATGAACGTTTGTATCATTAGTTTCCATAGGTATATTTTAACATAAAATCAAAAAAAATCAATTAAAAGATGGCAAATTCTAAAATTTTGAGTATAATATTATTGATATATATAACAAAAAAATTTTCTTTATAGTAGGAGTGGCAAAATGTTGTTTGATAACAAAGAGTTTTTAGAAGATTTAGCCTATTTAATTTCCTTAAAAACCGTTCAAGGTTTTGGCGATAACGCACCGTTTGGTGAAGAAAATAAAAAGGCACTTTTATACTTTTTAGAAAAAGCAAAAAAGTTTGGGTTTGAAACGGTAAACTACGACAACTATTTTGGCGAAGTTATCTTTGGTAGTGGCGAAGAGTTTGGAATTATCGGTCACCTTGACGTTGTGCCTGAAGGGGAAGGCTGGGCAACCGACCCTTATACCTTAACGGTAAAAGAGGGCAAAGTTTTTGGCCGTGGCGTTGCTGATGACAAAGCACCTATTTTAATTTGCCTTTACGCACTAAAAGAATTAAAGGAAAGGGGAGTTAAGTTTAACAAAAAAATTCGCCTTTTCGTTGGCTGTAATGAAGAAAGTGGTTGGAAAGACGTTGAGTATTTTAAATCAAAAAGTAAATTCCCCGACTACGGATTTTCCCCTGACGGCGACTTCCCTGTAGTTTTTTCAGAAAAAGGTATAAACAGAATTTACTTTTCTATTCCTAAACTAAAAAATTACACTTTTAACAAAAGTGGCACGATTGTTAACGCAGTTTGCGCTTATGCAAGTATAACGGCAAAAGGAAAGGTTGATGAAAAATTAGTTAAAAAACACGGTCTTAAACTAAACGGCAACTTAATTGAAAGTTTTGGTAAAACTGCACACGGCTCTAAACCAGAACTTGGAGTAAATGCAATTAAACCACTTTTTGATTACCTTTTAGACTGTGGGGAAAGGGTAAAAGAAGTTGTTGATTATATTTTTAACGATAAGTTAAACCTTTCAAAAATAGGGGACGATACTGGTTTTACCACCCTATCTGCTAACCTAATTGAAGAAAGGGAAGAAGATATTTTAATTTCCGTTGACTTTAGAATTCCTGCAACAAAAGTGCTTGAAGACTTTATACCGTTAATTGAAAAGTTTGGCATTAAGTATAATGCAGTTTTAAGCAGAAAGCCACTTTTCGTACCAAAAACGGAAAGAATTGTTAACGACCTATTAAACGCATATAACGAAGTTTTAGGTGTTAACGAAAGCCCTATACCACAATCAGGTGGCACTTTTGCATCAGTTTTTAAGCGTGGTTGCGCATTTGGTCCGGAATTTCCTGGTAAAAACAACCAAATTCACGAACCAAACGAATTTATGGAAATTGATGATATTAACAAAACTTACGATATATACCTAAAAGCAATAGAAAATATTATAAAGTAAGTGAAAACGAAAACAATATATAAAAGACGGTTATTTTAACCGTCTTTTTCTTTTGAGTGGGTAAAATTTAAAAATTTATACCAAACAAATCGTTTGGCGTTATGTCAAGTCTTTCACAAAGGTAGATAATTTTTTCATAATCAAGTTGAATTTTTCCACTCTCATATTCGCTATAATCAGGTTGATACTTGTTTAATTCTTTAGCAAGTGCTTTTTGCGTTAAGCCTTTATTTTTTCTTGCTAATTTTAAGTTTTCACCAACGATTTTTGCAATGTTTTTTTCCATTAGTCCCCCTCCTTTTTTTATTTGTAGAAAAAAATTATAGGGAAAAATCCACTACAGGACTTGACATATAGGAAAAAGTCCTATAAAATAAAACTTAGTTAAAAAATATTTTTTAAAAAAGGAGAAAATTAAAATGAAAAAAGGTTTAGCTATTGCAGGTTTCGTTGTAGCATTAGTTGGTTTAGTTATCGGCTTATTCGTTAGTTCTTACTTCGGTCTAGTAGTAAGTATCGTTGGTTTAGTACTTTCAGCTGTTGCTATGAAAAGTGCAAAGAAAGCAGGCGTTAAGTCAGGTTTAGCAATTGCAGGTCTTGTAATTAGTATTGTTTCTGTAGTAGCAGTAATCGTTGTTACTATTTTAGCAATTATTGCTGCTCTTGCACTTATTGCTTAATAACGCGAACAAAAAAATGATAATTCCACATCAAAACGGTGTGGAATTATTTTTTTATAGGGAAAAAGGCTATATTGGGACTATATTAAATCAAAAAAACTGACAAAGTAAAAAACTTAGTATATAATATAATAAAAATATAAAAGGAGAAAAATTATGGGTAAAGGTTTAGGTATAGCAGGGTTTGTAATATCTCTTCTTGCAGTGGTGTTTGGTTGGTCTCTTGCTTTAATATCATTTGTTTTGCCATTTATTGTGCCAATTCTTGGTTTGATTTTATCAGCAGTTGGTATGGGGAAAGCAAATAAGGCAGGCGTTAAAAACGGTTTAGCAGTTGCAGGTCTTGTATTAGGCATTATTGCAACGGTATGTATGGCTCCTGTTGCTATAATTCTTGCATTAGCAATGGTTTAATAAACAAAATAGAAAAGAACGGTCAAGTGCCGTTCTTTTTTTATGCCATTTTTTATTTTTAACGTATAAATTCTAAAAAAGGGGGACACAATATTTATAAAAGGAGACGGTTATGGAATTAAAAAATTCAGAAACGATTATAAATTTAGCAAGAAGTTTTGCAGGGGAAGCACAAGCAGGTCTTAGATATCAATTTTTAGCCACTTTGCTTGAAAATCAAGGATATTTTACTGCGTCAAAAAAGGTTAAAGTTATTGCAAAAAACGAAACCAAACACGCAAAAGTTTTCTTTGACCATATAGTTAAAGCGGGCGGGAGTGAAAACATCGAGTTTACTGCAGGGTTTCCTTATACGGGAAGCACTATTGAAGATATGTTTTCTTTAGCAATTAAAAATGAAAAGGAAGAAGCCTTTAATATTTACCCGGAATTTGCAAAAATTGCAGAGCGTGAAGGTTTTAAGGAAATTTCCGCTTCTTTTAAGAAAATTGCAAAGGTTGAAGAGAACCACTTAAACAGTTTTAACTATTTACTAAACTGCTTTAATGAAGATAGTTTATACAAGGCAAGTAAGCCAACTACCTTTATTTGTAGCGAGTGTGGTTATACTGAAACGCTGTTAAACGCGTGGGACGTGTGTCCGTTATGTGGGGCAACTCAAGGCTATTGCAATTTGCTTTTACCATAAATAAGGAGAAGTTATGAGAAAGACTAATGGTTCAAAAAGTAACGGCAGTCAAAAGAAAAGTAGTTCAACAAAAGACTGCAAGTAATAGAAAAAAAAGCTTTTATACCTTTTGGGCTTTACACGGTAAAACCCCTTGGGAAGAATAAAAATTTTTTATATTACGAAAAGAGAAAAGACTTTGGTATTACCAAAGTCTTTTCATATATATTGAGTTAATCTATAAGCCGAGTTCTGTCTAGTATGGTCATTTATCTAGGAGTGTTGTCTCCAACACCCTCAAGCGATATTTTGTTAATATAACCTAGCGAGCAACCAAGTGGTTATATTGTCAATCTTGCATCAGGTGGGGTTTACATGGCTTCCCCTTTCACAAGGGGAACGGTGAGCTCTTACCTCGCCTTTTCATCCTTACCTAAAATAGGCGGTATATTTCTGTTGCACTTTCCTTAAGGTCACCCTCACTGGGATTTCTCCAGCACCCTGCTCTACGATGCTCGGACTTTCCTCATTGGCGCTTCTAACGCCCCCGCGACCACACAACTAACTCAATAACAAACTAATTATAATACTTTTTTAGTTTTTTGTAAAGTTAAAACCCTTTTTGTCTTAAATAAACCATCAAAACGGTTATATCTGCAGGGTTTACGCCACTAATTCTACTTGCTTGACCTATGTTTAACGGTTTAATTTTATCTAACTTTTGTCTTGCTTCAATTCTTAACCCTTCAATAGCAAGGTAATCTATATCAGGTGGCAACAACTTATCTTCAAGTTTTTTAGCCTTTTCAATTTGGTCAAGACCACGCTTTAAATAACCTTCGTATTTTGCGTCAATTTCCAAAGTTTCTAAAATATCAAACGGAACTTCTTCTAAAATATTAAACCTTTCTTTAATCTTCTTTAAAGAAATTCCCTTTTTAATCATATCACGGTAAGAAACTGCTTGGTTTAAGTCCATATCAATTTCTTCTTTTAAGAAAGCACGGGCTTCTTTAGAAGGGGCTTTTTCGTTCAACTTTTCTTCGCCAAGTTTAAGTAGTTTTTCTCTATTTAAAAAGTTTTCGTAAGCCTTGTCGTCAACAAGACCTATTTCTCTACCAAGTTTGGTTAGTCTAAAGTCTGCGTTATCTTGTCTTAAATGAATTCTATGTTCTGCCCTTGAAGTCATTATTCTATACGGTTCGTTAGTGCCTTTTGTAACAAGGTCGTCAATAAGTACGCCACCGTAAGAGTTATCACGCTTTAGAACGAACGGTTCTTTTTTATCAATATAAAGTGATGCGTTAATACCTGCAACTAAACCTTGAATTGCCGCTTCTTCATAACCACTTGTGCCGTTTACTTGACCGGCAGTAAATAAGCCGTTAACCTTCTTAAACTCTAAAGTAGGTTTTAGGTCAAGCGCATCTATACAGTCGTACTCAATGGCGTAAGCATAACGCATAATTTCTACCTTTTCTAGCCCTGGAATTGTGCGATACATTGCCTTTTGAACGTCGTGTGGAAGAGATGTGCTCATACCTTGAACGTAAACTTCGTTAGTGTCCTTTCCTTCAGGTTCTAAGAAAATTTGGTGTCTTTCCTTATCTTTAAATCTAACGACTTTATCTTCAATAGAAGGGCAGTATCTTGGACCCGTTCCTTTTATCATACCACCGTAAAGTGGTGAACGGTGTAAGTTTGCCAAAATAATTTCGTGCGTTTTTTGGTTTGTATAAGTTAAATAGCAAGGTTCTTGCCTTTCAGGAAGTTTTGTGGTTTGGTAAGAGAAAGGGTAAACTTCTTCACCTTCTTGAATTTCACACTTAGAAAAGTCAATAGTTCTTTTGTCAACCCTTGCAGGTGTACCCGTTTTAAATCTTCTAATATTAAAGCCAAGTTTAATTAAACTCTCGGTCAATTCGTTGGCAGGTTGAAAACCGTTTGGTCCAGAGTTTCTTCTCCACTCGCCGGTTATAATGCTACCGTTTAGGTAAACGCCTGAACAAATTACAACGGCGTCTGCATATAAAATGCCACCATAGGCAGTTTTTACACCAACGACTTTGCCGTTTTCTACTAAAATTTCACTTGCTTCGCCTTGAATAATTTTTAAGTTATCAGTTTCTTCCAAAGCCTTTTTCATTAGGGTATGGTAAAGATTTTTATCTTCTTGTCCACGAAGAGAGTGAACTGCAGCACCTTTGCCAAGGTTAAGCATACGAATTTGAAGTAAAGCCTTGTCGGCAATTTTACCCATCATACCACCAAGTGCATCAATTTCACGAACTAAATGCCCTTTAGCAGTACCACCGATTGAAGGATTGCACGCCATAAATGCTATGCTATCAAGGTTAAGTGTTAGCATAGCCGTTTTTTTGTTAAGTTTAGCTGAGGCCGCCGCCGCTTCAACACCTGCGTGACCTGCGCCTATAACAACAACGTCAAATTTTCCTTCAGTAAATTCAAACATAAGTATTCCTTATTTTTTCAAAATCATATTTTTAATATCGTTAACCATAACGGCAACCTTACCGCCTTCTTCAACAAGTTCAGCAATCTTATCTCTTGCGTAAATAACGGTTGCGTGGTCCTTACCACCCATTTTTTGACCTATGGTTACTAGCGGTAAACTCATAAGTTCGGTGATTAAGTACATACAAATTTGTCTAGGTTCCGTGAACTCTTTATTTTTCTTTTTAGAAAGTAGGTCGTTCTTGTTTATCTTAAAGAAAGAACAAACGCTCTTTATAATATCGTCAATTTTAACTTCTTCTTGAACGGAAGGGGTTGCTTCCTTTAACGCTTCTGCAGCGAATTCAACGGTAATTTCCCTTTCGTGTAGTTTTGATGCAAAAATAACTTTAGTTAATCTTGCAATAAGCGTTCTAACGTCAGGTTCAGAAGATTCTGCAAGGAAGGCTAAAACTTTGCTATTTAAAATACACTTTCTTTCTTCAGCCTTTCTTTTTAAAATTGCAATTCTCGTTTCAACGTCAGGTGGTTGAACGTCTGCAAGTAATCCACCTTCAAAACGAGTTCTTAATCTATCTTCTAAAGTTTCAATTTCCTTTGGTGGTCTGTCAGAAGTTAGTACGACTTGTTTGTTTTGCATAACAAGTTCGTTAAAGGTATGGAAGAATTCCGTTTGGATACCTTCTTTACCTGCTAAAAATTGAACGTCGTCAATTAGTAAAACGTCAACGTTTCTATACCTGTTTCTAAAGTTCGTGCTTAAACTGTTGCCCTTACCACGGCGAATACTTTCAATAAATTGGTTAGTAAATTGTTCGCAAGTGGTGTAAATAACCTTAAGTGATGGGCTATGTAATCTTAAATAGTTAGCAATAGCCATCAAAATATGCGTTTTACCAAGCCCCGTGCCACCGTAAATGAAAAGTGGGTTATAAGCGCTACCTGGGTCTTCAGCAACTGCTCTTGCCGCTGCATATAAAAATTCGTTAGAGTCACCAACGACGAAAGATTCAAAAGTAAAGTCTTTGTTTATAGGGGTGCTTGGAATTTCTTCGTTCCAAGATTCTTGGCTTTTTCTAACGTATTCTTCTTTAGTGCCAAAGAAAAGTTCAAAATCAGTAACGCCTGACTCAGTCTTTCTTAAAGCGTCTTTAATTTTTGTTTCTAAAGGAGAGTTTTCGCCAATATATTTGCCAAAAAATTCGTTAGAAGTACAAAGGACGATAGTGTTCCCCTTAATATCAACAGGCTCTAAAATTTGTATGTATGTAGCAAAAGATAAATTAGAAACGGTAATTTCTAATTCCTTTAACGCATTTTTCCATAAAAAATCATATCCTTCCATTGTAAATTCCCCTTAAAAGTTGATTTTGTCCTGTTTTTGAGATATACTATATATAGTAAAGGTCAAAAACGGCTAAAAGTTAGCCTTGTGTTCTTTTGTAAAATACATTATACCTTAATTTTAAAAGAAAATAAAGTAAAGAGAAGAAAATTTTTTTAATTTTTATTATTTTATTATGTACATAAAAACTTTAACCTTAAAAAACTTTAGAAATTATAGTGAAGAAACCATAGAATTTACTAATGGTATTAACCTTTTAGTTGGCTCTAACGCACAAGGTAAAACAAATGCGGGGGAAGCCATCTTTTACCTATGCACAGGCTACTCTCCAAGAGTTTCTAAAGAAAGTCAGGTAATAAATTACGAAAAGGAAGAAGCCTTTATCAAAGGCGAAGCGTACGGCAATTACGGCAAGGTTTTAGTTTCAATAGGTTTTAATAGACAAGACAAAAAGGTAGTTAAGGTTAACGAAGTTCAAGTTAGCAAAATCGGTGAACTTATGGGCAATATGCACAGCGTTTTCTTTAACCCAGGCGAACTAAAAATTATACAAGATAGCCCTGAAGATAGAAGAAGATTTTTGAATATTTCTTTATCGCAAATGTCAAAACCATACTTTTACGCGCTTAATAGATACAACAAAATTTTAGCGCAAAGAAACAATTTATTAAAAGAAAAAGACGTTTTTATGATAAAGGACACACTTTCCGTTTGGGATGAACAACTTTCTAAAGAAGCGGCTAAAATTATAAAAGCAAGAAACGACTTTTTGGTTAAACTTCATCCTATCGCAAAAGAAGTGCATTTTTCTTTAACAGAAGGGTTAGAAGAACTTGAAATTTCAAAAGAAAACGACTATACCGGCACGGAAGAAGATATAAAAACTGCCTTTTATAACGACCTAAAAAAATATTATGAAAGAGATATTAAGTTAGGGTTTACAACCATAGGTCCACACCGTGACGATATTAAAATTTTAGTAAACGGCGAAAACGTTAAGGTTTACGGCTCACAAGGTCAACAAAGAACGGCTGCCCTTTCAATTAAACTTGCAGAAGTTGAACTGTTTAAGGAAAGGTTTAACGAATACCCTATTTTGATTTTAGACGACGTTTTATCTGAACTTGATAAAAAGCGCCAAAAACTACTTATGAAAAGAATAGTAGGGCTACAAACTATACTAACTGCAACTCACGTTGATAGAACGGTGGTTAAAGATATGGACATCAACAAAATTCAAATAGAAAAGGGCAAAATAAAGGTAAGAAAAAATGTTAAAAATACAAAATAAAAAACTTGACGGAATAGTTTGTTTAGATGATAAAAGTGATTTAATTAAAGCATCTTTTATTGCATCAAACATTTTTGGCAATAGAATTAAGATAGAAAAGTTTACCGAAAGTTCAGTTGGCTTAAACAAAGAACTAATAACCTTGTTTTTGTTAATTACAGTAAAGGGTGGCGAAATAAATTTAGAAGGTAAGGAAGAATTTTTACCATTATTTTTAACTACTGCATCTTTTGCAGTTGCAAAAACCAACTTTGTCGGCGTTGACTTAACGGCTAAAAACACTCTTGACAGTATAAAAGTGTTAAAAGAACTTGGCGTTTTAATAGAGATAAAGGAAGACAAAATTGAAGTTGACGGCAGGGGGCTTGTTCGTGGTAAGGAAATTGACGTAAACGGTCTTGATGAAAGCATAGTTTTTTCTTTAATCGTTGCAGGTACCGTTTCTTTTGGCGAAATAACCATTGTTAACGAAACGCTTAGCACGGGCTTAAAAGAATTTTTACAAATTTTTGAAAGTTTAGGTGGCGTAGTTGTTTTTTAACGCATTTTGCGTATAATAATATATAGGTTTATAAGGAGTATACAGTTTTGAGAATTTGTGTTTATGGTGCAGCGTCACCAGTTATTGATGAAGAATATATTAAAAAAGTTGAAGAATTTGGCAAAGAATTAGTAGAAAGGGGACACTCTTTAGTTTTCGGTGGTGGCGGAAACGGCCTTATGGGCGCAGTAGCAAGGGGTGTTAGAGAAAAAGACGGCAAAATTTTAGGCGTTATTCCTAGTTTTTTTAGTGAAGAAACTATTGAAGTTATTTATGATAAGTGTGATAAACTTATTGAAACGGAAACAATGCGCCAAAGAAAACAAATTATGGAAGAAAATGCAGATGCTTTCGTTGTAGTGCCTGGTGGAATAGGTACTTTAGAAGAGTTTTTTGAAATTTTAACCTTAAAGCAACTTCTTCGCCACAACAAGCCGATTGCTTTATACAACATTTTAGGATATTATAACGAAGTTTTCAGCGTATTAAAGGCGGCGACCCACAAAAGGTTTACAAAAGATACGGTTTACGACCTTTTCTTTATAAGCGACGACCCACAAAAGGTTTTTGAATACGTAGAAAAACCTGACCAAAAACAAAGAAGCATAAGAGAATTAAAAGACGGTTAATAAAAAAAGTAATAAAAAAAGGAAAGCAAAATTGCTTTCCTTTTTCAATATTAAAATTCAGTTTTTCCAAGCAAATAATCAATAGAAACTTCAAAAAGTTCTGATAATTTTACTAATTGTTGATAATTGCACTCAAAAACACCCTTTTCAAAACGTTGATAAACAGGTTGCTTTACGCCTAGAAAATCAGCAACGTCTTTTTGGGTTAAATTTAACGTCTTACGACACTCTAAAAATCTTTTTCCAACTTCTTCTTTCATATTCTACCTTGACAATATAATACAATTTATGTATAATATTGTGTATAAATATACACTTAGTGTATATATTGGTGCAAATTATGATGGAAGAATTATTACAAAAACCTTTGTATGAATTAAGATTAATTGGGAGAGAGATAGGTGTTAAAAGCCCAACAAGTTTAACCAAAAAAGAGTTGGTGGAAAAAATAATAGAAATTAAAAAGGGAAAGCAAAAACCCGTTTTTTCTAAAAAGGGTAGACCTTCATATATTGTTTGTGATATGGATAAATTAAACAAAAAAGTGCTTGATAAGATAGACAAAATTTTAGAAAATGCAAAAAAAGAAATAATTGATTTGTTAACAAAAAAATAGCAACAAAAAAGCGTTAGTAAAAACACTAACGCTTTTTATTTTTTATCTCATTTGCCATAACAAAAAATCTATTTTTTTTGTAGGACTAAACCATTTATATTCTGTAAAGACATTGTCAAAATCAATCGTTTTTTGATAAATTTGATTAGTAGATAATGCTTTTTTATACCAAGCAACTATTTTTTCGTAAATAGAAATAGTCATTAATATTTTTTCTTCTCCACTACAAGCCGTTGTTTTTAAGCCTAAGTTTTGCAAAACAAACTTATCCCATATAGGCATATCCGTGTTTAAGGTGTGTAAAAGTTTGCTTGTAAAAGAGGCTTCTATTCTTCCTGTTTTACAATAAATTTCACGAAGAATTTTTTCAAACGAGGGTTGTTTGTTTTTATTTTCTTCCATTAAATTATAAAAGACGTGTTGCCAATCTTGTCCCCTACGAACTCTATAAAAAGCATTAAATTTTTTTTGAAAGTCTTTTTCAGTTGCAACGTTAACGGTATAAAAAGTTTGCATTATATCGGCATACTTTTCAATGCCTTTTATTTTTTCTGGTGCAGAAAATAATTTTGCAACGTCTATTTTTGTGATTTTTTCCATATAAACATTATAGCAGTTATTTTTTTAAAATCAATATCAAAAAAGCGTTAGTAAAAAACTAACGCTTTTATTTTTGTTTTTTATTATTTTTCGTAAATTTCACGTTTTAATACGCCAATTTCATCTAAGTTTCTATACTTTTCAGCATAGTCAAGACCGTAGCCTACAACAAACTCATCTCTAATATCAAAGGCTTTGTAGTCAACTTTTATGTCTGCTTCACGGCGTTCGTACTTATCTAAAAGAACGCAAAGTTTTACAGATGCTGGGTCTCTACCATTTAAAATATTTTTTAAGTAGTAAAGGGTGTTGCCCGTGTCAATAATATCTTCAATTATAATAACGTGTCTACCGGTTACGCTAACGTCTAAGTCCTTAACGAATTTTACAACCCCACTAGTTGCCCCGTTGCCATAACTTGATATTGCCATAAAGTCAATTTCAAGTGGAATTGTCATTGCCTTAATTATGTCGGTAAAAAACATTACAGCACCCTTTAAGACACAAACGACAAGTGGATTTTTGTCTTTATAATCTTCATCTAATTGTTTAGCAATTTCCTTAACCTTTTCAGCAATTTGTTCTTTAGAAATCCAAATACAACTTAAATCTTCACGCATAACGTACTCCTTAAAATTCTTCGTAAGTAAATTTATAAACCATTTTGGTTTTTTCATCGGTTTTAGCAAGTTCGCTAATGCCAACGTTTGCTACAAATAAAATTTTACCATTATTTTCAATAATAGGCAAGAACTTTCTTTTTCTAAGTGGAATTTTTTTATCAGTAAAAATGTCGTTTAACTTTTTACTGCCACCACCAAACTTGTAAAATAGGTCGCCAGACTTAATAAACCTTATTTTTGCACCGTTAAAAAGGCTTTCATCTGCGTAAAAACCGTCTTTTAGGTTAGCAGGTTTTTCTATTTTTTGAATTAGCAACTTGCCGTGTTCAAAACTAAAAGAGCCTTCCTTAAAAGGAATTTCCTTTTCTTTATTAAAGTCGTTTTTAAAAAGAACAATTTTGTCGTACTCTTTAATTGCAAAAACCCCTTTAAGTAGGTTGATTTTAGTTCCGTTTTTCTTTTCTAACAAATTGTAAATTTCGGTTATATGCTTACTTTCATAATCTTTTTGCACAAGATTTTTTAGGGCAAGTGTTGCCACTCTAAAAAAAAGTGCCTTTTCTAAACTAAGGGGAAAAGAGTATCCGTTTTTTTCTTCCGTCAACTCTTTAACTGCTAAAGAAGATAAAAAATCGTCGTCCATTTTTGCCCTTTTTGATAGGCGTAAAACAGCCTTTTCATACTCAGGGAAAACTTCTTTTATTCTATCTAAAACGTTAAGCCTAATAAAGTTTCTTGTGTAGTCGGCTGAAAGGTTTGTTTCATCAACCACGTAAGGAATTTTGTTTCTTTCAATATACCCTTCAATTTCTTCTTTTGAAAGGGAAAGAAAAGGCCTAATAATTTTGTTTTGGTAATTTTCTTCAATACCCGTTATACCTTTTATGCCGGTACCCCTAAAAAGGTTAAGAAGTATAGTTTCAACGTTATCTTTTGCGTGGTGCGCCGTTGCAACTTTGGTTATATACCCTTTAGAAATCGCATCGTGAAAACAGTTATAGCGAAGTTTTCTTGCTCCTTCTTCTAAAGAAAGTTTGTTTTCTTTTGAATAGTTAACTGCGTCAACAGAGTAAGAAATTAGTTCAATTTTATGCTTTTCGCAATAACTTTTTACAAAATTCGTGTCGCTAACCGAACTTTCGCCCCTAATTCCGTGTTCAATATTAACGGCTTTTACCGTTATGCCGTATTTTTTTTGGTTTTTATGCATAAAATATAGTAGTGCCATAGAATCACTACCACCAGAACAGGCTACGCCGATTACGTCGTTTTTAGTTAAAATAGAAGATAAATCTAATTTCATAAAAACATTTTAACACTTTTAGCAGATATTTTCAACTTAAATTAAATTTTTTTTGGAATTTTAGTTGACAAAAAGGAGAATATAATATATTATGTAAAAACAACTTACATCGCGGGATGGAACAGTTGGTAGTTCGTCGGGCTCATAACCCGAAGGTCGTGAGGTTCAAGTCCCACTCCCGCAACCAAGTGAGACACTGTTGAACCTCATCAGGTTCAACGGTGTTTTTTATTAGGAAAATACTGACGATTTTAAGGTTCTAAAAATGATGAAAAACATCAAATTTTTCTTCCGTAAAATTGGTCTTTTTT
>JAFVYV010000001.1 GCA_017508485.1 Clostridia bacterium | reverse complement strand
ATTTTTAAAAAAGTTGTTAAAAACACTTGCAATTTCAAAAAAAATTTGTTATATTATATCAGCGATGGCAAGAAATCGGGAGCATAGCTCAGCTGGGAGAGCATCTGCCTTACAAGCAGGGGGTCATAGGTTCGAGCCCTATTGTTCCCACCAATAACTTGCCGTCATAGGATGCGGGAATGGCTCAGTGGTAGAGCGTTGCCTTGCCAAGGCAAATGTCGCGAGTTCGAATCTCGTTTCCCGCTCCATTTTTTTTATAATAAGTTTGGCGCCATCGCCAAGTGGTAAGGCTCAGGTCTGCAAAACCTTCATCCCCAGTTCAAATCTGGGTGGCGCCTCCATTAAAAACTGTTTTGCTTGCCGAGGTGGCGAAATAGGCAGACGCAAGGGACTTAAAATCCCTCGGGGGAAACTCCGTATCGGTTCAAGTCCGATCCCCGGCACCAAAAAAACACCAAGTATTTTTGCTTGGTGTTTTTTTATTTTAAATTTTGTTTTTTATAACGAATAAAACTTAAAAAAGTTTAGGAAATTTATAAAGAAAATTACAAAGATGTATTGACAAAACAAGTGTTTATAAGTATAATTTATATACAAGTAAATTTTTTAAATATATTATATGGAGGCAAAATATGAAAAAAAGATTTTTAGCACTTGTTGCTATGATTGCAGTTCTTGCAACTGCAATGTCAATCGGTATTTCTTCACTTTCAGTTTCCGCTGCTACTTTAACTGCAAACAAAAACTTTGCTCATGAAGACTGGTTTGTTAAGTATGCAGCAGAATTGCCTGATAAAGTTACGTCAACTGAAGATTATGACATTTTTGATATCTCTAAAGTTGATTCAGCTGATATCGGTGGTTTTAGAAACGTTAACACTTGGCAAGGTGTAGAAATTAGAAGAGATAAGAATGATTCTACGAACCAATTCTTATATATATATGATAGTGGTTCATTAGAAAAGGGTCCTAACGACCAAGGTAATCCTGAAACTCGTCCTGGTCAAATCTATATGTACTGGAATGCTCCTGGTACAATTAGAGCTGCCGCTGAAAACGAAGCTCCATTAAACGTAGAAATCGTTTTCAAGAAAGACGGTGCTGATTGGGGTACAGAAACAAAGCCAGTTTACTTTAGAATTGGTATATGGGCTTCAGGCGTAACAGGTGAAGGTATTACTAACGGTTGGTATTATCATGACCTTACTACAGCTCTTTTAAGTGATGGTTCAAACGGTGAATATTCTGTTGATGAAACTACTGGTTGGTGTGTTCTTAGAGCTGCTGTAAACGTTCCATCTGCTTATGTTTTAGAAAACCCAAGCGCTGTAATTCGTTTTGCAATACAATATCAATTTAGTGAAACAAACACTGAAGAAATTGAAAATTTAGCATTAATGATTAAGAGAATTAACGTTTCAACTGAATTAACAATCGGTTTAGAAGCAACTGAAGGCACTTTTGACAAGAAAGCTCCAGCAGATATTGAAATTGCTGCAAACGTTACAAGTGGCGACAGTATTGAAATTTTTGGTGCTAACGGTTTAATTGAACCAGATGGAAACTACTATCTAGACGAAGGCAAAATCGTATTAAAGGCTGATTTCTTAAATACTTTACCAGAAGGCGACAACGTATTAGATATTGAAATTAATGGTGATACTTCTTCTGCTCAACAATTTACTGTTAAAGTAGTTGGTGCTGGTGGTTGTGGTTCAGTTATCGGTGCTACAAGTGCTGTTCTTGCAACTGCATTATTAGCAGGTGCTGTTGTTGTTTTCAAAAAGAAGGACTAATTCTTAACGAAAATATATTAAAAAGAAGGTGATTTTTCGCCTTCTTTTTTTATGCGTTTTTTATTGTTTTAATTATAAGTTCTAAAAATTGTGCTTTTTAACAATTGTTTTTTTATTTAACAAATCTTGTTTTAGGCATGATAACTATTATAAAAATTTTAATAGTTTTACTTGACTTTTATTTATTAGATGTTATAATATTATTGTAATAAACATTCTTAAAAAGTATTATGAAAAACTTTTTTCGTGTTGGACATAATATAAAATAATAAAAAATTTATTTTTAAGGAGAAATAGTATGAAAAAAAGAATTTTAGCATTTGTTGCTATGATTGCAGTTCTTGCAACAGCAATGTCAATTTGCGTTTCTTCACTTTCTGTTTCAGCAAAAGTTGTTTCTTATGATAAGAATTTTGCTAGCAGTATGTGGTTTGACACTTATGCTGCAAATGCACCTGAACACCTTACTTCAACTGACGCCTATGATGCGTTTGACTTAACTTGGGTTCCAGCTGGTGCAAATGCAGATTTTAATTATGGTGCTACTTTTGCTCCAAGAGCATGGCAAGGTGTTGAAGTTAGAAGAGATAAAGATGCTGACGGTAACTTAATTCCTGACGAACAATATTTATACTTCTACGACAAAGGATTAGATTCTGTTCAACCAGAAGGCTCTTTTGTTGGTATGAATTATGCTTTTTGGTCTACACCTTCTGTAATTTCAGCTGCTGCAACTACTGATAAGCCATTTGAAGTTGAACTTGTATTTAAGAAAGACGGTGCTGGTTGGGAAAACGGCGGTGCTATTTGGGTTAGATTTGGTTTCTATGGTCCTAACGTTAAAACGGCGACTGAAAACTGGGAAGCTGCTGATTGGGAAGCTGCAGGTTTAGTAAACGCTAGCTTATCAGAAAACCCAGCTGCAAATTATGAAAATGGTTGGTATTATCACTATATTACTACTGCTATCAATAGCGATGGTTCAAATAACGAATATTACGTTAGTCCAGACACAGGTTGGTCAGTTCTTAGAACTCAAATCAACGTTCCTGCAGTTTATGATGGTGCGAACCGTTTCTCAATTCAATTAAAATATTCTGATGGCGCAACTGAAGAAATTGAAGATTTAGGATTTAAGATTAAGAGATTCTCAATTTCAGCAACTGTAGATATCGGTTTAGAAACAACTGAAGCAACTTTTGATAAGGCTGCTCCAGCTGACGTAGAAATCGGTGCTAACGTTAAGAGTACTGATACTATTGAAATTTTCACTACTAACGGTGTAGTTGAACCAGATGGAAACTACTTTGTTGACGAAGGTAAAATCGTATTAAAGGCTGAGTTCTTAAATACTTTACCAGAAGGCGACAACGTATTAGACATTGAAATCAATGGTGATACTACTACTGCTCAAACAATTACTGTTACAGTACTTGGTAAGGGTGGATGTGGCTCAGTTATCGGTGCTACAAGTGCTGTTCTTGCAACTACTTTACTAGCAGGTGCAGTTCTTGTTTTCAAAAAGAAGGACTAATTCTTAACGAAAATATATTAAAAAGAAGGTGATTTTTTCACCTTCTTTTTTTTATTGAATTTGCAAAAAAATATTTACAAAACAAAGTACTTATGTTATAATATAAAAAATAATGTTTTTTGAGGGATACTATGAGAAAAAGACTACTTGTTTTATTAAGTGCGTTAATGGTTTTATCAACAGTTTTCTTTGCTGTTAATACAACTGGTTTTTCTGCACAAGCAACAACGTTAAAACCTGCAACTTTGACTTTTGACAGTTTTGACGTAGGATACACGTTACCAGACGAAAGAACTTCAAACTTTGAAACTAGTATTGACCAATCTTTTGGTGGTTTCTTTACCGTTTTTAATAACAAAACCGATACAGCTACTACAGAAGTTAAGCAAGACGTTGATGGTTCAAAATATCTTGAATTTAAAAATACTAAAGACGGATATGGTATCGTTACAGCTTGGACTGGTTCTTCTATTCCAGCAGGTGTAACAATTAAAATTAAATTAGTAATTAGACCTACTGGTGGTACTTTTGTTGCTTCTAACGAAAAGCCTTTCTTTATTAGAACTATGAATGCTTCAAGTGTAATTAATACTTATAATATTCCTAAAGATACTTTAGGTGTTACAAAAAGTGGAAGTGATTATACTGTAAATGGTTTTTCAGGCAGTGAGTGGAAAACTTTAGAATATGAATATACAACCAATGCTACAAAAATAGCTCAATCTGTACGTTTTTATCAATATGGTAGAAGTGGTAATGGTCTTGACGTTAAGTCAGTAGAAATTTTATTAGTCAATGACCCAAAAGCTCCTGTTTTTGAAAATACTAATTACACATACGACTGTGCAGGAAGTGATGATTTACAAATTAAAGTTGACACAAAGGGTGCATTTATTGAAGGTCTTCTTTTAGATAAAGAAGACGGCAACAATCCAATTTTTGTTACAAGAGATGCATATCAAACTTCAAGTGATAATCAATATTTAATTATTACGGCTGATTATTTAAATAAATTACCTAATGGTACAAATAAATTTATTCTTCAAGTAAATGAAGTTTTATATCCTTTTGAAGTTGTAATTTCAAACTCACCAATTGGTGGTACACCAGACGCTCCTGATGCTCCAGATACGCCAGTTGATGATGACAAGGGTTGTGGTTCAGTTATCGCTGGGGCAAGTGCAGTTCTTGCAACTGTTCTTCTTGCGGGTAGCATTGTTGTTTTCAAAAAGAAAGACTAATTTAACTTAAAATAAAATATAAAAAGGTGCTTAAAATAAGCACCTTTTTTATTTGCTTTTTTTATTTGTATAAAAGATTTGGATTTAGGGTTGTTTTAGTTATATTATAAGGCGATATTTTCCGTTATAAGGCACGGTATAAATCAATTTGATAAAAGATAAGTGGCAATATAAACCTTGCTTAAAAAAGAAAAAAGGCTTTTATATCAAAAGCCTTTTTATGTGCAAATTTTTAACTAAATCTTTTTGTGGGGCTTTTTTTGTTTATCTAACTCATACAGTTTATCAAAAATAAAATGGATAAGGCGTGATATAAAGAAGTTTAACACAACTATAACACCAAGAATTAGAATCAAAATCCAGTAGTCTGAAAGTGGTTTTATAGGTGCAATTCCAAATGGTGGAAAACCAAAAATGATAGAAACTGCAACCCATATAAAGGTGATAGCAGAAGTAAATATAAATACTAAAAGCCTA
The DNA here is from genome assembly GCA_017508485.1 of Clostridia bacterium. Lineage (GTDB taxonomy): Bacteria > Bacillota > Clostridia > Christensenellales > Borkfalkiaceae > SIG381. Next base: position 5,057 of record JAFVYV010000001.1, on the reverse strand, counting down.
AATTTATTAAATGGTATGCAAATTTCAAATACCATAACGTTTCCTGCTAGAACTAAAGCAAAAACTTGTAGATAAGTAAAGTAATTTGTACCGTTTAATATAACAGGGTTTATAATACCCGTTGTAAGTATTATTTTTTCTGCAAGTTGAACTAGTAATACACTAACAACTAAAAGCAGACCAGATGGCAAAGAAACCTTTATAACGTTATGCAAGAACTTACCTTCAACCCGTTTGTCGTTTGGTTGCATTGATAGGCAAAAAGAAGGTATTGCCGTAATAAAAATTTCAAAGAAAATTAGGTATGAAGGGGTAAACACAAACTTAATAGGTGTAATTAAAGAAAGTGTTGCAAGTAAAGTTATAAACAAAGTCTTCATTAAATATAAGGAAGCACTTTTTGTAATATTGTTTATAACGCGCCTACCTTCAAAAACAACTTTTGGCATTGAGTTGAAGTTGTTGTCAGTTAAAATAAGGTGAGAAACGCTTTTTGCCGCTTCACTACCAGAAAGCATTGTTATTGCACAGTTTGATTCTTTAAGCGCTAAGATATCATTTACACCGTCACCAGTCATTGCAACCGTTTTGCCTAAATTTTTTAAGGCTTTTACCAAAATAGCCTTTTGTTCAGGGCTAACACGACCAAAAACGGTGTATTCGTTTGCAAGAGCGATAACTTCTTCATCACTAAGTCCTTCAAGACTTATATACTTATCTGCGTTATCAACACCTGCTTTTTTTGCAATTTCAGATACGGCAATAGGATTATCGCCAGAAATAACTTTAATTTCAACGTCATTATCTTTAAACCATTTTATAGTTTCAATAGCTTCAGGTCTAATATTGTCTTCAATTACGATATAGCCAATAGGGGAAAAGTTGTTAGGCAAAACGTCTGACGTTGTTTCTTCATTAGAAAGCGCAACTAAAAGTACGCGTAAACCCTTTTTAGAATACTTTTCAATTTCTTTATCAATTGTTTTATCGGTATGTGGAATATATTCGTAAGCACCAAAAACTAAAGTGCCAACCTTTTCAAAAGAAACACCTGCAAACTTTTTAGATGAACTAAAAGGTATAACGTTGTTTGACGTATAAAAACTTTGTTCGCCAAAATAATTTTTTAAGGCAGTTGCCGTTTGGTTGGTGTCATTTAAGGCTTTTATAGCCGAACTCATAAGATTTGGTAGGTTTTTATTTTCAGTAAAATCAAAAACTTCTACAACGTTCATATTACCGTCGGTGATAGTACCAGTTTTATCAAGGCATAAAACGTTAACCCTTGCTAAAGTTTCTAAAGAGAAAAGGTCTTTAACAAGTGTTTTGTTTTGAGCCATTCTAATAACGCCAATTGCTAAGGCAACGCTTGTTAAAAGCATCATTCCTGATGGAATCATACCTAAAATAACGCCTGAAGTTTCTAAAATTGCTCTATTTATTTCGCCTGAAATGTTAAAATTAATCTTTTTTAAGAAAATTAAAGTAGCAAGGGGAACGATAATCATACCGATAAAAGAAATAAGGAGTTTAAGTGAACCCATTAGTTCTGATTCAGGTTTTTTATGTTTTTTAACTTTTTGTGATAAAATTTCAACGTAATTATCTTTACCAACCTTGTCTGCTTTAACAAAACAAGTGCCACTTGTAATAAAACTACCGGCAAAAAGCATATCTCCAACTGATTTTTTAATGGGGATAGATTCGCCGGTTAACATAGATTCGTTAACTTCAATTTCTCCATCAATACAAATAGCGTCAGTTGGTATTTGGTTACCGATTGATAGTTCAATAACGTCATCAAGCACAATTTCTTTTGATGAAATAGATATTCTTTGACCGTTTCTTATAACAAAATAAAAACTTTCAGCCACAAGCGCTAATTTATCAATAGAACGTTTTGCACTAATTTCTTGAACTATACCTATTGTGATATTAGATAGATAAATTCCAACGAAAAAGAAGTTTGAAAGTGGTGCTTTAACAAAAATTAAAGCAATCATAACGACAATTCCCAAAAGATTAAAAATAGTAAAAAGATTAGACGCAAAAATGCTCCAATATGACTTGGAGATTTTGCGTTCAGTCACGTTTACTAAACGTTGGTCTATTCTTTTTTTAACTTGTTCATCAGAAAGCCCAAAATCTTTTGAAACTTCAAACCTTTCTGTTTGAGAAGAGTCGTTCATAAAACCTTTAATTAAACAATAATATTTATTATTCTCTTAGGTATAATAATAAGTTTTTTAATTTCTTTACCACCTAAAGCAGCAACAATCTTTTCATCTTTAAGAAGAATTTCTTTAATTTGTTCTTCAGTTAAGTTGTTAGCAAGCATAATTCTTGTTTTAATTTTGCTGTTAACTTGAATTGCAAGTTCGTTTTCATCTCTAATTAATGCGTTTTCATCACATTCAGGGTAATCGCTTAAGAAAATAGACTTTTTATTTCCTAAAATTTCCCAAATTTCTTCAGAGAAGTGTGGTGCTAAAGGCGCTAATAATAACATAAACGTTTTATAACTTTCTTTAAATAACTTAACGTTTTTGTTTTCTAAACTATCATATTTATAAAGTGCGTTAATATATTCCATTAATCTTGCAACTGCTGTGTTGAAAGAGAAAGTTTCCATATCTCTTGAAACGGCTTTTACTGCATAGTTTTGAGCATATAAAAGTTCTTTTTCTTCGCTACCGATATCAATATTTTTACCATTTTTAGTATCAGCAAGTTTAACGCCTAACTTTTCAATTCTATCCATAAACTTCAAAATAGCCTTGATACCGTCATCATTCCAAGGACCACCTTCCGTATAAGAGAAACCGAACATTAAGTATAATCTTAAAGTATCAGAGCCGTATTGTTCAACGTATTGGTCAGGGGATACAACGTTACCTCTTGACTTACTCATTCTAAATCCATCAGGACCTAAAATAATACCTTGGTGAACTAATGACTTAAATGGTTCATCAAAATCAAGATAGCCCATATCTCTTAAAGCCTTTGTGATAAATCTTGAATATAATAAGTGCATACAAGCATGTTCAGGACCACCAACGTACTTATCAACAGGAAGCATTTTGTTGATAATGGCAGGGTTAAACGGTTCTTTTGGGTTGTTTGCGTTTGGATATCTTAAATAATACCAACTTGAACAAACGAAAGTATCAAGAGTATCAGGGTCTCTTGTTGCTTTACCACCACAGATAGGACAAGTTGTGTTCATAAAACCTTCGTGTTTAGCAAGTGGAGACTTTCCATCAGGCTTAAATTCAACGTCGTAAGGTAATTTAACAGGTAAATCTGAAACTGGAACGGGAACTGTGCCACAATGTTCACAGTAAACAACTGGAATAGGTGCGCCCCAATATCTTTGTCTTGAAACTAACCAGTCACGAAGTCTGTAGTTAGTCTTATGAGTACCTTTACCACTCATAGCAAGTTTGTTTATAATAGACTTTCTTGCTTCTTCGCTAGTAAGTCCATCAAATTCCATACTATTCATTAAAATACCGTCTTCTTCAAATGGTAGTTCATCATCACAGTCAACGCCTTTTATAACTCTTGTAATAGGTAGGTTATACTTAGTTGCAAACGCAAAGTCTCTACTATCGTGTGAAGGAACGCCCATAACAGCACCCGTGCCGTAAGAGAATAGAACGTAGTCGGCAATATAAATAGGAACTTTTTTGCCATTGATAGGGTTAATAGCATAGTGACCGATAAATACACCTGTTTTTTCACGATTAGTTGATAATCTATCAATTTCATTAGTTTTTGAAGTTTCAAAAACGTAATTTTCAACTGCTTCTTTTTGTTCAGGTGAAGTTAAAGTTTTAACTAAAGGATGTTCAGGCGCTAATACTACGTAAGAAACACCGAATAAAGTATCTGCTCTTGTAGTGAATACGTTAAATTTATCACCACTTTCACAAGTGAACTCAATTTCGCCACCCATAGACTTACCAATCCAGTTTCTTTGCATTGCTTTTGTCTTTTCAGGCCAGTCTAAACCATCAAGTTTTTGTAAAAGTTCTTCAGCATAATCGGTAATTTTAAAGAACCATTGAGTAAGATTTTTCTTAACAACGGTACTATGGCATCTTTCACATTCGCCGTTTACAACTTGTTCGTTTGCTAAAACGGTATTACAACTAGGACACCAGTTAACAGGGGCTTCCTTTCTATAAGCAAGTCCTTTTTCATACAATTTAATAAATAACCATTGTGTCCATTTGTAATAATCTTCTTCACAAGTTTTAATTTCAGCACTCCAGTCAAACATTGCACCCATTTCTCTTAAAGTTTGTTCCATATTTGCAATGTTTTGTTCAGTAGAGTCTTTAGGGTGAATACCCGTTTTAATAGCAAAGTTTTCAGCAGGTAAACCAAATGCGTCAAAGCCCATTGGTTGGAAAACTTCAAATCCTTTCATTTTTTTATAACGTGCAAAACTATCAGTAGGGGCATAGTTATACCAATGTCCTAAGTGTAGTTTTGATGCAGACGGATAAGAAAACATTTCTAAGCAATAATATTTTTTATCAGCATTTTTTTGGTTGAAAGTATTTAACTTGTCTTTTTCCCAAATTTCTTGCCATTTTTTCTCAACCTTTTTAATATCCATAAAGTAAGTTCTCCTAAAAAATTATACAGCCTAATTATACAACGAAAGATTTTTTTAGTCAATTATTATATGTTATAAAAATATAATATTTAAATAAATAAAGTACAAAAATATAAGGAAATGACAAAATTTTAAAATAAAAAATGCTTAAAAAACCTTAAGTATTTATCAATTGAATAAAAAGAGTTATTCGGGCAAAGCCCTGCGTAGTAAAACGGAGCAGTCAGCAACCGTAGGTTGCGTGTATAAATAAAAAACGAACCTTGTTAAAAACAAAGTCCGTTCTATTTTTGGCAGGGGAGACGCGAAACTCTAAACACCAAATATATGCTTAAATTCAAGATTAAAACCACAATATATAGTGGTTTTTTCTTTTGTGTCACATTTTAGTCACATTTTAATTAAATTTTGTCAATAATTTTCTTTTTAT
>JAFVYV010000011.1 GCA_017508485.1 Clostridia bacterium | reverse complement strand
ATGCCCCAATAAAAATTACTGCTGCAAAACCGAGTAAAATAATTTGAAAGGAAGATAATTTGAATTTTGTTTTAACTTCCATAAACACACCTCTAGAATATCTTTCTTCGCTAATCATTGTACTATATTTCTTATAAAGAAGACGTTATGATTTTTCTCGTCGGTATTAAGATTGTATAAAGAAAACTCTCGCCATTTAATAACGAGAGTTAAACAAAAAAATCAGACCCCGTAATGGAATCCGATTTTTCTTCGCTTGAAAGTGCAATTTCCTATAAATTTTTAACGTTTCAAAAAATCCCTAGGAGAATAGTGCTTTTTTTGTGGTTTTTGCTTGAATTTTTAATTAAAATTCTTCCTTTTCAACTTGGAAGTCAAGGCTTATGCTTTTTTCCGTTACGGCGTGCATATGCTTTTTAACCACGTCAACGTGGTATCTATCTACTTGATATTCTTCTAAGTCCATAAAAGTTTCAAAAAGCGTTTCTAAAATTACGTCAAAACTTCTTGCCGTTTGTAGTTCATCAATATGAACTTTAATGCCCCTTAACCAAGGTGTGTGTTCTTTCATTGAAAGTAAAACTTCTTTTGCCTTTTCTTTACTTTCCCCTTCTTTTAACTTAAAACAAACTATATGCTTAACCATTTTTCTTACTCCTTATAAAGTAGTTTTCTACACGCTTCACATTCAATAACGTCGCCCTTATCTAAATTGTTTAGGTCTATCATTGATAAGCTCATTGAACAAGCCGGGCAAGTTTCCCCTACAACCTTGTACACTATAGGGAAGGATTTATCCTTTCTTTTTTGTTGATATTTTTCAAACAACACTATGTCAACCTTTTTGCCTAATTCTTCAAGTTCTTTCTTTAATGCGTCAACTTCTGGTTGTTTTGCATCTCTTAACTCTTTGAACTTTGCAAAGTTTTCAGTATATTGATTTTGCGCCGCCTTCGTTTTCTTTCTTAAGTTTAAGTATTCGTTTGAAAGGTCTTCCATTTCCTTTTTTAAGTTAGCCGTTTCTTTTTCTAAAGCGTTCATTTTAGAAAGTAGTTCATCTAACTTTTTCTTTAAGTAAATTGCTTCTTCAGGTGTTTCAACTTCTTCAAGCGCACCTAAAAATTCAACTTGTTCTTCCTTTAATTTTTCGCTACTAGCATCTACGTTTTTGAACATAATGCCTAATTCTTCTGCACGCTTATCTAACTTTTGAACTGATTCGTCAACCGTTTCTAAAAAACGTCTTGCAACGACTGACTTCTTTCTTTCTTCACTATTTGATAAAAATACTTCAATTTCCCTAAGTTTTGCGTCAACTTCTTGATACGCTACTAAATCTTTTACCATTTTTTATCTCCTTTATCTATACCTTTTATCATCAAAAAGGGTGATTTTTACCTCTTTAATTTTTGATAGTTGTTCGTAAAATTTCTTAAACCCGTAAAACTCTGCTACGTAGTGTGGAATTACCATTACAGCCTTTCCTTCTTCTACCATTTTTAATATTACGTGGTGTGGTAGGTCTGAACTAACTATTAGGTCGGCATCTCCTTGATAATTTGTGGCGCTACTACCCCCTGCACCACAAAAAGATGTAACCAACTTAATTTCTTTTGTCTTTTTGCCGTAATAAATTATTTTTTTAGAGTTAAACTCTATTTTTGCTTTTTTAACGAAATTTTCTAACCTTACTTTTTCTACTTCAAACTCTCTACCATAGCCGTTAGTTTCCGTTACGTATTCTAAAATTTTGAACTTTTTGCCACCTAAACCTTCTGCTAAACTTTGGTCTATGCCCTTATCTGCTATATCTAGATTTAAGTGAAGTGAGTAAATATTTAAGTTCTTTTTTATTGCAAGTAAAAGGGCTTTTGTTTCTTCCCCTAATTCTTTTAACGGAGTGTAAATTGCAGGGTGGTGAGTTATAATTGTGTCTGCCCCTATTTTTACTGCTTTTTTAACCACTTCTTCAGTTAGGTCAAGGGCTAAAAGTATGCTAGTAGCACCTTCGTGCGTTTTTACTAAAAGTCCACTGTTGTCGTAAGCGCCCTTTTCTATAAACGCTTTGCTAAGTTGTAGTGGTGCTATTTCTTCTAAAATATCGCTTAAATATTTTGAACTTATCATATTAAACCTTTTAATTCTAATAGTTTTCCTAAAAACTTAAAGTAATTTTCCGTTGATAGGTCGGGATTAGAAAGCCTATTCATTATTTTTTGCATTTCAAGGGCTATTCTTTCCTTAAACGCGTCGCCTTTTACAAGAAGATTTGTTCTTCCAAAAGCAATTTCTTTTTTGGTTAAACTGTCTTCCCCTTTTTCTGCCACGATAAGGTCGTAAAACTTTCTATCCTTAAAAACGTAGTCTTTTAATATTTTATACCCGTTTTCTACAAGAAAAACCCTTAAGTTTTCTACGTTTTTCATCGGTTGTAAAATTAGCCTGTTCGGTCTAAACGCTCTTTCTCTATCGGTTAGGATTTTTATAATTTCCTTTCCACCCATACCGGCAATTAAACACTCGTCAACGTCATTATCAACACCGTTTAACCCGTCGGTAAAATAAGATTTTACCTTGCCTACTAACATTTCTTTTGCTAAAAGGTCTTCGGCTTTTTTAAGGGAATCTTTACTGATGTCCGTTATAACGACCGTGTTTGCTAAACTTTCCTTTACCACCATTTGAGCGATAATTCCGTGGTCACAACCAACGTCTGCAAACTTGTTTGCCTTTTCTATATTAGAAAATATCTCTTTTAATCTACTCATTATACGTCAAGAAAATCTTTTAGTCTTTTACTTCTACTTGGGTGTCTTAACTTTCTAAGTGCTTTTGCTTCAATTTGTCTTATTCTTTCTCTTGTAACGTTAAATTCTTTACCTACTTCTTCAAGCGTTCTTGGTCTGCTATCATCTAAACCGTAACGAAGGCGAAGTACCTTTTCTTCTCTTGGAGTTAAGGTGTCTAAAACCCCTAAAAGTTGTTCTTTTAACATTTGGAAAGCAACCATATCGCTTGGTGCTGCCGTTTGTTCATCTTCAATAAAGTCACCTAAGTGGCTATCTTCTTCTTCACCGATTGGCGTTTCAAGTGATACTGGGTCTTGTGCGATTTTTTGAATTTCAATAACCCTTTCAACCGTTGTGCCCATTTCTTTTGCGATTTCTTCTTGAGTTGGTTCTCTACCCTTTTCTTGAAGAAGTCTTCTAGAAACTCTGATTTGCTTGTTGATAGTTTCAACCATGTGAACTGGTATTCTTATCGTTCTTGCTTGGTCGGCTATTGCACGGGTTATTGCTTGTCTAATCCACCAAGTTGCGTAAGTACTAAACTTAAAACCTTTTTGGTAGTCAAACTTTTCAACTGCCTTCATTAAACCTAAGTTGCCTTCTTGGATAAGGTCTAAGAAAAGCATACCCCTGCCCATATATCTTTTTGCGATTGAAACAACAAGTCTAAGGTTTGCTTCTGAAAGAAGTTTTTTAGCCTTTTCGTCCCCTTCACTCATCTTTCTTGCAAGTTCTTTTTCTTCTTCCGTACTTAAAAGTTGAACTTTACCGATATCTTTTAGATACATCTTTACAGGGTCGTCCATGCTAACTTCTTTTAGAAGTTCATCGTAAAGGCTTTTGTCCTTTTCAATTTCGCTTATAATTTGGATACCTGCGTTGTCAAGTTCTTTATAAATTTCTTCAAGTTCCATTGCTGAAACGTCCAACTTGTCAATTTTGTCAAATAACGCTTCTTCTTTTATGCTACCTTTACTTTTATATTCTGCAATAATTTCTTTAGAAACTTTAGCAACTAACGCTTCGTTTATTTCTTCAATTGCCATTTTATTTCTCCTTTTGTTACTTGTTTTTATCTTTTAATTTAAGTTTAAGTTCTTCTGCTATTTTTTGCCTTTTAACTAAGTCGGTTTCTTGTTCAAACATTTTTGTTAAACGTTTAATTTCACTTTCCCTTTGTCGGCGTTTTAGCGTTCTTACACAGTCGTAAAAATACCTTTCTTCATCAAAATTCTTCTTTTCTTCTAGTTCAAAAGAAAGTATTTTTGAAAGTTCTTCTTTTATATCTTCTCCATCAAAGACGTCGTAAAGTAGGTTAGGTTTTACCTTTTCACCCCTTTCTATTTCCTTTTCAAGATGTTCTTTTATCTCTATATGAAGTGGATTTTCAAAAACTAGTTCTTTTAGGTCAAAGTTTTTTAAGAACGGTTTGCTAAAAATTACTGCTGAAAGCAAATACCTTTCTGCTTCGTAATTCTTTTCCTTTAACTCTACCGTTTCTACCCGTTCAACCTTTTTAACGGTAGTATCCATACTTTCAAGTTCGCGTTTTAACGATTCGTAAGTTATGCCCGTTTTATCTCTTATACTCTTAAGAAGTTCTTCTTGCTCTGAAGTTGAAGGGCTTTCCTTAATAACTTTTAGTGCGCCTTGTATGTACTTTCTCTTTCCTTCGGTTGTGGTTATATCGTAAGTTTTTTCAACTATGTCAAGCTTAAAGTCAATAAGTGGTTTTGCTTCATCAACTAGTTTTTGGTAACCTTCCCTGCCGTATTTATTAACTACGTCGTCAGGGTCAAGTCCGTCAGGCAAAGCAACTACCTTTACTTCTAACCCTTCGTCCTTTAATATTTCAAGCCCACGAATTGATGCCTTTTGACCTGCAAAGTCGCCGTCGTAACTTATGTTAACGTTTTCCGTATAGCGCTTGATTATTCTTGCTTGGTCTTTTGTTAAAGAAGTACCCATACTTGCAACTACGTTTCTAAAACCTTTAGATACAAGTGAAATGGTGTCCATATATCCTTCTACGATAATTATGCTATTTAACCCTTCTTCATTTTTTAATTTTTTAAGATTGTTTATGTTGTAAAGGGTTTGGCTTTTGTTAAACACCATTGTTTCTTTAGTGTTTTTGTATTTTGCAAAGTCTGCCTTTTCTAAAAGCCTACCCCCAAAGGCAATTACTTGACCAAATTGATTTATGATTGGAATTATAAGCCTACCACCAAGCGAGTCGTAAAGTCTACCGTTCTTTTCATCAACGGCGCCTGAAGATATCATTTCCTTTTCAGTATAACCTTTTTGCTTTAAGTATTCAGGCAAACTGTTAAAGTCAAGTGATGCGCCTATTCCAAAAGTAGCAACCATATCGGCATTTAAGCCACGCTTATTTATGTATTCAATATGTTTACTTGCCTTTTCACTTTTTAGGTTTTTAACGTAAAATAACGCCGTGTCTTTTAATAAAGATAGCATTCTATTCTTCTTTTCTTTTTCTTCTGCCATCTTTTGACTGTCGTAGTTGTCGCTAGGAAGTTCCATTTTTGCCCTTTCTGCTAAAAACTTAACTGCATCGTAAAATTCTAGCGCTTCAACTTCCATTATAAATGAAAGGACGTCGCCACCTTTATGGCAACCAAAACAGTAATAAAACTGGTCGGTTGCGTTTACGCAAAAAGAAGCCGTCTTTTCGTGGTGAAAAGGGCATCTTCCCCAAAAACTGTTCCCTTTTTGTTCTAAGTGAACGTATTTTGAAACAACTTCTACAAGGTCGTTTTTGCTTTTTAGTTGGTCTAAAAATCTTGCGTCGTATCCTCTCATTTTATAACTTCCAATTCTTTGGTATAAATAAATTTTCAAATAAATATACGGCGTACTTGTCTGACATACTTGATATAAAGTCGCAAAGTACTACGTCAATGCCGTATTTTTCAATTCCGTTTTTGTGAAACTCTGGTAGTTTGTCCACGTTCTTTTTGTAGTAGTTAAAAAGGCTTTCTATCATTCTATTTGCCTTTTCTTCTTCGCCAACCGTTTCTTCTAAACGATAAACGTATTCAAACATAAATGAACGAAGTTCTTTGGTTGCGTTCATTACGTCTTCTTCCATTTCTACTTTGTTTTGACCTTCGCTTCTTTTATAAATAGAATAAATCATACTGTTTATTCTTTCCCTTGAAGTTTTGCCTAAAACTTTAATTGCGTTTTTAGGTAACCACTTTTCCTTAATAACGCCTGAAGTAATTGCGTCGTCAATATCGTGGTTTATGTATGCAATCCAGTCTGAAATAGAAACTGCCCTGCCTTCTAAAGTAGATGGATTTAGGCTCATTTTATGATTTTCTATCCCGTCACGCACTTCTTTGGTTAGGTTTAAGCCTTTGCCGTTGTTTGCTAAAACTTCTACCACCCTTCTTGACTGACGGTTGTGCTGAAAGCCACTTTCACACAAATTATCTAAAATTCTTTCCCCACTATGTCCAAAAGGGGTATGTCCAAGATCGTGCCCTAGCGCGATTGCTTCAGTTAAGTCTTCATTTAAACTAAGTGTTCTTGCAATACTTCTTGCAATTTGTGAAACGTCTAAGGTGTGCGTTAGTCTTGTTCTAAAATGGTCCCCTTCAGGAGAGAAAAAGACTTGCGTTTTGTTCTTTAACCTTCTAAACGCTTTTGAGTGAATAATTCTATCCCTATCGCGTTGAAATTCCGTTCTCATAGGGCAAGGTTCTTCTTCCCTATCCCTACCTAAAGTGTCAACAGATTTTTTTGCGTAAGGAGATAAAAACATTTCTTCAATTTTAATAGTTTTTTCTTTCATAACTTTACCTATACATTAGATTATACGACCTTAAAACAAAAAAACCTTTATTTTTTAATATAATTATTTTATTTATATAATAATATTATTTTATCACTTGATTTTACTATTTGGTTTGTGTTATGATATCTAAAATATGATTGAATTAAGTGATAAATGGCTTGAATTTTTGAAAGATGAGTTTTGTACTCCTTCTTATAAAAATTTAAGAGCCTTTCTAAAAGAAGAATACTCTAGTAAGACCGTTTACCCTAATATGTACGATATTTTTAACGCGTTTAAGTTTACCGACTTTGATAGCGTTAAGGTCGTTTTACTTGGTCAAGACCCTTACCATAACCCTGGTCAAGCAATGGGGCTTTCCTTTAGTGTACCTGACGGCGTAATGCTACCACCTTCGCTACAAAATATTTATAAAGAAATTGAAAGCGATTTAGGTTTAACCACTAAAAAAACGGGCAATTTAACAAGGTGGGCAAGTCAAGGTGTGCTACTTCTTAACGCAGTTTTAACGGTTAGGGAAAATAGCGCAGGTTCACATAGAAACAAAGGGTGGGAACAGTTTACCGACAGCGTTATAAAAAAGTTAAGCGATAATAAAGAACATTTAGTTTTTCTTCTTTGGGGAAATTACGCAAGGGCTAAAAAAAGCCTTATTGATAAAAGTAAACACTTAATTTTAGAGTGCGCACACCCTAGTCCCCTTTCTGCTTATAACGGATTTTTTGGGTGTAAACACTTTTCAAAAACTAACGAATTTTTAGAAAAAAATAATATAACTAAAATAAATTGGGAGTAAAAAATGAAGTACGTTGTTGTTCTCGGCGACGGTATGGCCGATGAAAAAATTGAAAGAATTGGAAACAAAACTCCACTTCAAGTTGCTAAAAAACCTTATATTGACGCACTTGCTAAAAAGGCAGAAGTTGGTCTTTGCCTAACCGTGCCAAAGCATATGTCACCTGGTTCTGACGTTGCTAACCTAAGCGTTTTAGGTTACGACCCTGAAAAGTATTATACGGGCCGTTCTCCACTAGAAGCCGCTAACATCGGTATTGACTTAAAAGATACTGATATGACTTTACGTGCTAACCTTATTACGGTAAGTGATGACGAAGGTTATGAAAATAAAACTATTTTAGACTATAGTGGTGGAGAAAGTCCTACTGAAGAAAGTAGAGAACTTGTTAAAGCATTAAAAAAGGAATTAGATAACGACTTTTTAACTTTATATTCAGGTATCACCTACCGTCAATGCTTGGTAGTTGATAACGGTAGTATGAACGTTGAGTTCCAACCACCACACAATATCGTTGGTGAAAAGACTGGCGACAATATGCCAAAAGGCGATATGGCAGACGTTTATGCCGATTTATTAAAGCGCTCTTACGAAATTTTAGATAAGCACCCTATCAACCTTGAAAGAGTTAAAAAGGGCGAAAATAAGGCAAATTCGCTTTGGTTTTGGGGTAATGGTAAAAAACCGTTGCTTGACAGTTTTGAAGGCAAGTTTAACCTAAAAGGTGGTATGATTTCTGCAGTTGACCTACTTAAAGGTATTGCAAAATTAACCGATATGGAAAATATTGAAGTTGAAGGCGCAACCGGTACTTACGACACTAACTTTATCGGTAAGGCCCAAAAGGCTGTTGAAGCGTTAAAGAACGGGCTTGACTTTGTTTATATTCATATGGAAGCCCCTGATGAATGTGGACACCATAAAGACCTTGAAAATAAAATTTATTCTATTGAACAAATTGATGAAAAGGTTGTTAAGTATTTAGTTAGTGAACTTGATAAATTAGGCGAAGATTACGGTATTTTAATTATGCCTGACCACCCTACTCCTGTTAGAAACGGTAAGCACTCTGGAGAACCTGTTCCTTACCTACTTTATAGAAGTGATAAAGACTTATCTAACGGCGCTAACTCTTATGATGAAGATGAAGCGAAAAAGACTGGCGCATACGCACCTGTTGGTCATAAGTTAATTGAAAGACTTTTTGAAAAATAAAATACTCCTTCAGTCGCCTATGGCGACAGCTCCCTTAAAAAAGGAGCCTTAAATAAAATTAAAACGGCTTAAGGTTTTTACCCTAAGCCGTTTTTTTATAGAATATTTTAATCTTCTAAGCCTATTAAATAATCACTTGATACTTCAAAATACTTACATAACTTTATAATATATTCTGCATTTGGCGTAGTTTTACCAGTAAGCCAGTAATGAACTACACTTTTGCTAACCCCTAAGTCTTGACTTAGTTTGTAAGAAGTTATGCCGTTTTCTTTTAATAATTCGTTTAATCTTTCTTTTATCTTGTTCATATTTCTAATTTTAGAATTTTTTATAAAAAATATTTGCTTTTTTCTAAAATTAGAACTATAATATAGGAAAGAAAAAGGAGAAATCAAATGAAAAACGCAATAAACAATAAAATAATCTATGATTTTATGAAAAAAGAAAATCTTACAAAAACTCAATTTTGCAAAAAATGTAATATAAGTCTATTTACTTTTAACAAATTGGTTTCACAACAAACCAACTTTTCTTTAACGACAATATTCAAAATTGCACGTGTAATGAACGTTAGTATAAAAGATTTTTTTGAATAACAAACTCCTTCAGTCGCCTATGGCGACAGCTCCCTTAAAAAAGGAGCCTTAAATAAAATTAAAACGGCTTAAGGTTTTTACCCTAAGCCGTTTTTTTGTTTAGTTTTTAGTTGTAATTGCCACTATTTGCTTGTTCTTGTATTGCTTCTAACGAGCCGTAAGAAGTATCACTTGTTTGTAGCGTTGCTGATAATTTTAAGTTTATAATATCCATCATACCTACTGATACGTCTAAGTTAGTTAAGTTGTAGTTAGCGTCGTGCTTAATTGCAACTGTTGTAGCCTTAATATCTTTTGTTAACGCAGTAAGGTCAAGGTTGATATTAAAGGTTGAATTTGATGCATCATAAGAATACTTAGTAAAGGTGTTTTCAATAGTTGCAGTACTTGTAGTTGTCGTATCGTTTGAACTACTTTCACCCATAATTGTATTAACTAAAGAATCGCTTATATGTAAAATTTCAAAGATAATATTTATTGGGTCTGCCATAAACTCATCCATTGTGTACTTTAAGTATTCGTCGTGTTCTTTAATAGTTCCACCTATACCTAAGAAGCCACCAGTCTTAGTTCTATAATGGTTATGTACGTAAATTATTTGAGTGTCTGGGTCAAAGTAAAGATAACTTACACCATCATAATCACTCCAAACGTCCATAACTAAACCAACTAACGTACCTAAGTCTTTACGAGTTACTGAGCCTGTAAAGTAAGTTTTACCATCAATTATGTCAAGATATACCTTCATTGAAATTTTGTCGTTTAACTTTAACCAAGATAGTAAACCTGAACCTTGTATATTAACTTTTGAGTCAATATAGAAGTGTTGTTTTTCTGCCGTGGTCTTTAATGAAAGTAATAGTTCGTTAATTGATGAGAAGTCACTTGCCGTTTCTAACGGAGTGAATTCAAACTTGTCTGGTGTAATTATTCCTTCAGGTGCTTCACCAACGGTAGCGTTTAATGAAATTAAAGAGTCTTTTAGGTCAACTTCTTTTATGTTAACACCTAATAAGTCGTTAGTTGAAGATAGGTTTAATACAACAGAGTCGCTTAAATCTGATAATACCGTTTTTGCGTTAGCATCTACCGTTAATACGCCGTCTACAAATGATGAACTGTTAATTAAGTTCTTAAAGTCAACATCAAGTTCCATAAAGGTTGGATTGCCGTTTTCATCTTTTACGATAAATGGTTCTAACGCTTCTTGAAGTTCAGGCATATTTAGGTAAATTCCCTTGATAATATCTAAAGTTTCATAGAAGTTTACCGTTGTAAACGTACCTGCGAAAACGTTAGTGTCTGCCGTGTTGTCGTAAGTAAAGTAAGTGTTTACTTGCCCTTCCCCTACTAACGTTGGGTCAAGGTAGAATAACGCAATCTTATGTTCTGAAACGGAAGTTGAGTTGTCTTCGTTAGTAGTTGTAATTTTCAAGCTTAAGTTTCCACGCGCTTTTGTTGCGGCGTAAATATCTGCAATTAGCACTTCGCACTCAGTTAACTCTATCGTAGTATTGCCTGAAACAATTGTTGCAGTCATATTTGCGTAAAGGTTATCAAGCGTTAATACGTTTGCTACGGCTTTAGCAAAAGTTTTTACAAGTTCGTTTGCGCTAATGTATTCAGCCGTTTTGTCAAAGGTAATATCTAATGGTGTTGCGCCCGTTTCAAATGCAAGGTTAATTGCATCCATATTGATTGTACCTGAGCCTATTGATAAGCCACTTGCAAGTTTGTCAAGTGTTAGGTTAACGTTTGTGCCTTTAATTGATAGTGCTAAGTTTAGTGCATCTTCAGTTTCAGTTACTACGATTGAAGAAATAATTTCTTCCACGTTAATGTTGCTTAAAACGTCTAGGTCAATAGAGTCGTATTCTTCTTTTGAAATAAACTTTGTAATAATAGGTTCTAATTCAGTTAAAATATAGTCAAGTTCGTTAAAGTTGAACTTTAAGTTTACACCTGGATAACGAGCGTATGCTACGCTTTCAGTTAAGTCAACTAAAACTTCTAACTCATCAAGGCTAACTAAAACTTCCATTTTAATTAGGTCAATGGTTAGGTAAGCGATAGTTTCGTTTAGTTCTGCCTTTAATGAAATTTTGTTGTTTTCATCAATGACGTCAAGTAAAGTGATTAGGTTGTAGTAGTTTGCAGTAAAGTCAATGTATTCTGCCTTTTCTGCTAATGTAACTGCTATTTCTTCCCCTTCAATAGTTGCCGTGATTGAAGATAGTGCTAAACCGTTTTCCTTATCTAAAGTAGCCGTTATAGGGTAACCTAAAATTTCTACTGAGATAGTTAAATCTTCGCTGTCGGTTATTACTATTGAGTTAAGAATATCTTCTACCTTAATTGAACTAAAGTCTGGTAGGTTGATTTCAATGCCAAGACCTGCTAACTTATCTAATACAACTTGTGCGCTTTCTAGTTCAACGTAGCCGTTTAATCCTTTGTATGAGATATACGCCTTGCCATCAGCAATTTTTGCGTAAAGTGGTTCGCCGTAAATTGTTGTTTTTGCAAGAACAATACCACTTTCAATATTAACGTTTACGTCAACCTCTAAGCCTAAAGCATTTGCTTTTAAGTTGATTTCGTTATTTTCAAGTATGCTTAAAAGTGGAGTGATTGCGTTGTAGCCATCGCCCTTTTCTTCAACGCTAACTTGGTTATCTACCGTTAAGCATAGGTTAACTTCACCAATAGTTGCCGTAACTTCTTTAACAGCAATTTCGCCAGTTGTGAATAGCATTGTTGCGTTAACCGTAATATCGCCAAGAGTTAGTGGAAGGGTTACCGTTGCCGTGTCCGTTCCTTCTACTAAAGTTGCGTTTTCAAACAAACTTTCTAAGTCCATTGAGCCTAAGTCTAAGTTAGTAAGGCTTGATAGGTCAATTAGGTTTGATAACGCGCTATTTTTGTTTATAAAGTTAGTAATTTCGTTAATACTAGTTACAACTTTAACACCTTCTGCATTTAGGTAAATATTGTCATTTTCGTAATATGCTAAAACGTTTTCTAGCGCAATATCTTGATATGCTAAACTGTTAACCTTGATACTTGCAGTCGTTTTTGCAAGTTCTTCCGTATTAAGATTTACTACTGCATCTAAATTAACAGAAAGGTCGGTTGCAGAAGCAGTTGCACTAATTTTTAGTGGAGTGCCTGTGATGTAAGGTTCAAAACCTGCCATTAAATAGTCGGTTGCAGTTAGAACAACTGGTTCTGGGTCAGTAATTTCTGCATCAAGATATGAACGGTAAAATTCTACGTTAGGAATTTGAACACCCTTGTTGAAGTTAGAAAAAACTTCCGTTACGCTTTCCGTACAAGTTACGCCACCTAACATATCTACTTGGTAAACGCTGTTTGTTGTAACTTCCGTTACTAACCAGTCTTTGTTCATACGAACTATGATTGATGCCTTTTCAAATTCTGGTAAAGAGTCGTTACCTGCCATTGTACGCATTTCTAAACGTAGGTTGGTGGTTGACTTTTCCGTATCTAAATTATAAATAAAAGAGTAAATTCCGTTTTCTTCGCCTAAAAATTCGGCTGAAATAATAGTTTCATCAGTTAGCACGTAGCTTGTCATATTGTTTGGAACGTAACCAAACTTATTTATAAAAGTGTCTTTAGAAACGCTAATTGCAGTATCTTCCCACTTAACTTCATCTACTGAAGAAACTTTTTTTGCATTATGAATTACGTAGTTGTCCCCTTTAACGAAAGTTGTTGCACCTACGCTTTTAAAACTTGAGTGTGAAACGTTTTGTTTGTAAACTTCACCGTTATTTATAACACGGCTACCTTTGATTTTTTGGTTAACCGTAACTAACGCTTTTGTTGAAGTTTGACCATTTGACTCTGTGGTAAAACTGTCAAGTTCGTTCATTGTATATATTGCGTAATAAGCGTTTGTTTTAGCGTCATAGTCACCAGGATTTGTACCGTCAGTTGGCGTTTTTAGCATAGTGCTATCTTGCGTAACAGGTGGGTCTACCGGTGGGTCATCATCTCCACCACACGAAATAAAAAATGCCATACTTACACTTATAATAACTAAAAGTGCGGCTATAAAACATATTTTTTTCTTAGTAAAAAAACGTTTACTTGCTTTACTATCTTTTTTCAAAATTTTCTCCTTTGTAAAAGCTTGATGCGTTAAAAAAATAAAACCTCAAAAATCTTTAGCGCATTGCTAACAAAAATAAAATTTTTAATAGAATAATTATATTATTCTAGTTTGTAATTATACTACTAAATGACAAAAAACGCAACTATTTTTAAAGGTTTTTCAAGGTTTTTTCAAGGTTCGCGCCTTTATAAACCCTTTTTATAGCAAAAAAAACGGCTTTTGTTAAGCCGTTTTGTACTGATTTTTACTAACGATTTTTGCTTGTTTTTAAGCAAAATTTAGTCTATTTTTTATTTAAATTTTTTTGTTATTTTAAATTTTCAAGGTCTAATTTTATTGCCCTATGTAAGTCCGTACGCATTTGGATTACCATATTATAATCTCCTTTACCCATTTTTTCATAAGAAGTATTACTTGCGTCCGATAAAATTATTGCGTAAAGTTTTGAAACAGGGTCAATATACAAACTTTGTCCCGTGTGTCCCGCGTGGCCTATAGACCCGTCAGGGAAAAGTGGTAAAGTTTGTGGATAGTTTTTGTTTAGGTAAACAAAGCCTAGTCCCCTACCTTCATCATCAGGGTGTTTTGAGTAGTTTTTGGTTGCTAGTTTGAAAACTTCTTCACTTATGATAGGATAGCCGTTATTTAGTAGCATTTGTGCGTAAGTGAAACAGTCTTTCATACAAGTAAATAGCCCTGCGTTGCCTACCATACCACCAAGATATCTTGCGTTAAAGTCGTTTACTAAAAATCTTGATTCAAAAGTTCTTTGAACGTTTACTAAATGCCCGTCTCCTTTATAGTTAAAGGTGCTGTTAAACATACCTAAAGGTTCTGCTACGTATTTTTTGAAAGCCGTGTCTAAATCTTCATTAAAAATCTTTTCTACAATTTTGCCAAGCAAAATAAAGGCTAAACAAGAATATGACGCTCTTTCACCAGGGGTAAAAGTCATTTGTTTGTTTAATATAAAATCTTGCACGTTTTCTCTCGTTACGTGGTTAAGACAAAGGTTTCCACCACCGTAGCCTATGCTGTGCGACATTACGTTTTCAATGGTTAAATTCTTTCTATCATCAGGGACAGGGAAAAATTTTGAAACTAAGTCGTCTTTAGATAGTAAGCCTTTTGTCATAGCCACAAGCGCTAGTGAAGTAGTTACTATCATTTTAGTAACAGACGCCACTTCTATCATAGAATTTTCATCAAATTCGCCGTTTGGCGATGCGTATTTTTCAAACAAAACTTTATCGCCTATGCCTACTTTTACGGCAAGGTTATAAACGTATTTTTCGTTTACTAATCTATTAAATTCTTTCTCTAAATTTTTCATCTTTTTCCTTTTTTTCCTTTTTTATAACGGCAAACACCATAAAAGTTATGGTTATAACTGCTAAAACTGCCGTTATTATTATTGTTGGTAAGTTCCAATGATTTTCAAAACCTAAACTGCCTAAATGGTCGTAAAAAAGACCACAAGCATTGTATATAAAGTGTAAAATTATAGGAACGGCAAGGTTTTTTGTGTATAAAAGTGTTATTGCAAACATTGAGCCTGTTAAAAACGAATACCCTATTTGTAATAGCACGGCAAGTGGGTTTGAACCAAATATATTTAGTAGGTGCATACCACCAAAAATTAAGCCTTGAAGTGCTATACTCCAAAAAACTGGATTTTTTGTTCCTTTTTGTTCTAATTTGATTTTAATTAAGGGGTAAACTATGCCACGGAAGGCTAATTCTTCTAAAAGGGCAACCGATAAACACCACACTAAATATAGTATAATAGTTATGCCCTTTTCCGTTATTACGCCTAATCCCTTAAAATGTGCTATAAAGGGGAAGTTGTTTATTGCTACAAGTAAAGGCAAAATAACGACGATTAAGCCTTTAAGGTTGAACTCTTTTATATAATTTATAAAGCCAAACTTATAAAATAAAAAACCGAAAACGGCAACGCCTATTAGCCTAACGATAGTGTTAGCAATAAAAAGTGCATTAACCGTTTCTTTAATTCCTAATAAAAGTAAAATTTTATCTATCGGTACGGAAATTATTGCACCGACAAGCAAAACCGTTGCCAAAAGATATTTTAACGGTGTTTTGTTTGCGCTTTCACTTAAAGAACTCATTTTATTCTCCTAAAAAACCACCGTCAACCGTTAAAACTTGACCAGTTATATATTCGTTGGTTGCTAAAAAGTAAATTGCGTTTGCAACTTCTTCTGCCTTTCCAAGTCTACCTAAAGGTAGGTCCTTAATTAGTTCTTCTTTGTCAAAACAGTCGTTCATTTTGGTATCAATAACGCCAGGAGCAACGCAGTTTACCCTAATAAATGATGGTAAAACTTCTTTTGCAAGTGCTTTTGTGTAGCCGATAAGACCTGCTTTTGACGCAGAATAACAAACTTCCATAGATGCACCAGTTATTCCCCAAATAGAAGAGACGTTTACTATTACGCCACTCTTTTTTGAAATCATATTTTCTAAAACGGCGTTTGTTAATAAGTATACTGATTTTAAGTTAATATTAAACACTTTGTCCCAAGTGGTTTCATCCGTTTCCGTTATTAAATTAACGCAAGAAACACCTGCGTTGTTTACTAAAACGTCAATATTCTTAAAACCTATAACTTTATCCTTTATAGAAAGTATATCTTCAGTTTTTTCTAGGTCGGCTTTTACGATTTGACAAAAAGAGCCTAAGCCTTCAAGTTCGCACTTCAAGGCTTCTGCTTCTAAAAAAGAACTATTATAAACACCTATTACATTGTAACCGTTTTTTGCAAATAAACGGGCAGTTTCTTTTCCTATGCCCGTTGCAAAACCAGTTATTAAAACCGTCTTCATATCTCTACTAAAAATATACCCACAAAAAATTTGTGGGCAGATTTTTTATTATTCCTTAACTCTTTCCATATATTCGCCAGTTCTTGTGTCAACTCTGATAAGTTCACCTTCGTTAACGAACATTGGTACTTGGATTTTTGCGCCTGTTTCTAGAACAGCGTCTTTAGTTGCGTTAGTTGCCGTATTACCCTTAACTGATGGGTCTGCTTCAACTACTCTTAATACAACGAAGTTTTCACATTCTACTGAGAAAGCAGCGCCCTTGTATGATTTTACGATAACAGGGTCGTTTTCTTTAATATACTTTAACGCTTCTTCTACTTGGTCGTAGTTTAGTGGGGTTAGGTTGTATTCTTGGTCCATAAAGTAATAAAGTTCGCCATCTGTGTAAGAATAAGTCATATTCTTAGTTTCAATGTGCGCTTCTTGTACCTTTTCCGTTGGGTTGAAAGTTCTCTCAAGTACTGAACCTGTTACAACGTTCTTTAATCTTGTTCTAACGAACGCTGCACCCTTACCTGGTTTTACGTGTTGGAATTCAACTACTGTGTAGATTGAGTTTTCATATTCAAACGTAACGCCTTTTCTAAATTCACCTGCTGAAATCATTTGTTTTCTCCTTTATATTCAAATATTATTTTATTATTAATTTTTTATCGTCAGTAAATAACCTTTTAGGCGACTTTTGCATAACAACGGTATCTTCTATTCTTATACCGAATTCCCCTTCAAAGTAAACGCCCGGTTCTATCGTGAACACCATATCTTCTTTTATAACTTCTTCACTTTTTTTGCTTAAAGTTGGCGCTTCGTGTATGTTAAGCCCTACTCCGTGTCCAAGTGAGTGTGTAAAATAGGTGTCTAAATAAACTTCTTTTAGGCTGTTTCTTGCAATAGCGTCTGCATCTTTTGCCGTCATACCTAAAGTTATATTTTTAATTGCAAGTTCGTTTGCCTGTTTAACGGCTTCGTAGCAAGAAACGAATTTTATTGGTGGTTTGCCGTAAAAAAGCGTTCTTGTCATATCAGATGCGTACCCTTTGTAAACGGCACCCATATCAATTAAAACAACTTCGTTTTTGCCTAATTTTCTGTCCCCTGCTTTGTGGTGTGGAATTGCAGAATTTTCTTGAAAAGCAACTATGATATCAAAACTACTGCCACTTGCGCCTAGTTTTTTTAAGTTGTTTTCTATTATATTTTTTAACTTTAATTCCGTTATGCCCTTTCTTATCTTTTTAATAGATTTATAAAAGGCCTTTTCGGTTATACTTGATGCTTTTTTGATTAGTTCAATTTCACTTTTATCTTTTATCAAAAAAGTTTCTTTAAGTTCTTTTGAACAGTCTTTTATAGAAATAAATTCTTGATACTTAATGGCTTCACTATGGCTTACCGTTTCAAAGTCAATTAAAAGTTCTTTTGCGTCTAAACGCAAAACTTCTTCCTTTATATCGTTAAAAGAAGTCAACTTTTTAACTATTACGCCCTTTTTAACAGTTTTAACCGCTTCTTCATAATACCTGTCGTCAACAAAAAGCGTTGTATCTTTACCCTTTAGTAAAAACCCGTCTTCCGTTAAAAAACCTGAAAAGTAATAAACCTGCTTTTCATTAGTTAAAAGCATTAAATCTTTCACTTTTTTTACCACTAAATTCCTTTACTTAATTATTATAACAAACTTTTATTCTAAAGTCAATTTACCTTTATAAATTTTCTTCATTTTTATAGAGTCTTCTGCTTGCGTGCCGTTTGACTCGCATAAAATATACGGTTCTAACCCTAATTCCATTAAAGCGTCTATGAACGGTTCAATAGGTGGACCAAAAACTTCATCTTCAAAGGTTAAGTGGCGAAGTTCCCCTTTAATTGTGTATTCTATCTTGCTAAAATGCACGTGGAAGTTCTTAACTCTTTCAAAACCTAGTTCGTTTATTAAATATTTTAGTCTAACTAAATAGTCTTCTTTAGTTTTTAAACTGCCTTGCTCTCTTGCGTTTATATGACCAAAGTCTATGCAAGGAAGAAAAATTTTGTCTATTTTGCAAAAATCAACTATTTCTTTAATAGTGCCTATTTGCGCTAACTTGCCCATAGTTTCAGGGCAAAACTTAATATCTTCAAGCCCGTTTTCGTAAACGGCTTGTACTAAGTTTTTAAGCCTTTCTTTTGTTAAGTTTACTGCCGTTTCCCTATCAAGTTTTCCTTGGGTTGCAGGGTGAAAAATTACCCTGTCGCCACCAAGAAGTTTTACTTTTTTAGCAGATTCTATTAAATAGTTAACAGATTTACCTGCGTTTTCACTAGTACCTGCAAAGTTGATATAATAGGGTGCGTGAACGCTAATTTCTATGCCTTGTTCACTAAATAGTCTTTTTAAGAGTATTGCCTTTTCGTCCCCTAAATTTACCCCTCTGCCAAAAGAATATTCAAAAAGGTCAAGGTCTCTTTCCTTTAGCCATAAAGGCGTTTGTTCAGTTTTTTTATTACCTTCGTCGTAAAAACTATTTGAGTTTCCACTTGGACCAAACTTTATCATTTGACTTTTGCTATATCCTTGTTTAATTGTTTTATTAAATCTTCTTTTGTTTTGAACTTTTTAATTTCTCTTAAAAAATCTTCAAAATAAATTGTTAATTTTTTGCCGTACAAGTCCCCGTTAAAGCCTAAAATATACGCTTCAACCATATTCTTTTTAACACCGAAAGTTGGGGCTGTGCCGTAGTTTATTATGGTTTTGTATTCAATGCCGTTTATAAACACTTTGCCTTTATAAACGCCCTTTTTTATGATAACTTTTTTGCTACTTACCTTTAAGTTTACGGTAGGAAAACCTAAGGTTTTGCCAACCTTTCTGCCTTCTTTTACGGTTGAAGTTATAAAGTAATTTCCGTCTAAAAGTTTACCGGCTTCTTTTACCTTACCTTCGCTTAAAAGGTCTTTTATTCTGCTGGTTGAAACCTTTATCTTTTCTTTTTTAACTTCGCTAACTATTTTTAAAGATAAGCCCTTTTCTTTACAATACTCAGTTAAAAATTCCGTAGTGCCAAGTCCACCCCTGCCAAAAGAATAGTCAAAGCCACAAACGAAACCTACTGCGTTATATTCTTTAACTAAAAGGTCCAAAAAGTCCTTTCTATCTACTGCTAAAAATTCCTTTTCTACCTTTTTTACTATAAAATCTTTTACGCCAAGTTCTTTTATTAAACTTTTTCTTTCAGTTAAAGTAAAAACTGCCCCTTTATATTTAGGGTCAAAGTATGCTTTTAAGTCCCCGTCAAACATAAATACCGACGGAGTAAAGCCCTTTTTGTTTGCAATTTTTACACATTCAGTTATGATTTTTTTATGACCTATATGAATAGAATCAAAAAAACCTAGCGCAATAATTCTTTTCATACTTTCCTTATTCTTTTAGGTAGGCTTTTAACTTAAATTCGTAATCTTTTACTTCGCCGACACCTAAAAATTCCACCTTAGAGTACACCCTATAAATACCGTCTGGATAAGCGTACTTTTCCTTAACCCCGTTAACGAGCCTTTCTGCCGTTCTTCTACCAAGTAAAATTTTAGTAAAGTCAACGGCTTCATCAGCAGGGATAATTTTTAATTCTTCAATAGGCGTATTTAAAAGTTCTTCTACCGTGATAGCGTTATCGTAAGTAAAAATACCTGCTTTTCTTCTATCAAGGCTAACCATCGTACCAAAAGTGCCTAACTTATACCCTAAATCTCTTGCTAGAGAACGAATATAAGTTCCACCTTTACAAGTTATTTCAAAACGATAGGTCGTATCGTTTATTTTTTTTATGAGCTTGAAGTCTAAAATGGTAACTTTTTTAGACTCTAAAGTAAATTCTACACCTTCTCTTGCAAGTTGATAACCACGCTTACCGTTTATATTTTTTGCAGAGTATTTTGGTGGAATTTGGTCAATTTCCCCTATAAAAGACGGTAGATTTTTTATAATATCTTCTTCTTTAATAGGAAATCTATTTTCCCTTAAAACTTCACCCGTTACGTCTAAAGTGTCCGTTTCATAACCAAACTCAAAGTCGGCTACGTACACCTTTTCTTTATCTAATAAATAATTAAAAAGTCTTGTGGTTTTGCCTATACCAACTGCTAAAACGCCACTTGCCATAGGGTCTAAAGTACCCATATGTCCACAAGGGATATTTAACTTTCTTTTAACCTTGTTAACAACGTCAAAAGAGGTCATACCACTTTCCTTTATTACGTTTATAAAGCCTTGCATTTAATCCTCTATATATTGTGAAACGGTGTAAGTTAATCTATCAATAACGTCTTCGTACATACCGTTTATAATTGCGCCACTTGCTTTTACGTGACCACCGCCACCGTAAACACCTGCAATAGCGTTTGCATCACTTTTTTTAGTTCTAAAACTTGCCTTGTAGTTTTCCGTTTTCATTTCAAGTAAGCAAATGCCAACTTCTACCCCGTCAATACCCATAACGAAGTCAATAAAACCTTCCGTGTCGGAAGATTTTGCGCCTGATTTTTCAATGTTTTCCTTGCTAACCGTTATTATTGCAAGTTTGCCGTCTAAAAAGAAACGGATTTTTTCCATTGTTAAGCCAAAAAGATAGGCTCTTTCTTTTGATTGGCGCTTGAACATATTAAAGTTGATGGCGTTAATTTCAACTTCATATTTCATAAGTTCTTTTGCAACACTAAAGGTGTTTTCCGTAACGTTACTGTGTGCAAAGTTACCCGTATCAGTCATTATGCCCATCATCAAAAGGGTGGCAATTTTTTTATCTAACTCTACGCCTAATTCTTTAAGTAATGCGTAAATATTTTCACAATTTGCCGCGTTATCTATTACCGTGTTAGTCTTAGCGTATTTTGTGTTTGAAATATGGTGGTCAAGTAAAAAAGTTTCCTTCTTTCTATCAAAAATTTCTTGATAAGCACCTATTCTACCGATTTCTGCAGAGTCAACTGCAATAAATGCGTCGTATTCGCCAAAAAATTCCCTATTGACAAACTTAACTTCTTCTAAAAAGTCAAATCTATTTGGAACTTCATCATCACAAAAAACTTCTGCACATTTCCCTAACTTTTCAAGCCCTAATTTTAAGGCTAAACCACTACCTAAAGTGTCGCCGTCAGGTCTATAATGGCAAAAAATTGCAAAACTACTGTAATTATTAAGTTTTTGTGCAAAATCTTTAATACTAGTTTTCATCACTACTTAAATTTTCGTTAGCCTTTTCAATAAGTCTATTTATTCTATCAGAATATTCCATAGAATCGTCTAATATAAAGTGAAGTTCAGGAACAATTCTTGTTCTAACTGCCCCTGCTAACTCCCTTCTAACTTTACCTGCAGACTTTTCAATTTCAGCAAAAGTTCTATTTTTCTTTTCACTATCTAATGAAAAAATTGATAGATATACTTTTGCGTGTGATAAGTCTTCAGAAGTATCTACTCTTAATACGCTTACCATTTCCGTAATATAAGGGTTTTTAAGTTTTCTTATAATTTCAGAAAGGGCTTTTTGATATTCTGCGTTTAATTTAACCGTTCTTTTTATCTTCATTAATTTATTTCCTCTATAACGTAGCATTCAATAAAGTCGTCGTTTTTAATATCGTTGAACTTTTCAATAGAAATACCACATTCAAAACCTTGAGCAACTTCCTTAACGTCGTCTTTAAATCTCTTAAGTTGTAGTACGTTACCTTCACAAATCATTACGTCGTTACGATAGATACGAAGTTTACCGTTTCTAACGATTTTACCTTCTTTTACGTAACAACCTGCAACCATACCAACGCCTGAAATGTTAAAGGTGTTTCTAACTTCTGCTTTACCCATATAAGTTTCTTTATATTTTGGTGCAAGCATACCCTTAAGCGCCTTTTCAACGTCTTCAATTGCTTCGTAAATAATTCTATAAAGTTTAATGTCAACGCCACTTCTTTCAGCAACTTGTTTTGCATTAGAGTCTGGTCTTACGTTAAAACCTATGATAATTGCGTTTGAACTATCTGCAAGCATAATATCAGTTTCAGTAATTGCACCTGCCGCTGCGTGGATAACGTTAACTCTAACTTCTTCGTTAGTAAGTTTTTCCATCGCTTGTTTAACTGCTTCTACTGAACCTTGAACGTCTGCTTTTACGATAATGTTAAGTGCTTTCATTTGACCTTCTGCTATCTTATTAAATACGTCGTCAAGTGAAACCTTCATTTGTTGCTTTTGTCTTTCAATCTTTTCTCTTTCTTTTCTTTCTTCAGCAACTAATTTTGTAAGTTTACCTTCTTCAACTGCGTATAAAATATCACCTGCGTTAGGAACTTCACTTAGGCCCATAATTGAAACTGGAACTGATGGACCGGCTTGGTTAATCTTTCTACCCTTGTCGTCTATCATTGCTCTAATTTTACCAGTAACGGTGCCAACTACTACAGAGTCTGCCATTTTTAAAGTACCATTTTGGATAAGTACTGTTGCGATAGGACCTTTACTGTTATCAAGTTTTGCTTCAATAACGATACCTTTTGCGTTTCTATTTGGATTTGCTTTTAATTCTTTTAGTTCGGCAATTAGGTTAATTGCTTCTAAAAGTTCGTTAATACCTTCACCCGTTTTTGCTGAAACTGGACAAACGATAATATCGCCACCCCATTCTTCAGGTACTAAACCTTGGTCGGTTAATTGTGTTTTAACTCTATCTAAATTTGCTTCAGGCTTGTCAATTTTGTTTACTGCAACTATAACTTGAACGTCTGCCGCCCTTGCGTGGTTGATTGCTTCAACCGTTTGTGGCATTATACCGTCGTCAGCTGCGATAACGATAACTGCAATATCGGTTGCTTGTGCACCACGTTGTCTCATAGCGGTAAACGCTGCGTGGCCTGGTGTATCAAGGAAGGTAATTTGCTTACCACCAACAGTAACTTGGTATGCACCGATATGTTGAGTGATACCACCTGCTTCGCCACTTGTTACGTTAGTTTTTCTAATTCTATCAAGAAGTGAAGTTTTACCGTGGTCAACGTGACCCATAACTGAAACAACTGGTGGGCGCTTAACTGCGTTTTCATCATTTTCATCACCATACGCTTCAGAAAGTACGCTTTCAGCAGTCTTTTCAAGTTTAAGTTCAAGTTCAATGCCCATATCTGCTGCAAGAATTGCCGCAGTATCGTAGTCAATTGAGTCGTTTATAGTTTTCATTATGCCTTCTTTGAAAAGTTTTTTGGTAATTTCAATTGCAGAAACACCTAACTTTTCACTTAATACCTTAAGTGGTATCATTTCAGAAGTAACGAAAGCCTTTTCAATCTTAATTTCGTGCTTTTCTTCTACTGCTTTTTGCTTTTTAACAGGTCTAAACTTTCTGTATCCACTCTTATCTTCATCAAAATCGTCAATAGACACTTGGTTTTTAATTAACGCACGTTTGTTCATCATGCGCTTTTCTTCAGGTCTTTCTTGATTTTTCTTTTTATTGTTGTTGTTAAAGTTGTTTTGCTTTTGTGGAATTGCTGATTCAACTATAGGAGTTTTTGGTGCAAAACTCTTTTGACCTTGTGGTTTATTAAACGGTCTATCGTTAGGTCTAGAAGGGTGTTGGTCTTTAAAGTTAGGCTTTCTATCTTCTCTTGAAACGTATTCCTTCTTTTCTTCCCTTCTAAAAGGTTCTTTAGTAAATTCCTTTTTAGGTTCAGGCTTAAATTCTTTAACTTCTGCCTTAACTTCAGGTTCAGGATTTTTAGGTTCTTCTTTAACTTCTACCTTTTCTTCTGCCTTTTTCGCTTCTTCTAACGCCTTTAACTCTGCTTCTTTTTTAAGTTGTTCTTCTTTTTCTTTTTGGTCGTTAAAAGCCTTGATTTTTTCATCAAGTTTTGCTTTTATATCTTTAATTTTTTCTTTACCACCTTTTATTGAGTCAAAAATTTTGTTAAAACTTTCTTCCCCTAAAAGTTCGTTTAATTTTTTTAAATTTTCATTTTGAATTTTTTCAGCCATTTTTAGCCTCCACTTCGTAATAGATAAAATCTTCACCTTGTTCTAGAATTGCTCCTGCTAAAGAGTAGTCTAAAATTGCAATAAGTTTTCCGTTTTCAATATGCGTGTACTCGCTTAACGGATTGTTTACCGTTATTATTAACTTTGCGTTTAATTTTTTTGCAAGTTTAACGGCATCTTTTTTAGTGTTTTCACTAGCAGTTTTGCAAACTATTAAAAGGTGCGCCTTTTTTAAAGTTGCAATAGCGTTTACGCCTAATTTACACTTTCTTGCTCTCATTGAAAACCCTATATAGGTCTCTAACTTTGATTTAGTCAATGAAATCCTCCTCAACGGCAGTATAAACTTCATCAGGTATTTCCATTGAAAATACCTTGTTTAAAATCTTTCCCTTTTTTAACTTTTGTATGCACTTAATATCGTTGCAAACGTAAGCGCCACGACCAGCCTTTTTGCCCGTCTTGTCTAAAGAAATTTCGCCGTCTTTTGACTTAACAACTCTTATTTAATTTTTTTTGTCGTCAATTTGCCTACAAGCAATACAAGTTCTCATAGGCGTCTTTTTCTTTTGCATTATTCTTCTTCGGCCTCTACTTCACCTAAAACGCTTGATTCGTTCTTTACGTCTATCTTCCAACCGGTTAGTCTAACTGCAAGTCTTGCGTTTTGACCGTCTCTACCGATTGCTAAACTTAATTTATCATCAGGAACGATTGCTCTTGCACTATTTTCCCCTTCAAGTTCAGTTACCTTAATAACCTTTGCTGGTGAAAGTGCTTTTGCAATAAATTCTAATGGATTTTCACTCCATAAAATAATATCAATCTTTTCGCCACCTAGTTCTTGGCAGACTGCGTTTACTCTCATACCGTTTTGACCAACACATGCGCCTACTGCGTCAACGCTCTTGTCTTCGCTATAAATTGCAATCTTCGTTCTTCTACCTGGGTCTCTTGCGATTGCCTTAATTAAAACGATACCTTGCTTAATTTCAGGCACTTCGTTTTCAAATAATCTTTTAACAAGACCAGTTGAACTTCTTGAAACCATAACTTGAGTAGACTTGCCAAAACTTTTTACTTTTTTAACGAAAACCTTTAATTTTTGGTTAAGTTCGTACTTTTCAGTAGGAATTTGGTCTTTAGGAAGTAATACGCCTTCCATTTGTGCTTGACCAATTTCAACGTAAACGTTGCCGTTTTCTATTCTTCTAACGATTGAAGTTAAAAGTTCGCCTTCCTTATCTTCAAATTCGTTAACCATATTTTCTCTTTCAACTTCCTTAAGTTTTTGCATAATAACTTGCTTTGCAGTTTGCGCAGCAATTCTACCAAAATCTTTTGGAATTATTTCCGTACGAAGTACGTCGCCAACCTTAACGGTCTTTTTAATTAATTTAGCGTCTTCTAAACCAATTTCCTTTTCCGTTTCAGGTTCACCTTCAACTACGACTTTAGTGCTGTAAATTTTAATACTGTGCTTTTCTGGTGAAAGTTTTACTTCAATACCACTAGCGTCGCCAGTTTGTCTTTTATAAGCAAAAACTAAAGCGTTTTCAAGCGCTTCAATAAAAGTTTCGCCCATAATGCCCTTTTGTGCTTCTAATTCTTCAAGTGCCAAAAAGAAATCTTTGTTAATCATTTTATCTCCTTCTAAGTTGATTTATTTATTCAAACTTTATTAATTTATTTACTTTTACAATTTGTTTTCTGTCTATCGTTAAAGTCGTTTTCTTGTCAACCTTAACTACTATGCTGTTTTCATCAAAAGAAACAAGCACACCTTCGTAAAACTTTTTGCCCATTATTGAACTAAAAAGTTTAACTTCTACTTCTTTACCTAAGTTTCTTTCAAAATCTTCCTTTTTCTTGAAAGGTCTGTCAAGCCCTAAACTTGAAACTTGCAAGGTGTATTGAAGTCCAAAAGTTGGGTCAAGTTCGTCAAGTGGTTCATCTATCGCTAAATGCACCTTTTCACAAGCGTTTAGGTCAATTCCACCTTCACTATCAATAAAAATGGTTAAGGTTGGGTCTTTGCCTTGCTTAAACTCTACTTCAACTACTTCAATACCAAAAGGTTCTATGATTTTTTGACAAAAATCTTTAATTTCTTCTATCGGTTTTATCTTCATATTTTTACCCCTGATAAACAAATATGAGAACGGAAAACCGTTCTCATACTTAAAACAAAGTATTGATTTCTCATATAATATAACATATTATATGCACTTTTGCAACTGTTTTTTATAAATTTGCCCTATTTTTTTATCTTCATAAGTTCAATAAATAGTTCAGCAGTTGCGTAAGAGTCTGAAAGCGCCCTATGGTGGTGGAACTTTATGTTAAATTTTTCTGCCAAAGTGTTAAGTTTATAGTTGCTTACGCCAAACACTAAATCTCTTGCTATTAAAAGGGTATCTTTAACTTCATTGTCAATAGCGTAACCTAACGCTTTTGCGTTATATTTAATAAATTTTGTGTCAAAATCTGCATTATGCGCTACTAAAACGCTACCTTCAATAAACTTGTAAAAGTCTAAAAATATATCTTCAAAAAGAGGTGCGTCTTTTACCATTTCAGGCGTTATGCCCGTTAACTCTACTATATTTGGCGGGATAGGTTGCGTTGGATTTATTAAAGTAGAAAACTCTTCCGTTATAACCCCGTCTTTAATTTTTACTGCACCTATTTCCGTTATTTTGTCTGCCATATAGTCGGTGCCAGTCGTTTCAATATCAAACACAACGAACTCTCTGCCAAGTAATTCTTTCGGCGTGTTCGTATCGGTAAACATATCGGTAATTTTAAGCGTTTCTGCCTTTTTAGGGAATATTTTAGTATAGTTTTTAGGGGCAGGTATATGTGGTTTCTTTTCATAAACAAAATCTTCAGGTATTTTGCAACAGTTAATTTTGTTTATCGTATAACCAACCTTGCCGTTATAAGCAGAAATATTGCCTTTTGTAATTATGGTGTCGCCAACCTTTATTTTACGAATTCTATCAAGCGTTTTTTCCTTAGAAAAATACACGCCACTCGTTCTACCCGTGCCGTCTTCAAATTCAAATATAAAGAAAGGTTTTGGTGGCTTTTCCTTTATAGTTTTGCCGTTTTCTACCCTTTCAGGCGAACCTTTGGTCATCTTTTCCGTGATGTTAGTAATTACGCCACATAAATGGTAATCACCTTCAGAAATTGCGTCTTCTATATAAGTTGCGTTTACTTCCTTAGAAAAGTCGTCAATAACTTCAAGGTCAACTACGGTAATCTTTCTTTTTATTGCCACTTTAGGGGCTTCTACCACTTCAACTTCTTCTTTAATTTCTATATCTCTTTCCACCTTTTTTTCAGCCGTTATGCCGGAAAATTCTTCACAAAAGTTCTTTTCTAGGTGTTTTTTAATTTCTACTAAAACTGAATTTTTTTCAAAATAGTCTTGATTTTGTTTATCTAATAAAATGGTAAAGTTTAGCCTACTATCTACCCTTACTAAAGAAATATCTTCCTTTTTAAGCCATACTGAAACGGAAGGGTAGTTTTGAGTGATAAAGTTATAAATTGAGTTTGTAACTAATTCGCTATCCCCTACTATTTTTTTAATTGCAACTGAAACGGAAGTAAAGGTCTTATCCGTAATAGAATCACAATAGGCTAAAATTTTGCTTTTTAACCCGTCGTCAACCGTTCTGTCCGTTATAAAGTTATAACTTACGGAAAGTTCCTTTTCGTTTATTTCAACACTATGAAGTTTTACGTTAAAGTTACCATCAAAACTTTTAATTTTTTCAATAAACTCTTTTTTTCCACTTACTTTAAGCATTTATCAAGTTCCTTAAAAAACTCTTCTTCTATTTTTTCTTTTTCTACAATTTTTATGACTTCGCCTTTTTTGAAAATTACGCATTTTTCTCCACCGGCTATGCCTATATCGGCTTCCTTTGCTTCGCCAGGTCCGTTAACTACGCAACCCATTACGGCAACTTTGATAGGCTTGTTTATATCTTTTACCCTATCTTCTACCTTTTTGTAAAATTCCATCAAGTTCCACTCGCATCTACCACAAGTTGGACAGGCAATTATATCAACAAAGTTTTTGTCAAGCCCTACTGCACGTAAAATGTTTTTACCTATGGCCACTTCATCAACAGGGTCGGTTGATAGTGATACTCTTATAGTATCGCCTATGCCTTTAAGAAGCAAAGAGCCTATACCTATGCTATTTTTAATAACACCCATATCTCCGCCACCTGCTTCGGTTACACCTAAATGAAGTGGATAGTCTATTTTACTTCTAATATACTCTGCAGATTCTACCATAAGTGGTACATTAGACGCTTTTACTGAAACGACTATGTTTTCCACCCCTTGTTTTTCTAAAACTTGTATGTTTTTAAGGGTGCTTTCGCCAAGTGCTTTGGCTGAAGAACCGTATTTAGCGTAAAAACTTTTTTCAATACTGCCCGTGTTTGCGCCAACTCTAACAGGTACGCCGTGTTCTTTTAAGCAAGATGCAACGGCTTTAACCTTGTCATCGCCACCTATGTTGCCAGGGTTAATTCTTATTTTATCAGCGCCGTTTTCTATTGACGCTATCGCTAACTTATAGTCAAAGTGAATATCTGCAACAAGTGGAATATTAGTTTTTTCTTTTAAAAGTTTAATTGCCTTTGCATCTAACTCATCTTTAACTGCAAAGCGCACGATATCACACCCCGCTTTTTCTAAACGGAGAATTTCTTTTACCGATTTTTCATCTTTAGGAAGGGTGGTTATCATAGATTGCACGGCAACCCTTTCGCCACCACCTATTGAGATATTACCTATTTTTACTTTCTTCGTACTCATAGTATTTATTTTATTATATTTTCATTTTATTGTCAACTTTAAAAGTTTTTGATTGCAAAATAAAAAAGACGGTCAAAAAAACCGTCTTTTCATAATTATTTTTTACTTTCTAAACAAATCTCTAAAGGCTTTGACTAATTTTTGGTCAGATAATGAGTTTGAAATCACCCTAAAATCTTCTTTTTTAACTTCTACTACAGGTTGTATATTTTCACCTGTAATAGGATTAGAAAAATCTGCCACAACAATGCCCTGTAAATCTATCAAGTTACTCATTACAGTCCCAATATAACCTTTATACAAACCTTTTGTTTCATAATTGCCGTTTAATAAAATAATTGCATCTAATTCTTCAACCAAACTATTGTCTTTATATTTCATAATATTCTCCTAATATTTGTGTCCAGAATATGGAGTAATAAGTGTTATTTCCCCTTTTTTACCAACACTCCATATAGTTTTTATCAATTGTTTTTTACCATTTTTATTTTCAAGAACAATTTCAATACTTATTTTAGCGGAATAATTATTTGTCCCCACATATTCATACTCACCATTACAATATTTTTCTATTGCTTGAGCAGTATAAAGTTTCTGTAAATATGCGCTATCTTCTATAGTATATCCCCAACTTTCAAATATTTCCTTTTTTCCATCTCTATACTTATCGCTAAAAACATACCCTGCAAATTTTTGAAAATCACAAGTTGCGTTTGCCGTAATATTTGGAACTGGTTTTGAAATTTTTTTAAGTAAACATCTACAATTTGAGTGTTGTGGATACTTAGGCATTTGTTTCACAATAAAATAGCACTCGTGAAATTTATCACAATTATCTTGCCAATCATTAGCCGTAGCCTTCCACTCAACCCAATCATCATCTTTTAACGATAAAAAAAATTCTAATATTTTTTTTGTTATTTCTCCTAACTTTTTCATTTTAACATATCCTTTCTATAAAAGCAAAACAAACTAGTAAAAAATACTAGTTTGTTTTTCATAATTATTTTTTTAAGCAAGTCTTGTAGTGTATAAGGTTATCATATTTGCGTAAAAGCGACCTAAATATATAGGCATATCTTCATCTTCTAAAAAATCTGAGTAGGCTTCTTGCGGAGAAAGAGTGTAATAGTATGCGTTACACGCTTTTATTACGGCAGAATAATATCCTGCTGCAACAAGTTGTTCTTCAGAAAGGCCCTGCGCTTTAATTTTTAAGTATTCAAAGTAAAGGTCTTGCCTTATTTTATTAAGGCTGTTTCTGTACTTTACAAGCCTTTCTTCTACTTGGTTGTTGTATTTTAATACTTCTAACTCTTTTTCTTCATAACTTTCTTTTAGTTCTAACTTTTTCTTTTTAATTTCATCAAAATGTTTTAGGGTAAAACTTTCTTCTACTTCAGTTAGTTCTAAAGTTAACGCAGTTATTTTTTCATCTATTGAAGAAATTTTTACAGCATACTCAAACTCAATATCGGCTAACTTATTTGCCTTTTCTTTTTCTATATCGGCTAGTTTATTTACTACTAAAGTGGAGTTTATAATGCCTTGTTTTATTGCTTTTTCCGTAACGCTTTCTTTTAATAGTTCGTACCTTTTAATTAACTCTTCTTTTAATTTTTCTACTTCTTTAGTTAAAGTTTGCTTTTCGCTATTAAGCGCAGAAATTGAAGAAGATAACTTTAATCTCTTTTCTTCAATTTCTTGTTGATGTGAAAGGGCTAAATAGTCGGTTGCTAAACTTTCAAGTTCTTCTTCACTAACGATAGTAGGCTCAAGTTTTTCTAAAGTTAAATCTTCTAACTCAACTTCTTCAAACTGGTCTTTTGGGTTAACGTAGTGGTCGTAAATTTCTTTTAGCACTTCTTTTAGTTCTTGCTTTGTTTTTGGTGTGTCAAATACCATATCTATCTCCTTATAACTTAGAGTATTTTACCTTTAAGTTTTCTATTTTTTTGCCACTTTTAAGTAAAAATTCCACCTTAAAAGCCCTGCATTTTAGATAAGGTTTAATAACCTTTTCGCCAGGTTTTAGGTTGTACCTTTTAACGGTGGTGTCGGTAGATAACACCATCAAAACTTCCCCGTCTATATAAAAACTTATCTGCTCAATATTTTTTACTGCATCACTATTAAAAGTTAGTGGTTTACTAACAAAATAAGGGGTTTCATCATTAAGTAAACAGGTTGTTTTAGTTAAGGGATTATAGTTTAATCTAACCCCGTTTTTATTAAAAACCTTAGAAGAAAAAAAGTATTCGTATCCACCGTTTTCTTTGGCAACTCCTAAAGAAAAGTCAAGTTTACCATCATAAACGGTGTTTACTAAATAAAGCCTGTCTTTAACTAATTCAAAAAGAGTATTGTTGCTTACGAAAACTATTCTATCGCCAACTACTAAAATGCTATCTTTAACTATATTTTCTACTAAAAGGTCTAACTTTTCTAGCCTAAAATCTAAAGGGTTTCCTGCTGGAATTAGGCGCAAAATAACCCTTTCGCAAAAGATATAAATAGCACTATTGTAATAGGCTATTTTTAATACTTTCCCACAAGCGCTATCTATATTTATGCTACCACTTTCCCCACTTAAAAAGGTAAATAAAATTTGGTTATCTTTAATAGTAAAAGTTGTTCCGTTATAAACGACCTTGTCTTCTACCCTTTCTACTTCAATAGATAAAGGATTTATAACTTCTAAATTTTCTTTTACCTTAAAGTTAAAAGCGTGGTCTAAAATATCAATAAAAGATAGGTTTACGCTTTTTGATTTTTCGTTCCTTGTAGCCATTAGTAAAACGCCCTCTCTTTAATAACAACGTTTTTTAGTCTGTTTGGTTTTATGCTGTCTAAAACACCCTTTTCAAACTTTTTTTGCCACCTTTCTGCTTCGTCAAAGCGACCTTCTATCATACACATTTCTCTTGCTATGCCGTACACGAAAATTCTTTCAGGCACTTCCGTTTCAGTATAAATAATTTCATCTTCTAAAGAAACGTTAGTAGGAACACAGTAGTAGAAAAAGTCGTAAGTTCCGTTTTTAATTTTAACGTAATCTGAAAAGGCTTTATAGTCCACTTTGTTTCCGTCTAAATCTAAAATTTCTTTTATCTTAAAAATACGGTGATTAAGTGTATCGAAGGGAATTTTCCCTTCGATAACCACTCTTCTTTCCCACCTTTCAATAGGCAAATAGGTCGTTAATTCGTTGATTACGAAGTTAGCCGACCAAACAAAACTTAAAAGGTCTTTTTTGGTTATTTCTACGTTTTCTGCATAACCGTTTTCAATAAAAGAAATAACGTCTTCTCTACCAAGTAAAATGGCTGTGCTTTTAATTATCTCTTTTAGTTTCATATCTATTAACCTTCCGTAATGCCTGTAATCATACCTTGTCCGCAAGGCTTACTGCAAAGTAGGTCTGCGTATTTTACTAAAGTTGCCGTGTAAATTGGTTTGCCTGGAATTTGTGAAAGAACTTTGCCGTCTTCCCCTTCAAGCCATTGCCAGTCGCAAAGTTGATGAAGGGCAAAGTCTTCAGTATTTAGTAAATACATTGTTCCTTCAGGGCAAAATCTGTCGGCGATAATAGGAATACCGTTATAACTAATAGCCTTGTAGCCACCTGCTAAATTCATAGTATCCGTT
This sequence comes from Clostridia bacterium, assembly GCA_017508485.1. Classification (GTDB taxonomy): domain Bacteria; phylum Bacillota; class Clostridia; order Christensenellales; family Borkfalkiaceae; genus SIG381. Next base: position 144,247 of record JAFVYV010000011.1, on the reverse strand, counting down.
CTTGTGTTTGATTTTGAAAAAATTTCTTGTAATGCTCTTCTAACGCCAAGTGAACAAATAATAAAGTTTACTTGTGAGCCACTTTGTTCTTCAATAGTGTCAAGTGCAGTTTGAATAGCCTTTTCAGTAATTTCGCCTTGTTCTTCCTTAATATAAGGGGCAAGCCAAGTGTGTGACTTTCTATCTAAACCGTAAAGTGAACCTTCTTTATCAAAAATTGCCTTTAAGCCTGTTAGTTCGTTTTGGTAAGAGCCTTGAATACAAACGGTTGCGCCTACAACTTCATCTGCTACGCTTACGCCACCAACGGCAATAGTTTTGTTCTTTCTGTCAACTGATAGCACCTTTCTTTGCTTTGCGCTTTCAATTAAATTACCAAAAGCATCTCTAAAATCAACAACCATACCTTCTACGATATTTTTTACGCTATCTAAAGTGATAACGCCATTTTCCACCTTTGAAACGGTTGCTAAAACGCCACTTCCATCACCAAAAAGCATTCTGCCAAAGTTGAAAGTTGACGCTTTAATTAAGCCGTCCATTTCAGCGTTTAATAGGTTTACAAAAGCCCCGCTGTTGTTTTCAGACGCCCTTACGGCCTTGTCTGAAATTTCAATAGTGCCGTAAAGGTTTTTTAAACTTAATACAAAGTTTTCGTAATTGTTGCCGGTTGCTTCAGGTAGGTCGCCGGTTTCAGTACCTGCGCCGATACCACCGTTTACACCGTAAATTGCAAGTTTTCTAATTTCCTTACCCCAAACATCTTCAGTAGTCTTTTTAATTTCTGCTAAAAATGGGTTTGTGTTTTGGTCTAGTTGCTCTTTAGCAACGTCTAAATAAAATGATTTTAACGCTTTATCTGCGTTTGTTAATGTTACTGCCATATCTTCTCCTTATTTATAAAAAAATTATTCTTTTGCCATAAAACTTTTAGTAAGTTCACCGGCTTCTGCAATAGTTTTTGGTCGGTTCATAGGCGTTTTCACGGTAACGCCAGAGCCGTCCATAACCACGCTTTTTTGTGAAAGAGATAAAATTTCTTTTAGGTAATCTTTAATAATTTCATCTCTTTTTTCTTGGCTCAAAGATTCTTCTACCACCTTGTTTAGTTCGGTAGTAGTCGCTTCTAACTCTTTAATCTTCTGACAGCGTTTGGTAAATTCAGACTGTAAAGAATTGTACGCGTCTAAAAGGGCGTTTACGTCTTTGAATTTTCCTAATTTGCCTTCTTCTAATTCTACTACTTCAGTAGTATCGTTAATTTTCTTTTCGGGTTCTTGCATATTCGTTCTCCTTTTTTTGATTTTCTTTGTGCTTTTGTATATGATAAAATACCCTTTCCTTTTGTTCTTTAGTTAAGTTTTCATACTCACATAAAATATATTTAGTATGTTCGGTTAGGTGTATTTCGTCATTATCAATTAAGTCTACTTCTATTTTTTCTTTTGCTATTTTTTTGTTTTCAGCATCTGCTTTTTGTTCGTGAAGGGAAATAACGCTATTTTCACTTGATAGGTTTTTATACCCTAAAAGTTTTAGCATTTTTTCTTTAACCACCGTACTTAAAACACCGTTGCCGTTTGTTAAAAGTCCACTTTCGTAAAGTTTAAAAAGCATTTCCTTTTTTTGGCTTTGCGTAAACAACATTTCATTTTCGCTATCAATATAAACGTCGTCGCTTTGCATAACGCTTTTATCAACGTAAAATATTTTGTTTTCTGCATCAGTTTCAACTTCCTTCATAATCCTTACGCCTTTAATAAATTGCCTATAAAGTCTTAAAACCATTTTTGCTAAAATTAAACAACAGTTTCTTATATTTTCCGCTTCTAAAAGAAGTTTTTCGTTTTCCTGTCTTGCTAAAACTTCTAACGCAGTTGCGCTTGTTACCTTAGGACTTAACACGCTGTTCATAACGTCGTTTATGCCACTAATTGAAACGAATTCCGTTAAAAGCCTTTCTTCTTCTAAAGAAAATTCGGTTGGAATAGGTTCTTCTTTTAACATACTTGGTGCGTTCATACCTTGTCTATAAACGATAACCTTGCCAGGCATAAGTCCTTCCGTTTCTAAGTCGTCTGTGTCAATTGCACCGTCTTCTACCGTCATTATTCCTGAAGATAACCTGTTCAAAAATTCGTGCTTTCTGTTTTTTATTGCGTTAAAAGCGCGTTGAACTGGAATTAACCTTTCAATGATAGAAGTGCCAAAAAAATTACCCGGTATTATCCCTGCCGTTTGCTTAACGAAAGGAAAAACCCTTTGCCCTTCATCACCGTTTTCATAAGGTAGGTCGCCGTAAAATAAAAGTTCGTCACCTGCAACTGTTATAAGCCTACCTAAAGGGTAGTTTTCAGTTGGTCTTTCATACTTTTCTATTACGGTAATAAACCCTTCTTCTTCATCAAAACGGGTTACTATTTTCTTTAGTTTTTTGCCAAAAAGTTTTTCCACTTCAAAAATAGGCATAGCCTTTGCGTGGATTAAACTAGTACAATCTTCAATTTCTTGATGAAATAGGCTATCGGGGAAAATTTCAAAAGGAGAGATTACGCTAATTTTAACTTCCCCTTCAAAAATCTTTTTGTCTTCCGTTTTGCCTATTTCCTTGCCACTATTATGTTGCCATATAACTTTATAAAAAGCCGTGCCTAAAGTTTCACTCCACTTTGTTGCTTGTAGTACAGACTTTTCTACTTCTAACTTGTTAAAGGTAGAAGAAAGCACCTTTTCAGCAATTTTTGCGTTGTTAATTTCCCTTTCTTCATCGTTAGTCGGTCTAACGGAAAACAACGGTTTTATTTGTGAAAATTTAGCAAGTCTTCTTTCAATTATTGGTAAAATATGGTTGTAAACTTCCCTTTTTTCATAACTAAAATTCTTTTCTTTTTCAATAATACTTCCATTAGATAAAAGGGAATAATATTGCTCGCCTTCTAAAAACTTTAGGTTTAGTTCCCATTGTTTTTCAAGTTTTAACCTTTCTTCCCTTCGTTTAATAAAGTCGTTTACAACTTCTTCTACAATTTTTTCCTTAAACTCTTTCATCATCTTCTCCTTTTTTTAATAACAAAAGTAATCTTTGTTTTTCCTTTTCTAACTCTTCATCAGTCATACTTCTTACCCCCTTTTCTTCTTCCATAATCATTTTTAGGGCGGTTATATCGGGTGGAACGGTTTTTTTAGTCACCTTTCTTTTTATAAGAGCAATATCCCCTTCCTTTTCCTGATATTCTTCCGTGACTTCTTCCGTTTCAAACCCTACGGCTTTTTTATAAAGAGCATCTTTTAACTTTTTATCGTTCATTTTGAATTTTTCTAAATAGCCTTTCTTTATCCTTTTGTATTCTTGTTTTTGGCGGTGCTTTTTGGTGGTTTTCCGGCTTACTCATAAGGTAATATCTAAGTTCGTCTAGCGCGTGGTCGTCGTATTTTTTAGGCGTATCATTTTCACCCCACCAATAACTTTTAAGTTCTCGTATTAGGTTAACGCAGTTTCTAAAAATAAAAATATTTGGTCTGCCGTTATCTTTTTTTAGGTAAGATTTTACCCTTTCAATTCCACTAAACATATTTTTGTTTACGTTAGGATTTACCAGTATGCCGTAATCTAAAAAGGTCTCCGTAACGCTTTTAACTCCTGCAAGTGTTTTTTGGTTTGCAGCAGAGTCAATTAAAGCGTAAAGGCGACCTTTACTATCACTTTTCCAATTAAGTTTTTTGCTTATTTCTTTTATCTTTTTAGAGTGGTATTCTATATCTTTTCCCCCTTCAAAATGCTCTGCAACCACGTACACGTTAGAGTCAAAGTCAACTGCGTACCAATGCGCTGAAAGTGGATTGTTTAAGCCAGGGTCAATAGATATAATATCTTGCCAGTCGTTTGGAATATTAAAAGGGTCTATCACGTGCAAGTTTTCATCAAACTCTGGGTAAACAAGCCCCGTGCCACTTCTAAACTTGCCGTACCTACGAGATTCTAACTGGTCTTCTGAAAGACTGTTTGTTAACTCTTTAACTTCTTTTTTGCTTAAAAAGGGGTTGTCTGCCCACTCCATAAACTCATACCATACCTTTTTTGAGTTAAAGGAATTTAAGTAAATTTCATCATAGATAAAGGTTAACCCTTTTAAGGGTGTCATCGTGCCGAAGATATCTCCGTTTTTGTCTAAAACACGCATTTTGCACTCTTCGTAAATATCTTTTGGTGGTTCTTCATCAAACCACACAAAGTCAAGCGAACTACCTTGAAACTTTTCCCTACCTTGGTCGCAAGACTTAAAACCAATGACCGAAGTGCCACCAAAAACGTTTTTAATTTTTATTTGGTCAATAACGCCGTATTTTGGAGAATCTTTTTTACCTGATAACATTGTTATATCTTCAATCCAGTCTTCTCTTAAATAGTGCAGTATTTTTGCTTGAGCAACGTCACGCTGAACTTGTGTTGAAAGGGAAACTACCCAACCAAAAACGTTGTCTTTATTTTCCCTGTAAGGGTGAATTCCCCTTGCAAAATAAATACATTCAACTGCGCCACACTCCGTTTTGCCACTACGGTTTCCACCAAAAACCCAACGATTTTTCTTTTTGCATTTATGGAAGGCAACCTGCTTTTTATGTATTTTTTTGCCCGTGTTGTAACTAGATAAATTGTCTTTTTTTCTTCTTAACTGTTCTAATTCAATTTCTTTAATTCTTTCAATAATTTCTCTCATCTTTGTTTTTGACAAAAAAAGTTGTTATTTTCCTATTTTTACGCTTTTTCTTAAACCTTTTACATATAAAATTTTTCTTACGATTATGAAAAAGTTTTTTGTGTTAATTTTTATAGTTTGTTTTATGCTAATTCCTTTTGAAAAAACGGTTGCGTCTTCATATAAGTACGCAAGAATTTTAGATAAAGAAGTTGGCTTTTACAAAACCACTTTAGAAAGCACCCCTTTATTTTTTCTGCCCTATTCTTATTACGTAAAAATAATTGAAAAGGGGGAAGTTTTTTCAAAGGTAGAGTGTTTTGGTGAAAGTAGCCTTGCACCTTGTTTAGAAGGGTTCGTTTTGAACGAATTTTTGGTAGAAGAAGAATATTTAGAAACCTTTTCTCCCTACCTTTCTTTTAGTATTGAAACTATTTCCACAGCGCCACTTTACGAAGATTTAAGTTTAACTAAAATTTCAAAATATATTTTTGAAGATAGAAAACTTAACTACTACGGCTACAACCAAATAAACGGCGAATATTTATATTTTGTTGAATATAACGGCAAACTTGGGTTTGTGAGAGAGGAAAGTATAAAACCTTTCACTCTCCCACTTCACGAAAAGCCTATTGACTTACCCGTGAGTAATCCCCAAGATGAAGAAATAAAAAATGAAAATAACAACACGCTGTCTATTATAATTTTGGTTTTAACCTTTATATTGATTGCAGGCGTTATAGTTTACCTGTTTGTTCCAAAAAAACAACAAAAACACCTTTCCTACTACGATGAAAACGAGTTTTTAGATTAACAAACCTTTTTTAACTCTCTAATAACCCTTTCTTCTTGCCTTTCCACCTTCTTTTGTAGTTCTCTAAAATAAGGGTAAATATAATAATTTTCCTTAAACCAGTCTTCGTTTAAGTTTCTTTCTTTAAGTTTTTTAGCAAAGACCATTAAAAGTTTGTTTTGTCTTCTAAAATACTTTCTTGAAACGGTGTCAAGTGCGTCCGTTTCTTTGTCCCTTTTCTTAAAATATTTGTACTCTAAATAAATAAAATCTTCCTTAGTAAACTCTAAAAATATTTTTTCTAATTCTTCCTTTAGTAAAAGTAGTCTTTCTTTACCGATGGTGTACTTTACAATCTCCTCTGCTTGTGTTAAACAAGGTGTGTAAACACAATAAGATGCAAGGGCTTTTGAAAGCACCATTTTATCTATATGTTTAATCATTTTTTCTAAATTTGGATATGCGTATAATAGCACTTTTTGATAATACTTCACGTTTACCATCTCCTGTTAAATTTTTAGTTTTTTTCCAAATTTCTAGCCTAATTTTATATACCAAATCCCCCTAAATCAACTTTGACTGACACACTTTTTTTGATAAAAAAAATATATTTTATTTTCGACTTTTTTCGTGTCGGTGAACCTTGACTACCACCGATTTTTAGAGTACAATTGTTTGTCAAAAACGAACATATGTTCGCTTTTTAGGTTAATTTTAGGGCGCAAATATGACAACAACTGTCATATTAAAAAAATATTTTGAAAAGGCAAAAAGGTATCGACAAAAGGATTTATTTGTGTTAAAATATATTCGTTGTAATATATATTGTTTTATTTCGTAGGAGAAAGATTAATGAAAGTTTTAAAAAGGGTTTTAGGTGCAATATTTATTTTATCTTCACTAATGTTTGTAATGATGAGTGGTACTGCGTTTGCTCAAAATGAAGTAAACGCATCACTTTTTATGCCTTTTTCTTACGTTGAATATAAAGAGTTAGACTCCCCTGTAGATATTTTAGTTGAAGATGATATGACTGTTATTTTAGAAAACGGTGTTGAAAAGCAACAACTTATTATTTATAAAGACGGTGCATATAAAACCTACTCTACTTCTTCTAATGCAGAAAACCCTATAGAGTTTAACGAAACACTTTACGTTAAAAAACTTTCTAACTACCTAATTTATCAATACGACTATAGACCATACTTTTTAAATATTGAAACGGGCGAATACGCTGAACTTAAAAATGGCGACAATTATATACCTTGCGACTATTTTGGTGTTAGCGACAATTATTTTGCATCTTACAAAAACCACACTATAACAATTTATAGCGTAAGAATAGAAGCAAACAAAATTAATTTAACGGAAATTAAAAGACAAACCAACGCAGACGTTGGCGATATTGAAATTTTTGAAAATTATCTTTTCTACTTTAATAGTGAAAAAGATTTATGTAGAATAAATTTAGAAAATTTTGAAGAAGCCCCTGTAGTTTTTGACACCAACGTTAGTGGAACTTACTTAATTTGTAATGAAAAGTACGCATATCTTTCTTATAACGAAGGTATCACTAGGGTTGATTTAGAAAAAGGGGAAGTTTTATCTTTTAACGCAAATATAGCCTTTAACAAACTTGGCGATATAGTTGCCCCTAAAGGTCTTGCTTTTAAAGATGATTTTGTTTTAGTTTGCGACAAGGCTTCTAACACAATTCAAGGCCTAAACAAAGAAGATTTTAGTTTTACAGGCTACGCAATTGCAACGACTGAGCCTTGCGACACAAGGGGTAGCGACAAGGTTATTGATATAACCACTTTTAACGATAAGGTTTACCTTTTAGACCAAACGAAAATTATAATAACCGACGGTAAAAAGATAGAAAGTCTTTCATACTCTATTCCTAACTTCACCCCTAACGCTATAACGACTAACGGCGAAGTTGCATTACTTAATAGTTCAACCGAACTTGTGTTTATAAACTTAAAAGACGGCGAAGTTTTAGGAAGACATACTGAAGCCTTTATATGTGAAACGACCTTTGTTGACGGTGAGTTTTTTGCGTTGACTAGTGAAATTTATAACGACTTTAACGGTAAGTTAATTAACGTTACCCCTACTTCAACCACACTAAACAAACTTAACTTAAACGGCATTTCACAAAACGACTTAATTACAAGCGACGTTGAAGGAAACCTTTACGTTTACGTTAAAAATACAAATAAGGTTCATCTTTTAACCAAAGACGGCAGGGTTGTTTTAGAAAATGATGTGCCAAAAACTTTTGATGCCACCGTTGTTGCAGTTGATATGACCGTTGACTTAACTGGAAATATTTTCTTATTAACGGAAAATAATGAAGTAGAAAAAATTTCAACCGATAACACTAGCAAAGTGTTTACCGTAACCGTTGACAGTAGGTTAAAGAGTGCGCAAATTAAAAAAATGGCAATGAGTTTTGACAAAAAAGAAGTTTACTTTGCCTTTAACAAAGAAGGTTATATTGCTTACACAACTAACCTTGAAAACGATAATATAATTGACGTTATTGATAGTATTGATGAAACAAACTTCTTAAAAACGGCTGACACCGTTGATACGGAAAAAATGACTTTTGGTACTATTAAGGAAAACGAGTGCGTTTATTATTTTGAAGACGAGTATTTAGGATACTCTAAAAATGATAACCTACATTACAGCGTTGCTGGTGAAACGCAAGGTTTTTATATTCTAGTAGGTACTGATACTGCTATTTGTAGAAAGGAAAATTTTGAAGTAGTTAATAGCGATTTCTTTAAAACTACTGATAAAACTTTTGGCTTTGTATCTACCCCTGTTTCTATCTATTACCACCCTGTAATAAATGAAAGTAGCGAGTACGCTTTAACAAACCAAAATGAAAAAGTAAGGCTTGAAAAGAACACTAAAATAGAATTAATTAGCACCTTTACTTTTGTTGGAAAAGAAATTGTAAAAGATTTTTATTATATTAAAACGGAAGTTAACGGAAGTGAAATTTACGGATTTGTGCCTACTAACTTTATAGTTTATGCGTTAGCGCAAAAGGTGGAAAGCCAAAATATTACTTACAAAGAACTTACCAAAAACGCAAAACTTTACGCCGATAAAGAACTTTTAACTGAACTTTCACTTACTCCTAATAAAGTTAAAGTTTTAAGCACGGCTGAAATTATGGAAGTAGAATTTGAAGTTGAAGGTACAACTTATATTGCTTATATAAGCGCAGACAGTATCGCAAGTCCGGCAAAAACGGCTGTAAGAAAGGTTGTTATAATAATAGTTCTCTCACTTGCCGTATTTACCCCTTCAATGTTCATTTTAAGAAAAAGAAAAACATATTAAAAATTTATTAAAAGAAATTTAAAAAAATCTGTTATTTTCATAACAGGTTTTTTTTATTATTGAAAGTTTTGTTCATAAGAAAAAGAAATAAATTCACTTTCTAAATCAAAACTGTTAACTGAATCCGCCGCCAAAATTTTACTTATTGAAACTTCGTAAGCAGTCATCTTTTTAACTTCATCTTCCGTTCTTTTTTGATATTCTCTACTTTGTATTCTGCCTGAAATAAAAACCTTTTCCCCTACGCTTAAATTTTGAACGAACCTTGCGTTTCTTCCCCACGCGATACAAGGAATATAGTCGGATTTATTGTAAGACCTATTTACTGCTATAAGTAAATCTGCAATCTCCCTATTAAAAGGTGTCGTTCTATAAATAGGTTCTTTACAAACGTAGCCTGAAAGCACTATGGTGTTCGGGTTTTTGTTTATATCTTCTTCAAACAGTTCTTTTATAAACACGGTTAGCATCAGTTTGCTTTTGCCGTCAACCAACTTGTTATAACTTCTAAACTGACCTATCGCAAAAATGCTTGACCCAACTTTTAAGTCTTTATCTAAAATAAGCCTTTCTGAAATAGTTATAGGCAAAATATCTTCTTGCCCAGACAGTCTTTTAACTGAAACCATCATTTCATAAAAACCTTCGCCATAAACCTCGTGCGAAAACTCTGCTTTAGTAACTATTTCTCCACTTAAGTAAACCTTGTTGTTTTTGTCCATTTGATACATTTAACTTCCTCCGTTTTTACTTTTTAATTTGCACCCCTAAAGAGTTTACAAAATAATTTTCTTTATAAATAAGTTCCCCTATCGGCACTATTTCGTACCTTTCTTTTAAGTAAGGTATAAGTTTTTCCACCGCCTCTACAGTATGTAGTCCGTTGTTGTGGAAAAGAACTATTGACCCGTTTTTTGTCTTTTTGATAACCCTATTATATATTTCATCTTTAGATATATCCTTCCAGTCCAAACTGTCAACGTCCCATTGAATAGTGTAAAAGCCAAGCGAACTTGCAGTATCTATTAAACGGTTGTTGTAGTCGCCGTAAGGCGCTCTAAAAAGGTTTACCTTTTTGCCGGTAATATCTTCTATAACCTTACTTGAAGAATTAAGTTCTTTAACAATATTTTCTTCACTCATTTTGCTCATATAAGAGTGCGTTGATGAGTGAGTGCCTATTTCGTGCCCCATTTCACTAATTTTTTTGACGAAGTCAGGGTGCTTTTTTGCCCAAAACTCCACCATAAAAAAGGTTACTTTTATATTTTCTTTTTCAAAAAGTTCTAAAAGTTTATCTGTGTACTCAGTCCCCCACGCACAGTCAAAAGAAATAGCAATTTTGTTCTCATCAGTATCAACTGAATAAATAGGCAAACTCCTATTTTTAGTGGAAACCGTGCTTACTATTTTGCTACCTAAAATAGGCGATAGCATAACGATTATTGCTAAAATAAATATGGTAAATGCGTGTTTTTTGTTAATCGCATAAAACATTATAACTGCTTTCCTTTATCGTTTTTTGGTGGTTTTTGGCGTTTTTTATACCTTTTTAGGAGAAACCCTAAAATAAAAGGTTTTTATATTTCAAACTTTTTACCATAAAGCCTATCCCTTTTACCTTATGCGTTTAAAATAAAAAAAATGAGTGCAAAATTAATTACACTCATTTTAATTTTTTAATTTTTTTTAGAAAAGTAGTTTGCTTCCCTTAACTATATTCTTTTTAGGTAAATTTCTAATAGGTTTACCTTTAGCCACTCTCTTTTCAGGTGAAATTTGGTCGCTATCTACTAAATGGAACTTGTCTTCTTCATCAAGTAAAGTTAGTAGGTAAGGGTCTTTTACAAAACCAACGTAAACAACTTCTTCTCCGTCACCTAAACTTATTATCTTAACGCCCTTTCTGTACCTATCCATAGGCTCAACTTCTTCAGTATCTACGCGCTTAAAGTTTCCTTTATTCGTACCTACTATAATCATACCGTCGCCTATTTGCGTTGCGTGAACAAGTTCATCTTTGTCGTTTAACTTAATACCCTTTACCCCGCCAGAAACTCTGCCTTGGTTTGGTACGTCATCTCTAAATGCAGAAAGCGCCATACCTTCTTTAGTAACGAATAACATTGTGGTATCAAAGGCATCAACTTCAACGTTAATTAGCGTGTCGCCTTCTTTAAGTTTAATTGCTTGGTAAACGTTCTTTTGTAGGTTATATTCTGTGAACGAAGTCTTTTTAACCATACCTTCTTTTGTGAAGAAGTATAGGTCAACCCCCTTAAATAGTGGATTGTCAATAAACATTGCAACAGGTTCTTCCGTTTTTAATACTTGCTTTTCAATATCGCTAAACTTAAAGCCCTTGTCCTTATACTTGCACTCTGGTAGGTTTTCCATTTCAAGTTTAACCACGTTACCAAGGTTAGTAAATATTAAAACGCTATCCGTACTCTTTACGTTTAGTTTTAGTTTTAATACGTCCGTTTTAGAAGTGTTTTCCCCTATGCTCTTATCAGACATATTAAAGTTCTTTTCAGGTATCTTCTTTATAGTGCCACCTATTGAATAACCTAAAACGTAGTTTAATATAGGCTTAACGTCGTTATAACTTTCCGTTTTAACTTCTTTTGCATCGCTAACAATTTCCGTTCTTCTTTCTTCTTTATACTTTCTTTTAATTTCAAGAAGTTCTTTTTGAACGATTTCCATTTGTAGTTTTTTGCTACCGATAATTGCCGTTAACTCTTTAATTTTAGCCTTTAACGCCTTTAACTCATCTTCAAGTTTAGTTATTTCAAGTTTGGTTAGTTTTGCAAGTCTTAAGTCTAAAATAGCAGTTGCTTGTGCTTCTGAAAGTGAGAACTTTTCCCTTAAGTTCTTTTTGGCTTCAGTTGTGTTTGCAGAACTTTTGATTATTTTAATAACTTCATCAATATTTTTAACTGCAACAATTAAGCCTTCTAAAATATGCGCCCTTTCTTTTGCTCTTTCTAACTCAAACTTACTTCTTCTTAAAATAATTTGTTGTTGGTAGTTTACGTAGTATTTTAGAATTGAAAGTAAACCCATTTGTTGTGGCTTACCATCAGCAATAACTACCATATTTATACCAAAAGAACACTCTAAATCAGAATATTTATAAAGATTTTCTAAAATTCTTTTTGCACTTGCGCCCTTTTTAAGTTTAATAACGGCACGCATACCCGTTCTATCAGATTCATCAACAACGTTTGCAATTTCGCCAAAGATATCACTCTTTTCTTCGCCAAGTTCAACTATCTTTTTAAGTAAACTTGCCTTATTTACTTGGTAAGGGATTTCGGTTATAACGATATTTTCCTTTTCCCCTTCCTTTTCAATACTTGCTTTTGCCCTAATTTTAATTTTAGCACGGCCAGTTTCGTATGCTTCAACTAATTCTTCCCCTGCGATTATATAACCACCTGTTGGAAAGTCAGGTCCTTTAATATATTTCATCATCTCTTTAAGAGTGATTTTTGGGTTTTCAATAAACTTAACTGCACCGTCTATAACTTCACCAAGGTTGTGTGGTGGTATGTTTGTTGCAAGACCTACTGCAATACCAGATGAACCGTTAACCAAAAGGTTAGGATATCTACCAGGTAGCGTTTCAGGTTCAAAAACGGTATCGTCAAAGTTAAGGTTAAAGTTAACCGTTTCCTTATCAATATCTCTTAAAAGTTCAAATGCAAGTTCTTCAAGCCTTGCTTCAGTATATCTATACGCAGCGGCGCCGTCCCCGTCAACCGTACCAAAGTTACCGTGTCCGTTAACGAGTGGCATACGCATATTAAAGTTTTGCGCCATTCTTACCATCGCATCGTAAACAGAACTGTCGCCGTGTGGGTGGTATTTACCTAAAACGTCACCAACGATTTTTGCACACTTTCTATGTGGCTTATCAGGTGATAAACCCATTTCATACATTGCGTAAAGTATTCTTCTTTGAACGGGTTTTAATCCGTCTTCTACCCTTGGAAGTGCTCTATCCAAAATAACGTGTTCAGCATAAGGCATCATTGAATTATGAAGCACTTCGTTTATTGAACTTTGTATAATGTTTCCCTTTTCCATTTTAATTTACCTTTTAGCGTTTTATTTCTTTTACAAAACTATCTTCTTTATTAAAGTTTGCGTGTTGAGCTATATACTTCTTTCTTTCTTCTAACGCATCACCCATTAAAGTTGTTATCATCTTTTCAGCAAGAGCCGCGTCTTCAATAGTTACTTGCATAAGTGAACGGCGTTCTGGGTCCATAGTCGTTTCCCAAAGTTGTTCTGGGTCCATTTCACCAAGCCCTTTATATCTTTGGATTTGGTAGCCTTTACCTACCTTTTCAATCTTTTCTTTAAGTTCGTTGTCGTCGTAAGCGTACTCAACTACGTCCTTTTTATACACCTTGTAAAGTGGTGGCATACCGATATAAACGTGTCCGTTTGAAATAAGTTCCTTCATATATCTAAAGAAGAAGGTTAGTAGTATTGCCCTAATATGCGCACCGTCTTGGTCGGCATCGGATAAAATTATAACCTTATGGAACTTTAAGTCTTCAATAGCAAACTGACCTGAAATACCAGTACCAAGTGCAGAAATTATCGTTCTAATTTCTTCGTTTTGAAGTATTTGGTCAAGTTTTTTCTTTTCAACGTTAAGTGGTTTACCACGAAGTGGTAAAATGGCTTGAGTGCTTCTTACCCTTGCTTGTTTTGCACTACCACCTGCAGAGTCCCCTTCTACTATAAATAGTTCGTTTAGTTCTGGCTTTCTTGAAGAACAGCCTGAAAGTTTACCAACTAAATTTGCGTTTTCAATAGACTTACTTGCCCTTGCAATTTCCTTTGCTTTTTTAGCGGCAAGTCTAACTTTAGCGGCGGCTTGAGCCTTTTTCATAATAGTAGCAAATACTGACGCTAACTTTTTGTTTTTAGTTAGTGCGTCAAGTTCAGTTTCCGTAACCCCTTCAACTGCAAACCTTGCTTCAGGATTACCAAGTTTTCCCTTCGTTTGACCTTCAAACTGAACGTTGTTCATCTTTATAGAAAGAACTGCAGTTAAACCTTCCCTAAAGTCGTCGCCTTGAAAGTTTGCGTCCTTTTCTTTTAAGATATTTTGGCTTCTTGCAAAGTCGTTAAAGGTTTTGGTTATACCTGACCTAAAACCAACTTCGTGCGTGCCACCTTCACTTGTTGGAATATTGTTAACGTAAGAATAAACACTTTCCGTATAACTGTCCGTATGTTGAATAACGAACTCAACGAAAACGCCGTCCTTTTCCCCTTGACCGTAGATAGGTTGAGAATATAAAAGGTCTTTACCTTCGTTTAAGTACTTGGCAAAATCAATTAAGCCACCGTCGTACTTAAAAGTTTCTTGATAAATTGAGTGTGGTCTTTTATCTTCAAAAGAAATTTCAAGCCCTTTATTTAAAAAGGCAAGTTCTTTTAATCTTCTTAAAATTGTGTCTTGACTAAAAATTACCGTGTCAAAAACCCTTTTGTCAGGCTTAAACTGAACGAAAGTACCCTTCTTTTTAGTCTTTTCTTTAGTGTCTTTTAATCTATCTTTAGGGATACCTGACTTTACCTTTTTAGTCACTTCATCTAAATATGAACTAAACTCCATTTTGTAAACGGTATCTTTATAAACTTCTACTTTAAGCCATTCTGAAAGGGCGTTAGTAACTGATGCACCTACACCGTGAAGACCACCTGAATATGCGTAGTTGTGTTCATCAAACTTACCACCTGCGTGAAGGGCAGTAAATACTACTTCTACACCAGAAATACCCATTTTTGGGTGGATATCCGTTGGAATACCACGGCCGTTATCTTCAACAGATGCACTACCGTCTTCATATAAAACTACTGAAATTTTATCAGCATAACCGTTTGCCGCTTCATCAACTGCGTTGTCAACTATTTCCCATAAAATATGGTGAAGACCTTTTATACCAGTAGTACCGATATACATACCAGGGCGAAGTCTAACGGCGTCAAGCCCTTCTAAAACTTTAATATCTTCTGCATTATATTTAACAGATTTCATAATTTCTCCTAAAAAAACCGATATATAGTTATTATACCATAACCACCCTTTTTTTTCAATAAAAACGCAACAAAAAGTGGCTACGAATTTTCGTAACCACTAAATATTGTTTTTTTATTTAATTAAAATTCCTTTCTTAACATATCCCCTTTTTGAAGACCTATATCAGTAAATAACTTTAACTTTTCTTGAACGAGTTTTGCATCTAAAACTTCTTCATCTTTTAAGTTAAGCATTTTTTCTATCACGATTTGCTTATTAAAAGTATCGTTTGGCGATAAAACTTCTAACACTTCACCCTTTTTAAAACGATTTCTCATTTCAATTAAAGCGTACCCTTCTTCCTTGTTAAAGTCAAGCACCTTTGCCATAAACTTATGCGTACCCTTACTTTGAGAGTCGTCGTAGTTTACCGTTTTGTCGTTTTCGCCAAAAGCGTAGGCTGTGGTAAAACATCTATGCGCAGTCTTTTTTAGTTCGGTCATATAAAGTGGATTTTCTTTATAAACTTCACCTTCTCTAAAATATGCGTCAATTGCACGGCGATATGCGTTAATAACCGTTGCTAGGTAGTAGTCGCTTTTCATTCTACCTTCAATTTTAAATGAAACGACACCTGCATCAACCAAGTCGCCTATATAGTCAATTAAGTTAAGGTCTTTGCTGTTTAATATGTAAGTACCTTTATCATCTTCTTCAATTTCTAAATATTCGCCGTCGGTATTTTTTTCTCTTATAGAATACTCCCATCTGCACGCTTGTACACATGCGCCACGGTTACTGTCACGACCGGTTAGGTAGTTAGAAAGTAAGCATCTTCCACTATAAGAAATGCACATTGCACCGTGAATAAAGGTTTCTACTTCTATATCAACTGAAGAAATTTCTTTTACTTCTTTTAAAGATAGTTCCCTTGCTAAAATTACACGCTTTACACCTAAGTCTTTATAAAACTGAACGGTAGCCTTGTTTAATATACTTGCTTGAGTTGAAACGTTTACGTTTAAGTTCCTTTTTAGCGCGATAGAAATTAAGCCAAGGTCGGAAATTATAACCCCGTCTACCCCTATTTTTTCTAAAAAGGCAAAATACTCATCTGCCTTTTCCAAATCGGTATTTCTTGCAAAAATGTTAACGGTAACGTATATTTTTTTGCCAATTTCGTGCGTGTATTTGGTTGCTTCTTCTAACTCTTCGTTAGTAAAGTTCCCAGCAAGAGCACGAAGGCTAAATTCCTTACCACCAACGTAAACTGCATCTGCACCAAAATAAAATGCCGTTTTTAATTTTTCAAAATCCCCTGCAGGGGCTAAAAGTTCAGGTTTTGTCATTAGTCCACCTTTACGGAAATGGTTAAACCGTCTTCAATATCAACAATTTCCGTCTTAAAATCACTATTATTTTTTAATTCTTCAATAAACGCCCTTAAATTTCTAACAATCGTTCTGTACTTTTTAGGTGGTTCTTCTTCAGTTAAAATCATACCCCTAAACAAAACGTTGTCGCAAAGAATTACGCCACCCTTATTCATCATATCTTTTAAGGTTAAAAAATACTCTAAATAGTGGCTTTTAGGCCCGTCAATAAACACAAAGTCGTACCTTTCCCCTTGTTCTTTTAAGGTAGGTATAACCTTACCTGCATCTCCAGGGAAAATTTTAACTCTATCGTAAACGCCTAATTTTTTATAATTTTCCTTTGCTTTTTTTATTAAGTCTTCGTTTAGTTCAATTCCGTGAAGATAAGCGTCTTTACTTAAAAGTAGCATCGCCCCTGAAGAACAACCCACGTTAATGCCTACTTCAAGTATCTTTTTAGGTTGATATTTTTTAATCAAATCTTCCAAAACCTTAAAAGACTGTTCCCTTAAAATAGGTTGTCCGTTAGAAAGCGCATCTTCACGCATTTTTTTAATCAAATCTTCCATTATACTTCCACAATAACGGGTAAAATCATAGGGCTTTGACCCGTTTTATTCAATAATTGCTTTCTTACACCCTTTCTTAAAAGATTTTTTATGGTACTTCTATCATAACCTTTTAGGTCGCTTGAATTTAAGGTATCTTCAATGTGTGTTTTTAACCACTCTATCGTTTCTTCAGGCATAGAAACACCCCTTGCAATTACGTCAACTGAAAGCACCGTTTTACTTGCTTCGTGTAGACCTAAAACTACTACTACAAGTCCGTCTTCAGAAAGATGTATTCTATCACGAAGTACGTAACTGTTTTCATCGTTAACGAAAACACCGTCAACAAGTTTAGACCCTGCAACGAAACTTTCACCACGTTTCATACTGTTTTTTGTCAATTCTACCGTGTCGCCTATTTCACAAATCATTGCGCTACCCTTACTCATACCAAGTGAAAGGGCAAGGTCAACGTGCTTTTTTAAGTGCCTATATTCGCCGTGAACGGGAATAAAGAATTTTGGTTTAACAAGTGAGTGTAATAGTTTAATTTCATCACGACAAGCGTGTCCTGATACGTGAATTGGAGAAAGTGATTCGTAAACAACTTCAGCACCCCTTTTGTAAAGGTTGTTTATTACGTTGTAAATCATCCTTTCGTTACCAGGAATAACTGATGCAGAAATAACAACCGTGTCTTTATCACTAATAACGACCTTGTTAAATTCGCCCGTTGCCATACGGGTTAGCGCACTCATAGGTTCGCCTTGTGAACCGGTGGAAACTATTAAAATTTCCTTTTCTTTATACTTACTTATCTTGTCAATATCAATGATAAGTCCATTTTCAATATTAAGTTCGCCAATTTTAGCAGCGGCTTCAGAAACTTTGACCATACTGCGACCTGAAAAAGCCACCTTTCTATTATACTTTTTAGCAAGGTTTAATATTTGTTGAAGTCTATGCACGTTTGATGCAAAAGTGGTTATAATAAGCCTTCTATCTGCGTTTTCTGAAAATAGCGTGTCTAAAGTAGAGCCAACAACAGACTCACTCATAGTATACCCTGGAACTTCAATATTAGTTGAGTCGCTCATCATAAGTAGAACGCCCTTTTTACCTATTTCTGAAATTCTTGTTAAGTCCATACCGTTGCCGTCAATAGGCGTAAAGTCAATTTTATAATCGCCTGAGTGGAAAATTACGCCGACAGGTGTGGTAATTGCAAAGGCAACTGCCCCTGAAATTGAGTGGTTTACGTTAATAAACTCTATCTTAAAAACGCCAAGGTTAATGGTGCTACCTGCTTCTACACAGTTAAGTTTTATCCCTTTTAAGTTATGTTCAATAATCTTATTTTCCGTTAAAGTTAAAGTTAACTTCGTACCAAAAATAGGCGCGTTAACTTCCTTTAATAAGTATGGTACGCCCCCTATATGGTCTTCGTGTCCGTGAGTAAGTAAAATGCCCTTAACTTTTTTACTGTTTTGCGCTAAATAACTAACGTCGGGAATAACTAAATCAACCCCCGGCATATCATCTGTAGGAAAGGAAATTCCTGCGTCAATAACTATAATATCGTCGTCGTATTCAATGGCAGTCATATTCTTGCCAATTTCACCAACGCCACCTAAAAATCTTATCTTTAATTTCTTTTTATCTTTCAAAATACACCTTAAAAAGTTTTTTATTTATTATACCCTATTTTTTGCATTTTGTAAACCTTTTAGGTTTTAAGAAAGTGGTACTATTTTTGTAATTTTTTTGCTTTTTTCAGTATATATTTACTTTAAAATACTTGTATAAAAAAAATTATGGTGGTATAATTAAAAGAAAAAATCATTATTTTTAATTTCAAGGGAGGATAACATGAGAGTTTTTAACTTTTCACCTGGCCCTTCAATGCTTCCTTTAGAAGTATTACAAGAGGCTCAAAGAGATTTTTTAGATTATAACGGTACGGGTATGAGTATTGCCGAAATGAGCCACAGATCAAAAGACTTTATGGCTGTTAATGCAGAAGCAAATGCTCTTCTTCGTGAACTAATGCATATTCCTGAAAATTATTCTATAATTTTCGTTCAAGGTGGTGCATCACAACAATTCGCAGCAGTTCCACTAAACCTTATGAACAAAGGTAGAGCAGACTACTTAGTAACTGGTAACTTCGCTTCAAAAGCATTTGAAGAAGGATGTAAGTTCGGCGACGCTTTCTGTGCAGCATCTTCTAAGGACAAGAAATATACCTATATTCCTGACGTTGACCAAATCAAGTTCAGAGATGATATTGACTACGTTCACTTAACTTCAAACAACACAATCTTCGGTACAAGATTTACAAAATTCCCTACCGTTGATGCTCCACTTGTTTGTGATATGAGTTCAAACATTTTAAGTGAAGAAATGGACGTTAATAAGTTCGGCGTTATTTATGCTGGTGCACAAAAGAACATTGCTCCATCATCACTTACAATCGTTATCGTTCGTAACGACTTAATCAATAAGCCACTTGACATCTGCCCTACAATGCTTAGATGGGACACTCAAGTTAATAACGACAGTTTATACAACACTCCACCATCTTTTAGTATCTATATTGCTATGTTAGTATTTAGATGGTTAAAGAAGATGGGTGGCGTACCTGCAATGCAAAAGATTAATGAAGAAAAGGCTGCTCTTCTTTACGACTTTATTGACAACTCTTCTTTCTATACAAACAGCGTTGTTGTTAAAGACCGTTCTTTAATGAACATTCCTTTCGTTGCTCCAACTGATGAACTTAACGACAAATTCGTTAAAGAAGCCGCTAAAAACGGTATCGTTGCAATCAAAGGTCACAGAGTTGTTGGTGGTATGAGAGCATCTATCTACAACGCAATGCCAATTGAAGGCGTTAAATCACTTATCGAATTTATGAAGAAATTCGAACTTGAAAATAAGTAATTAAGGGGTTTAGTTAATATGAAAAATATTCTTACTTTAAACTCTATCAGTAAAGTTGTTGACGACATCTTTACTGCAGAATACAAAGTTGCTAATGAAGTAGAAAATCCAGTTGGTATTATGCTTAGAAGTTTTTCTATGCACGAATACGACCTACCTAGTTCAGTTTTAGCCGTTGCAAGAGCAGGTGCTGGTACAAACAATATTCCAGTTGACGATTATGCTAAAAAGGGTGTTGTTGTTTTTAATACACCTGGCGCTAACGCAAACGCAGTTAAAGAACTTGTTATTTTAGGTCTTTTACTTGGTTCAAGAAAGGTTCAACCTGCTATGGACTGGGCAAAAACTTTAAGTGGCAAGGGTGACGAAGTTGGCAAGTTAGTTGAAAAAGGCAAAGGTCAATTCGTTGGTGGCGAAATTTTAGGTAAAACTTTAGGTCTTATCGGTTTAGGCGCTATCGGTGCTATGGTTGCTAACGCTGCAATGGCACTTGGTATGAAAGTTGTTGGCTACGACCCTTTCCTATCACCTGCTAATGCTGAAAAACTTGCTGGTGTTAAGGTTTGTGACACTCTTGATGAAGTTTATGCTAACGCAGACTACTTATCATTACACCTTCCTTTCACAAAAGACAACAAGGGTATGATTAATAAAGATGTTATTGCTAAAATGAAAGACGGTGCTGTTATCGTTAACTGCGCAAGAGGCGAATTAGTTGATAACGACGCTATCATTGAAGCAACTGCTACTGGCAAAATCGGTAGATACGTAACTGACTTCCCTAACGATGCAGTTTTATGTAAGGAAGGTATCGTTTGTATCCCTCACCTTGGCGCATCTACTCCTGAAGCAGAAGATAACTGTGCTGTTATGGCTGCTAACCAACTTATTGATTACATTGAAAACGGTAATATCCTTAACAGCGTAAACTACCCTAACTGTTCTGCTCCTAGAACTAACAAAGTTAGATACGTTGTACTTGCTGAAAATAGCGATTCTTTACTTGCAGACGTTGCTAAGGTTGCAGGTTCTGCTAACGTTACTAACAAAGTTAAAAAGGCTTACGCTTGTATCTTAGTTGATACTGATGCCGATGGTTTAGAAGACCAATTAAAGGCTATCGCTGGTGTAACTGCCGTTAGAGTAATTAAGTAATTAAAAACAAAATTAAAAGGCTAACGATTTCGTTAGCCTTTATTTTTTTAAATTTTTTTAGTTTTCCTTTTTCTTAAAAAGGTTTTTAATATCACAGTTTAATATCCAGTTTATCCAATTTTTGTCTTTATGCTTTTCTAAAAGAGCAAATATTCCTTTAACTGCAAAGTATGCGCCTACGCCTGTTATAGCACCTACTACAAAACCTGCTAAAACGTCGGTTGTATAGTGAACGATTAAGAATATTCTTGAAAAGCCCATTATAAGCGCATATAGAAATGCAAAAAAGCGATATTTGTTTTTGCTCATCAATATAAATGCAACTACTGCAGACATTGTACAAGCAGAATGTCCTGAAGGGAAAGAGTTTTTGCCAGTATGTGGCGCACCTACAAACTCGTACCAACTAAAGTATTCGCTATTTGCCGTGTAAGGTCTAGGCCTACTTACCAACTTTTTTATGACCATATTGTTTATTAAAGTGCCGAATAGTAAACCTATTAGCATTACCAAGCCAACCTTTCTTGTATTCTTAAAAAGAAGGGCAATTGCGCTTAACACAATTAAAAACCAACCTTCTTCCCCTAGCATACTTATAAAAGAGAAAAAGCCGACCGTAAACTTACCACCCTTTACTGCTAAAAGGTGGCTAAATTCAAACATAGCCTTATCAAAACCGAAAAACACGGTGTTTAACCAATTTGCTACCATAAAATATCTCCGTTAATTTTTTTAATATTTTACCAAACCTATAAAAATTTGTCAATATATAAAAAAATCGCCTATCTTAATTACCTTAATTATAGACGATTTTTACTTTTTATATTACAAAATTTAAAGTTAGCAAGGTTGCCGTTAAAACTAAAATAGAAATTATAGCGCCGTATTCAATAAAACGCATAAAGGAAAGATTTATTTTTTCCTTTTTTAATATGCTCATCCACATTATTCCTGCAAGTGCGCCAACCGGCGTTAAGTAGGCACCAATATTAGAGCCGACTATTGATGCGTAAACGCCACTCATTAGGTTAGCCCCTAAACTTGAAGATGCCAAAATTTTGCTAAACAGTACGCTCATAGGAATATTGTTCATTAAGTTAGAAGATAAAAACGAAGTTATTCCGTAAGCAAAAGTAGGGTTTCCTATATCTATAAGGTCGGCAATTTTTACAGTCGTTTCTTCCCCTAAAAATAACACCAAGGTAAACATTGAAAGTAAAAAAGGTATAAGTTCAAAAGGCAGTCTTTTTAAGGTTTTAAGCACCGTTTTTAGCCCCGTTTTATGCACTAATAGATAGCAAATTGTAAACAGTATAAGTGATACGGCAAAGAAAAGTGAAAGCAACCACATTTCAATTCCTATATAAGAACTTACCACAAGTAGCATTGTGCATAGCCCTAAATGTATTATGCCGGAAATTACCAAAGACTTGTTTTTTACCGGTATAATAAAGGCTTCAATTTTCATTTCCTTTTTCAAACTTTTTCTAAATAATAGGTAAACGACAAGTAGTGAAACAAGACCACCAACTACGGTAGGAAGCGCCATAACCTTAAAGTATTCTATAAAAGAAATATTAAAACTTTCTGCAAGGTATACGTTGGTAGGGTTTCCTATAATAAGTAGCATACTCCAAGTGTTTGCCGCAACGAATTCCCCTATTAAGTAAGGCAACGGGTTAATAGACGCCCTTTTACAAAAAAAGCAAATAAAAGGGGTAAAAGTTAAAATAACTATGTCGTTAGAAGTAAAGACTGTCAAAAGGGAAACAACGGCATAAATGGCAAAAAACAGCCTTGTTTGGCTACTGTTCGCCCTTTTTAGCGCCATACTTGCAAGATGTTCAAAAAAGCCCATTTCGTCTAAGAAAACGGAAAGCAAGGTCATACTAAAAAATAAAATTAGTATCTTTAAAGGGTTAACCGAACTATCTGCCGTAAGCCCTTCAATAAGCGTTTTAAAGTCCCACTTTACTATTAAAACTAAAATAGCGCCAATTAGTGAAATAACCCAGTAAGAGCCAAGTTTAACTTTGCCTATTTTAATTTCAGGGAAAAATAAAATAGAAAGAAAAACGGCTATTAAAGTTATAATACTAATAATTAGCGCCATAAAACTTCTCCTAAAGTAAAAACAAAGGTATTATACACCTTTTTTTAATTTTAGCAAAACTATTAAAACCCCTTTTTTTGTTTTTCTTTTAAATATTTTAGTTTGGTTGCGTTACCACCACGAATATGCCTTTCACTTAAGTTCTTTTCAAGCACCTTTTTAACCTTTTTATGTAGTCTTTTATCAATTAAAAAAAGCCTTTCCGTTAAGTCTTTATGCACGGTTGACTTGCCTAAATGAAACTCTTTAGCCGTTTGTCTTACGGTTGCACCCCTATTGGTCAAATAAAAAGCTTCTTCAATAACTCTTGTTTTTAAATCTTCACGCATAATATATCTCCTAAAAATAGTGATATATATTTATGCGCTTTTTCGACAAAATATGAAAAAAACGACTGGCATAACCAGTCGTTTAATTTATTTAAGTTCTTGTACCGTTATTTGTTTGTAAATTTCATCATACTTGTCTTTAGTAAATAGGTTTGTTCCCCTTGTGGTAACGGCTGCAGTACCTGCTGAAACGCTACATCTAAGCAATTCTTCAAGGTCGTCAGTTTTTTCTAGGTTAACGGCAAATGCGGCAACCATACTGTCCCCTGCGCCTACCTTGGAATTTACTGCAACGTTTGCGCTTTTAGAGTAATAACTTTTTGTTCCGTTAGTTAGTATCGCCCCGTCTGCTCCTAAAGATACAAGCACGAATTTTGCGCCCTTATCTAAAAGTTTATATGACGCAGTCAAAACTTCCTTTCTTGTTTTTAAACTTTTGTTTACGTAACTTTCAAGTTCGCGAAGATTTGGCTTAACCATAAAGACTTCCGACTGTAAAGCGTAATCTAAATTTTGTTTTTCAGTATCTACAATTTTTTTAACGGTAGAAGGAATAACTGAAAGCACTTCTTGGTAGAAAGAGTTATCCACCCCTTTTGGTAAACTACCACTCATAACTGCAATATCAACATCAGCCGATAATTCTTTTACAAGGTCTATTAGTTCAAGTTGCTTTTCCCTTTCAACTAACGCACCCTTGTCGTTAATTTCAGTAAGCATTGACTTCTTGTCAATGATTTTATAGTTTACTCTAACGCTTCCTTTATTCCATACGAATTTATGTGATATACCTTCTCTATCAAGTGCCCTTTCAAACATTTTGCCTTCATTTTCAAACATAAATCCTGTTGAAAAAGCCTTGCCTTTAAGTCTTGCAATTGCTAACGCAACGTTTTGCGCCTTTCCTGAGTAGGTTATCGTTTTGTTTTCAATTCTATTGAGCATTCCAACGTTTAGGCTGTCAAGTTCAATAGTACAGTCCATACTTGGGTTTGGACATATTGTTAATATCATCTAATAATTTTTCCTTTTATTTATTAGCGTCCTTTATAATTTTATCTTGCGCTTCTTTAGGAACTTCTTCATATCTAACGAATTCCATATCAAAAGAACCCCTACCTTGAGTCATACTTCTAAGGTCGGTTGCATATTTGAACATTTCAGCAAGTGGAACTTCTGCTTTAATAAGTTGCTTTCCGTCCACCATTTCCATACCTAAAATTCTACCACGGCGCTTGTTCATATCCCCTAAAATGTCACCCATATAATTTTCAGGAACGACAACTCTATATTCATAGATAGGTTCAAGTAAGCAAGGTTTTGCCCTGCGCATTGCATCGTCGTAAGCAAGTTTAGCGGCAGAAATGAACGCTACTTCTTTTGAGTCAACTGGGTGATATTTACCATCAAATAAAGTACACTTTAAGTTAACTACAGGGTATTCCGCTAACACACCCTTTAATATTGCTTCTCTCAATCCCTTTTCAACGGCAGGGATAAATTGTCTTGGAACTGCGCCACCAACTATTGCGTCAACAAATTCAAATTCGCCGTCACTTGCGCCTGGTTCAAACTTAATATTAACTACGCCGAACTGACCTGCACCACCAGATTGCTTTTTATGTTTACCTTCTGCTTCAGCAACCGTTCTAATAGTTTCTTTATAAGCAATCTTAGGGTCTTTAAGCACGGCTTCAGCACCAAACTTTGCCTTTAATTTTTTGCAAAGAACTTCTAAATGAGTTTCCCCTTGACCTTTTATAACCATTTCGCCAGTTTCATAGTCTTTTTCTACCTTAAAGGTTAAATCTTCTTCAGCAAGTTTGTTTAAGCCTTGGAAAATCTTGTCTTCTTCGCCTGACTTATTAGCGTAAATTGCCATTGTAATAACAGGTTTTGGTAGTGGAATATCGTAGAACTTAACCTTAGCGTTTTCATCACAAAGGGTGTCGCCCGTGTTGGTGTTGTTAAGTTTGTTAACTGCACCGATATCACCTGCAACAAGTTCGTCAACGGCTTCTTGTTTTTTGCCTTTTAATATATAAATTTGGTTAATTCTTTCCTTTTCTTTAGTGGTTGAGTTGTAAACGGTCATACCACTCTTTAGAGTGCCTGTAAACACTCTTATCATATTAAGTTTACCAACGAACGGGTCAACTACAGTCTTAAATACTTGCGCAGAGAAAGGTTTATTTTCATCACAAACAACGTTTAATACTTCCCCTTTATCGTCAGTTGCTAAAACTGCCTTTCTTTCCATAGGAGATGGTAATAAATCAACTATTTCGTACATTAAGTTGATAACACCCATATTTTGAAGGGCAGAGCCACCCATAATAGGGATAGTATCACCTGCACATAAACCGTTTTTAACACCGGCAACTATCTCGTCGTTAGTAAGCATACCTTCTGCAAAATACTTGTCAAGTAATTCTTCACTCGTTTCTGCAGCAGATTCCGTTAACTTTTCTTTTAAGGCTTGTACATCTAACAACATATTGCTTGGCACTTCAATTTGGTTTCTACCACCTTGCGTAAATTCAAACGCCTTGCCTGAAATAACTGAAACGTAACCTTTCATTTTACCATCACGAATAATAGGTAAATGTGTTGGAGAAATCTTTCTACCATACTTTTCAGCAAACGCTTCAACCGTTTTAACGTAGTTTGCGTTTTCCTTATCAATACCGTTTACAAAAATCATAAGTGGAATACGACGGCGAATACAGTATTCAATAGCCTTTTCTGCACCAACTGCAACAGAGCCAGATGCATCTGCAACTAAAACGGCTGCGCCAACTGCACGAAGTGCTTCTTCAAATTCCCCTTCAAAATCGTAAAAACCTGGTACGTCAATTATATTTATTTTCGTGTCTTGCCAGTAAGTATATGCAGTAGCAAGTGATATTGAAATACCACGAGCCATTTCTTCAGTATCATAGTCCATAACGGTATTTTTGTCAGTAGTTTTGCCCATTCTGTCAATAGACTTACCGTTAAATAAAAGGGCTTCAGCAAGTGTAGTTTTACCTTCGCCACTGTGCCCGATAATAGCAATATTCCTAATGTTTTCTGCTTTGTAGTTTGCCATAAAATTCCCTCTCTTAAAAAAATTATTGTCTTATCATATATATTCCGTAGGGCTTTTCCCTATCTATTATATTGTATAACAACCAAAGCCCTTTTTCAATAGGGAATTTTAATTTTTTTCAAAAAAATGTAAATTTTTAACCATTTTTTAAAAGGTTATCAAAAACAAAAACTCACGGAAAAATCTTCCGTGAGTTTTTAATCAAAAATTAAGTAATTATTTTACAAAAACCTTGTTTAATTTAGCAAATCTTGGTAAGCCGTTTTCAAGTGGTGCTTTAGAGTCGCCTTGAATTAAAGGAAGTGCGTAATCAATAAATTCATCTGAAACGTTTCTACCATCGTCAATTATCCATTCAAGTGGAACTGTCTTTTCAGTATTTGCTGCAAGTTCAAGTGGAAGAAGTTTGTATTCAATAGCATACTTTTTGCCTTCCTTTCTTTCATAGCAAACCATCTTGTCAGTTTCGCCGTTAACTGCTGCACGAACAGCAACTCTACCTGCTTCAAAAGTTTCTTCTACGTCAACCTTAGATGCTAAGTGAGCGCCACATCTTTGCATTAATGATAATTCAATACCACGGGTCTTAAAGCCAGTCTTTTCTTTAATAAGGTTTGCAAGTGTTGCTGCAACACCACCAAGTTGTGCGTGACCAAAACTATCTCTTGCGCCTTGTGCAACTAATTCACAAATGAAAGTGCCTTCCTTATTCTTAATACCTTCAGAAACTACTGCAATACACTTGTTGTTGTTTCTTGCGCAAACTTCCTTAACGTCATCAACGAACTTGTCAACGTCAAAGTCAACTTCTGGTAAGTAAATTAGGTCAGGTGCTAAACCGTTAACTGCTGCAAGTTTTGCTGCGGCTGTTAACCAACCTGCGTGTCTACCCATACATTCAATAACACATACCATTGGTGTATCGTAAACTTTTGCGTCTAAACTAATTTCCATAACGGTTGTTGCAATATATTTAGCAGCAGAAGCAAAGCCAGGGCAATGGTCAGTACCAAATAAGTCGTTATCAATTGTCTTTGGAACACCAATTACGTTACAGTCGTAATCTGCTTGTTGCATAAACTTAGAAATTTTGTTACAAGTATCCATTGAGTCGTTACCACCGTTATAGAAGAAGTAACGAATATTGTACTTTTTGAATACTTCTAAAAGTCTTTTATAATCAGTATCGTCAACTGACGCATCTTTTAACTTATATCTAACAGAACCTAAAGCAGAAGAAGGTGTGTTCTTTAAAAGTTTAAGTTCTTTCATATCTTCTTTAGAGATATCGTAGAATTTTTCTTCTAAAACACCCTTAATACCGTTAGCAGCACCGTAAACTTCAGTAATGTTCTTTGACTTTAATGCTTCAATAAAAACACCTGCAGCACTTGAGTTAATAACAGAAGTTGGCCCACCTGATTGTGCAAACATAAGCGCACCTTTTAAATTTTTCATTTTTAATCTCCTTTGTTTATATACCTTTTTTTATTTTTTTAATTATAAACCTAAAATTCTTGCAGATTCAAAAAGGTCTTTATCAAACACTTTCTTTTCGTTAAACGCCTTTTCAAAAGGAACTGCAACAATTTTATTATCTTTTATACCGATAGCCGAACTTTCTCCACCGTTTTTTAGTAGGTCAACTGCCTTAATTGCAAACTTTGCCGCAAGTACACGGTCAGCCATATTTGGAGAGCCACCACGTTGAATATAACCTAAAACGGTAACTTTTACGTTAATACCCGTTTTTTCTTTTATTTTTTGAACAATTTCTTCCCTATCGCCTGCGCCTTCTGCCAAAACGATAGTGTTAGAAGTTTTGCCCCTTAAATTACTTTTTTTGATAGAAGATGCAATTTCATCTAAATCATAAGGAACTTCAGGCACTAAAATATATTCAGCACCACCTGCAATACCTGCGTATAAAGCAATATCACCTGCGTTTCTACCCATAACTTCAAGCAAACTTACTCTGTCGTGAGAG
The DNA here is from genome assembly GCA_017508485.1 of Clostridia bacterium. Taxonomy (GTDB): domain Bacteria; phylum Bacillota; class Clostridia; order Christensenellales; family Borkfalkiaceae; genus SIG381. Next base: position 115,800 of record JAFVYV010000011.1, on the reverse strand, counting down.
TGCATCGTATCTCTTAAATTGTTAATTGCCCATAAAACGGTGTTAACCGTTGTATCAAACCCTAAAGTATAGTCGGTATAAGCAAGGTCGTTGTCAATAGTGCCAGGTATACCCATAACCTTTATACCAAAGTTATCAGATAGTGATTTTGCACCCCTAAAAGTACCGTCGCCACCTATTACTACTAACCCTTCAATACCGTAAGCAGAAAGGGCATAGGTACCCCTTTTTTGCACTTCTAAATCTTTAAATTCAGGGCATCTACTTGTCTTTAAGAAAGTACCGCCTTTATGGATAATGTCAGAAACGGAACGGTGGTTTAACCTTGTAATATCACCGTTAATTAAACCTTCGTACCCCCTTTCAATACCATAAACGTCCATATTGTAATAAAGTGCCGTTCTAACGACTGCTCTAATACAAGCGTTCATTCCAGGAGAATCGCCACCACTTGTTAATACTGCAATTTTTTCCATAATTTTTTCCTTTAATATATTTTAACACCTTTATTAAAAAATATCTACTGCTTTTTATACACTACACTAACTTTTTTTGAAAAATTTAATATTTTCCATAGGAATTAAACCACAAAGTTCTTGCATTAAACCGTTGCATTCACGAACGGTACAACTTGCTTTTAAGTTTTTGCCGTTTACCGTAATATAAGTTTCTATATCGCCGGGGTATTCTGCTAAAATCTCTAAAATTTCAGGAATTACGTCCTTTCCATCAGGAAGGAAAATTCTTAAATAAGTAATTTCTTTTACTTCCTTTTTTTCTGCAACTTCCGTTTCCAGCATTTCAATTTTATCGGCAATAATTTTAACTTCATCATCTTTTACTTGTAGTCTTCCACTAATTCTAACTACTTCGTCTTCTCTTATAATGCCCCTAAACTTTTCAAACGCTTTAGAAAAGAACACGCACTCAATTACGCCGTAAAGGTCTTCAAGTGTTACGAAAGCCATACTGCCACCAGACTTTGTTGCTATCTTTTCATATTTAGAAATGATACCACCAATAGTTACCACTTTGCCGTCTTGAACGCCGTCCGTGTAAACCTTATTCCCCCTACTATCTTCTTCGTAGTATGAAAGGGCTTCAGTTGTAAAGTTGCAACCATCAAACTTAGACTTATAGTCGCTAAGTGGATGTCCTGATACGTAAAGACCTAATACTTCCTTTTCCTTGCCTAATTTTTGCTTAGAGTCGTATTCTGAAATATCAGGATATTGAATATTTAAGTCAACATCATCTTCAATTAAAGTGCCGAATAAACTTATTTGCGCTTCATCCTTTTTCTTGTTTAGTGCAACAACCTTTTCAAGCGCGTCTTCATAAACGGCAATTATCTTTGACCTATAAACGCCAAAACAGTCAAACGCACCAGATAAAATAAGGTTTTCAACAAGTCTTTTATTTAAGCCAACGTGTTCACATCTAATTAAAAAGTCTTCAAAAGAAGTAAACTCTCCGTTTTTTTCTCTTTCTTCTACAATGCCCGTAATAACGTTTAGACCAACGTTTTTAAGCGCAACAAGACCAAAACGAATACCCTTGTCTTCTACCTTAAAGTAAACGTTACTCTTGTTGATGTTAGGTGGGTAAACTTCAATACCCTTTTCAAGTGCACAAGTTAAGTATTTTGTTAACTCGTCAATTTTATCAATACGGTTATTTAAGATTGATGCAAAAAACTCTTTTGGATAGTAGTTTTTTAAGTACGCCGTTTGATACGCTATAACTGCATACGCCGCCGCGTGTGATTTGTTAAACGCGTATTGCGCAAAACTTCTAACCTTTTCAAAAAGTAGGTTTGCAACTTCTTCAGGCACACCCCTTTTGATACAACCGTCAATAACTTGAACGTTTTTAGGGTCAGATTCGTCCACGCCACCATAAACGAAGTACTTCTTTTGGCTTTCAAGTTCCTTTAAGTTCTTTTTACTCATCGCCCTTCTAACGATATCTGCTCTACCAAGCGAGAAACCTGCTAGGTTTTGGAAAAGTTGCATAACTTGTTCTTGATAGATAATTACGCCGTAAGTATTTTTAAGTATAGGCTCTAAAAGTGGGTGGTCGTAAACTATCGTTTCAGGGTTATGCTTGTACCTAATATAGTCAGGAATAGAGTCCATAGGACCAGGTCTATATAAAGAAATACCTGCTATGATATCTTCAAAGGTGGTAGGCTTTAACTCTCTCATAAACTTTCTCATACCAGGAGAGCCTAACTGGAATACTGCTTCAGTATCCCCTTCGCCTATAAGGTTATAAACGCCTTTATCTTCATAACCGATTTCAGCAAAATCAATGTCAACACCAAAATCTTCTTTGGCGTATTTTTTAGCCTTGTCAATATCCGTTAAGTTTCTTAAGCCTAAAAAGTCCATTTTAAGCATACCAAGTTGCTCAACTTCCTTCATATTAAACTGCGTTGTAATATCTTCGCCGTTTCTTTGAAGTGGTACGTTATCACTAATAGGCTTTGAACAAATAACAACCCCCGCCGCGTGCATAGAAGTATTTCTTGGCAAGCCTTCTACCCTTATCGCCATATCAATAATCTTTTTTAAGGTTGGGTCGTCGTTATAAATTTCACGAAGTTCTTTATCGCTAACGTCTAACCCTTCTTTATTTTTCTTTAAGCCAACGCATTGACTTATAGATAAAGTTGGGTCAATTAGTTTTGTAATTTTGTTTATATCTGCAAACGGTATCTTGAAAACTCTACCAACGTCCTTAATAGCCGCACGAGAGGCAAGTGTACCAAAGGTAACGATTTGCGCAACACAATCTTTACCATACTTGTTTCTAACGTATTCAACAACTTCGCCACGGCGTTCGTCGGAAATATCTACGTCAAAGTCTGGCATACTAACTCTTTCAACATTTAAAAAACGTTCAAAAAGTAGGCTATATTTAAGTGGGTCAACGTCGGTAATATCAACGCCGTAAGCAACTATGCTACCTACCCCAGAGCCACGACCTGCACCAACAGGTATGCCTTGGCTTTTTGCAAAGTTAATAAAGTCCCAAACGATAAGATAGTAGTCGTTAAAGCCCATAGAGTCTATGGTAGTAAGTTCGTATTCTGCCCTTTTTACTATTTCATCAGTTAAGACTTTATACTTCTTTTTTAACCCTTCGTAGCAAAGCGTTCTTAAAAATTCTTTAGGCGTCATACCGTTATCAGGTGTGTAGCCTGGTATTAAAGACTTATCTCTAATAGGTTCAAACTTTGCGTTTAAATCAAACACAGGCTCAGTTACCTTTTCAGCAATTTTTACCGTGTTTTCAATGGCTTCAGGAATATAAGAAAATAGTTCCTTCATTTCTTCAGGACTTTTTAAGTATCCTTCATCCGTTTCCATTTTCATCCTAGTAGGGTCGTCAATGGTGGTCTTCATACTGATACACATAACAACGTCTTGAAGTTCAGCATCTTCCTTTTCAATATAGTGAACGTCGTTAGTGGCAGCTAAAGGAATATCAAGTTCTTTAGAAAGTTTAATTAGTTCAGGGTTAATTCTTTTTTGTTCTAAAATGCCGTGGTCTTGAATTTCAAGGTAAAAATCGTCCTTAAAAATATCTTTAAGCATTAAAGCCGTTTCTTTTGCCCCTTCGTAATCGTAATTTACAAGTCTTTTACTAACTCTACCTTGTAAACAACCAGATAGGCAAATTAAACCTTCACTATGTTCTCTTAAAGTTTTATAGTCAATTCTTGGTTTATAATAAAAGCCGTCAACGTAGGCAATAGAGTCAAGTTTAACAAGGTTTTTATAACCTATTTTATTTTTACAAAGAAGTACTAAGTGGTCGTACCCCTTTTCTTGTTTAGTGTAGTCGTCGCATAAATAAAGTTCGCAACCGATAATTGCTTTTATACCTGCTTTTGCCGCTTCTTTTGCAAAGTGAAGTGAACCGAACATATTTCCGTGGTCGGTTATCGCTAAAGCATCCATACCTTTATTTTTTACCGAAGCAAAAACTTCATCTATTCTTGTCGCACCGTCAAGCAAACTGTATTCGGTGTGAACGTGTAAGTGTACAAAATCTCCCATAATTTTACCTATCTTAAGTTATTTGATATTTCCACAAGTTTTCTTAATCTATGATTTAAGCAACTTTTCGTAATATTTAATCTTTCTGCAAGTTCTTCTAAAGTGTCTTCGTTAAACTCACGCCTACTTATAGCAACTTCTCTTAACCCATCGCTTAACTCTTCTAACGAAATGGTGCTTTCAATAAGGTTTATCGCATCTATATGCTTTTCAACGGCACGCATTTGCTTACCAATATTCCCTAAATCGCAATTCCTTGAACGGTTAACCCTATTTGCGACCTGCTTATTTACGACTGTGTCGGTAAGTGCTAACGCGCAAGAAGTTGCCCCCACTAATACCAAAAAGTCGGTTATTTCTTCAGAGTTTTTTAGGTAAACTATAAACCCTTCCTTACGCTTAGTAAGTTTTGGCACAAAGTTAAACCCTGCAAGAATTTCACTAAAAGAAAGCGCCGTTTGGTAGTTAGAAAAGTTTACTTCTAAATGATACCCTGTACTTGATTTGCTACTTGTTGGAATAGTGCAAGTCCCTGCCCCTAAAAATAAGCCTTTAATAAACGCCTTTTTTTGATAATCGTTTGTCAAAAAGGTTGCGTTTAGGTCAGGATTTAACACAAACTCACCCTTTTGAAAGGTCAAAATTTCACACTTTTTTAACACGTTAACGGCTTGGCCACCAAAAAGGTCTAAAATATAGTCGTTCTTTTTGTTTAGGGTATCTTCTTCAGTCAAAATATTAATATTTTCTATACCGAACTCCGTTTTAATTAGGTAAGCAACCTTTGCAATAACGTCACTATTTTTACTGTAAATTTCAAAACCAATTTCGTTATTTTTTCTTATAATAGAGCCACTTGCCCTAATAAAAGCAGTCAAAAAGGAAAGCCTGTCCGCCTTCTTAATAGTTCCGTTTATTATTTCTTTTTTAACTTTTGATGCAAAGTTCATCTAAATACCCTTTAATTTGTAATTTTTAAATCTAAAATCAGGTGTTTTACCATCAATATTAACGATTTGTTCTTTTGATATAACCCCTTCAGTAATCAACCCGTTGGCAAGCGCGATATCTCCTACCCTATCAATAGTATGCGCGTCAGAGTTAAGTATAAATTTTACCCCGGTTTTTGCCACTAAATAAAGTTCATCTTTAGTTAGGTGTTCTTTTTTGCCACTAAGTTCTAAAAAAGTGCCGTAATCGGCGCAAACCTTTGCAACTTCAACTGCGTCAGAATAACAGCAGTAGTTTAAGTGAGTTATAAAGTCAATAGGGTGTTTTTTTACTGCGTTAGTAAAGGCTAAAGTGTTTGCCTTAACCAAACTTTTACTTGGCCTACCATTAAAAGTGCTTGTAAAAAAGTTAGGCAAAAATATGTTAAAAACCCCTTTTGGTTTATATAAAACGAACTTGTGAATACCAACTGCAAATAGGTCAAACTTGTCGTAATTATCTTCTTTTAAGTCAACGTCCCCTTTGTCTGAAAGTAGGTTTGACTCTATACCCATTAAAACGTTAATACCAAACTTTTCTTTAGCAGTATCAATATCCTTTCTTAAAGAAGAAAGTTTTCTTTTTCTTAAGCCAAACGCAGGGTGCGAAAAACCGTGGTCGGTTATTGCAATTTCTTTAAGCCCTTTAGAATAAGCAACTTCAGCGTTTTCAATAACTAACCCTTTGCCGTGTGAATATTTAGTATGCGTATGATAATCACCCGTTAAAATCATCAAAATCTCCTACTAACTTAACTTCTCTAATAAGTTTAATATTAAACCTTTCTTCAACCACCTTTTCCACCTTTAGTAAAAGAGAATAAAGGTCAAAAGCAGTTGCATTATTATAATTTTCTAAAAAATTTGCGTGAACGGTGCTAACCCTTGCACCACCTATAGACACCCCTTTAAGCCCTGCCTTTTCAATAACTTCACCTGCAAAGTAGTCTTGGTTAATAAAGGTAGAGCCAAAAGTTTTATGTTTTGGTTGAAAGTTTTTTCTAAAATTTAGGCTTTTTTCTATATCTTTCTCAATTTCCCTTTTATCTTTATAAAAAAACTCAAACTCAACCAAAGTTATGATATCGTCTTTTTTTATAAACCCGTTTTTTCTGTAAGAAAAATTGCAATCTTCCTTTTTTAAGGTTATAAGTTTGCCCTTTCTTAAAATTGTTATATTTTTAACAAAATCAAAAGTGCTTTTTGAAAACGCCCCTGCGTTAGAAACAACTGCGCCACCAACCGTTAAAGGTACGCCACTTAAAAATTCTAAGGAAGAAATTCCCCTTTCTTTTAGTTTAGTAATAAGGTAAGAAACTTTAACCCCACTACCCACTAAAACTTTGTTTTTATCTATTATAAAGGTATCTAAATTTTTTGTTCCTACAATAACTCCCCTAAACCCGTTGTCTGAAACAAGTAGGTTAGAGCCACCACCCAAAACAAAAAAATCTTTTTTATAATTTTTGCAAATTTCAACCGTGTCCCTTACTTCTTTTACACTTTTAGGAAAGACCAAGTAGTCTGCCTTTCCCCCAACGAAAACGGAAGTAAAAGGTTTTATTGGTAAGTTTTCATAAACCTTATCATTAGCGATATAAAGTTCTTGTAAAAAGCCCATATATCTCCTTTTATATTTTACTATATTAACCTAAATTTTGCAATAATAATTTTCTAATTTAAAGAGAGCATCTTTATCTCCTTTTACCCCTAAAAGAGAAAGGTCTTTTATTTTAGTTAGTTTTTCTTTTGAATAAAAAGGGTTTATGGTAAAAGTCGGTTTTTTATCGTTAAGGTTTAGCCTTTCTTCATCTAAACTTATGTCGTAATAAGGTGAATATAAAGATAGGTTTTTTAACCCTTCTTGCACCTTAATTCCCGTAATATAGTTAATAAAACCGTTTAAGTAAGAAAGTTTACTTTCATCTTTAGTGGTTATTGAAAAGTACTGGTAAAGGTCGGAAAAAGCGTCTAACGGATATAAGTTATACTCCAGAAGCTTGTTTTCTAACCGTATAATATCTCTATTCGTTCCTAAAATTACACTTTCTTTGCCGTTTATAAAATCTCTTACCCCTTTACTTGGCTCAGTAAACTCAATATTTTTTACAGAAATGTTTTCTTTAAGTAGCGCCATTAAAGGCAGGGTATTTTCATAATCTAACACGGTTAAACTTTCAAGTTTTTCTAACTCTAAATCCCCTTTATAAAGTAAAAAATACTTACTTCTTGCCCAAGGAATTGCCAAACTTTCCCCGTTAAACTCCCCAGAAGAAAAGGTAGCGTCTATTTTAGAAAAGTCGGTTAAATTTAAGCCGTTGCCGTAAGAAATTATATCGGGGTAAACCCCTTTACTAAGCAGGTTGTTTGCGCTATCTAAAGAATACGAATAGATTGAAATAAAAACCTTTTCCTTCTTTTCAAAAGAAGTGCTAACCCTTTTTAAAAACTCCGTCCTACTCCCCTTACCACCAGGGAAAGTATCTATCTGCCAAAGGGTAATTAGCACTTTGTCTTCTTCACTTTTACTACTTTTATTTATGTTTTTAATTAAGGCAAAATTTAAGCCAACTATTAAAAGGCACAAAAAAATGCCGATAAACTTTTTTATTTTCATACAAAAAGTATATTCTTCTTTTGCCTAAAAAAGCACAAAAACCACGCCAAAAAAACTACATTAAAAAAGGCACAAAAAAAGTCAGGCGTTAACCTGACTTTTAATTTTTGTTTTAATTATTTATTTTCAACAAGTTCTTCCGTATGATTGTCGCCCGTGTCTTTATTTTCAAAGAACATAAAGTAAACTATAATTGCAACGGCAATTAGTATAAGTGCGCCACCTACTACGAAAGAGTAGTTTAAGCCTTTTAACATATACTCTGAGTACTTACCTATAATACCCATTACAACGACAACACCGATAACTAAAGGTGCAACGTATTTTACCATTACGGCAAAAATCTTACCAAAAAATCCAAGTTGTAAACCGTCTTTTTCTAACGACCTTAAAGTCTTCATAGGGTTAAAGTTTACCTTTTTGTCAATAAACCAACCAATCGCAATACAAGCACCCATTGCGCATACAGGCATTAAAACGGTGTTTGCAATTTCATCTAAAAAGGTTAGTAGGTCGTAGCCAAAGATAACTATTTTACCGTCAAATGCGCCACCAACCGACCAAGTTATAGGAATAGAAATTAAAAAGCAAATAGCCGCCATAATAATTGTAACAGGCTTTCTTTTCTTCTTATATCTTTGGCAGATAAATTGAACGGAAACTTCTAGAATAGAAATAACTGAAGTAAGCGCAGCAATAACAACCATTATAAAGAATAGTAATGAAATAAACGGACCAATAGCCCCCATCTTTTCAAACACTTGTGGTAAAATTTGGTAAACAAGACCAACCCCGTGCGCAGACTGTAAACTATCTGGTTGAAGTGCGCCAAGTGATGAGAAAATTGCAAGACCTGCAAGTAAAGCAACTAAAGAGTCAAATAGGCAAATCATAAAGGTTGACTTACCAACCTTAATTTCCTTACCCGTGTAAGAGCCGTAAGAAATTAGCGTACCCATACCGATTGATAAAGAGAAAAATGCTTGACCCATAGCGGCAAGTACACCTTCAAACCCAAGTTCTTTAAAGTCAGGGTTTAGGTAAAAGTTTAAGCCGTCTTTAACGCCGTCGCCTAAGAATAAACTAAAAATTGCTATAAATACTACTATTAAAAATAGTATAGGCATTAAAAATTTTGACGCCCTTTCAATACCGTTTTTAATACCACCCATAATAATTACGGCAGTAATTGCCATAAAAATAAAGGTGAAAACAATAGGCATTATAGGGTTAGAAGTAAAACTTGCAAAAGAGTTTGCGTTAGAAAGCGCATCGTTTGGCTGGAAAGAGTTAACTGCATATCTAAGCGTCCAACCACCTAAAACGCAGTAATAACAAACGATAACGGTAGGTATTATAATTGCTATAACCCCGAAAAATCCTAAATTTTTATTAACTTTTTTGTATGCAGAAATTGTGTTAGCCTTACCCCTTTTGCCAAGGTAAATTTCTGCCATCATAACTATACAACCTATCAAAACAACACAGGCTATATAAACTAATACGAAAGCAGCGCCACCATTTTGACTTACTTTATAAGGAAAAGCCCAAAGGTTTCCAAGCCCAACGGCGCTACCCGCCGCCGCTAAAATAAAACCTAAAGCAGAGCCAAATCCGTGTTTCTTATTTTCCATATTTTTAACCCCTTTTAATAACTTAATTATTATATAAAAAAACCAAATAAAAATCAAGTTATTATAATAGTTAGTGTTTAATTAAAAATTAAGCGCCACACTAAGCCGATTATATTATTTCTGTAAGAAACAGATTAGAAACGAGTTAGGCAAGGCTCACAAGTGTTTTGGATGAGATTGAATGCCTGTTCATCGAAGTCAAAACACGAAGTAGTAAACGAAGCCTAACGAAGTTTATAATTTGTTTCTTTGAATTTTGCCGCTTATAGTCTTTGGTAATTCATCACGGAAGACAACAACTCTTGGATATTTATAAGGAGCCGTGTGGTCTTTAACGTATTTTTGAATTTCCTTCTTTAATTCTTCAGTACCTTCAGTACCTTTTGTTAAAACGATACTTGCTTTAACAACTTGTCCACGAACTTCATCAGGAACGGCAGAAACACCACACTCTAAAACGTAAGGTAATTCCATAATTACGCTTTCAATTTCAAAAGGTCCAATTCTATAACCAGATGATTTAATTACGTCGTCAACACGGCCAACGTACCAAAAATATCCGTCTTCATCACGCCAAGCAGTATCGCCCGTGTGGTATAAACCATCGTGCCAAGCCTCTTTTGTTTTAACTGTGTCACGGTAATATTCTCTAAATAGTCCACAAGGAACAGACTTGTCGGTATGGATAACAATTTCGCCAACTTCACCAGCAGGTAGGCTGTTGCCGTCAGAGTCAACTATATCCACGTCGTATTGAGGATTTGCTTTACCCATAGCGCCGATTTTTGGCGTAGTGCCGTAAAGGTTAGCAATAGCAAGGGTTGTTTCCGTTTGACCAAAACCTTCCATTATTTCAAGTCCAGTTGCTTCCTTAAACTTGTTGTAAACTTCAGGGTTTAAGGCTTCACCAGCCGTGGTCATATGATGAATTGATGATAAATCAAATTTAGAAAGGTCGCCACGAATTAACATTCTAAGCATAGTAGGTGGAGCGCAGAAAGTAGTTATGCCGTATTTTGCGAACATAGGAAGTAGGTCGTTTTCATCAAACTTGTCAAAGTCGTAAACGAAAACTGCACCTTCGCATAACCATTGACCGTACAACTTGCCCCAAAGTGATTTACCCCAACCCGTGTCGGAAATAGTAAAGTGTAAACCATCTCTTTCGCAACAATGCCAGTATTTAGCAGTAACAAAATGTCCTAATGCGTAAGTATGTTTATGCGCAGCCATTTTAGGGTTACCTGTAGTACCTGAAGTAAAGAACATAAGCGCAAGGTCGTCCCCTTGAGAGCAATCGGTTGGTCTATCAAACTTGCCAGAGAATAAAGAATATTCTTTGTCAAAATCAAGCCAACCTTCTTTTGCACCACCAACCATTATTAGTCTTTCTACAGTAGGGCATTTTTTAGCAGCGCTTTCAGCATATTCGTAAGTATCTCCGTCAGCAGTACAAACAATTGCTTTTACCCCTGCTGAATTATATCTATACTCAAAGTCGTGTTCTTTTAGTTGGTTAGTTGCAGGAATTGCAACTGCGCCTAACTTATGTAAAGCAACCATACAGAACCAAAATTCGTAGTGGCGCTTTAGAACAAGCATAACCTTGTCGCCCTTTTTAATTCCAAGTGAAGTAAAGTAGTTAGCAACTTGGTTAGACGCTCTTTTTATATCTTTAAAGGTAAATCTTCTTTCATTTTGGTGTTTATCTAAGTGTAGCATTGCAAGTTTTTCTGGATACTTTTCTGCAATTTTATCAACTATATCAAAACCAAAGTTAAAGGTGTTAGTATTTTTAAATGAAACCTTTTCAAGTTCGCCGTTTTCATTTTCTTTAACTTCCACAAACTTTTCACAAACAAGTTTTTCACTCTTTTTAGCAGCCATAACGCTTTTTCTAACAACCGTTTCGTTAGAATTGTCGCCAGACATAACTACTGCAACGAAAGTACAATCCTTACCGTTAACGGCAATCATACCGTGAGGAGTAGAAGAATTGTAGTAAATGCTATCGCCTTCCCCTAAAATTTCCGTATGGTCGCCTACTTGAACCTTTAGGTTGCCCTTTAATACAAGGTCAAATTCTTGACCACTATGCGTAGTTAAGTGTATAGGCTTATTTTGTTGCGCCTTAGAATACTTATATTTTACGTAATAAGGCTCTGCAAGTTTATCTTTGAATTTTGGTGCTAAGTTAGCAATATCAATACCGTCTTCTTTAGCAGTTTCTTGTCCTTGACCCTTTCTTGTAACGGTATAAGTTGAAAGTTTAGCAGAACTACCTTCTAATAGTTCGGTCATTTCAACGTTAAATGCTAACGCGCATTTATGAATAAATGAAAAAGGAATATCAACCTTACCACTTTCGTAAGAAAGATATTTTTCGTCATCAACGTTGGTTTTTTCAGCCATTTCTTTTACGGTGTAGCCCATAATTTCACGCAACTCTTTAATTCTTGTTGCGATTTCTGATAATTGACTAAATGTGTTGTTAGTATTCATAAACAATCTCCTTAAAAGATTTTAATTTTATAAAAGCGCAGTATTGCGTTTTTTACTATTATTTTTTGTTTGTTAGAAACAAGTTAGCCTTGGCTTGTCGAAGGCGCGGGGTGAGATAGACCATTTGGTCATCGAAATCCGCGACAAAGACAGTTAACGCCGTATTGCGAAGTTTATAACAAACAAAAAACCCGTCTCAAACTTTTTTCGTTTTGAGACGGGTATATAATATCATACTCGCGGTACCACTCAAATTGTAGGAAACCTACCACCTTCAGAGTCCACTAACTCCTATGCACTAACGTAGCAATCACGGAAAGCGCCTACTAAGTTTTAACCTTTGGGGCTTCCAGCTCGGAAGTGATAAGATTTCTATCCATTTTTATCGGGCTCACACCATCCCCAACTCTCTGCAAAAAAACAAAATAGAATCCGTCTTCGTCATCGCTTTTATATTAAGTTAATGTGAGTTTAACACTTTAAAAAAATATTGTCAAGCATTTTTAACAAAAAACGCAAACCTTTTCGGTTTGCGTTTAATTTTTAACTGTTATGGAGTTACTCTATTAATATCTCTTGGGAACATACTTGCGTATCTAACGTTCTTAAAGCCTAATAGGTTCATAGTTAATCTTTCAAGCCCTAAGCCTAATCCACCGTGTGGTGGAGCACCGTACTTATGTAGCATTAGGTAAGTTTCAAATTCTTCTACCTTCATACCACGGTCTTGCATCTTCTTAACTTGCATATTGTAGTCGTGAATTCTTTGACCACCAGTAGTAATTTCAACACCCCTAAATAATAGGTCAAATGAAAGTGTTGATTCTGGGTCTTCAGGGTCGTCCATTGCATAGAAAGGTCTTTTCTTTGATGGATAATGTGTTACGAATAAGAAGTCACTACCAAATTCCTTTTTAGCCCAAGCGCCAAGAAGTTGTTCTTCTTCAGGTTCAAAGTCGTTAAAGTCAGTAATATGTTTTTTGAACTTATTAACTATCATATCTTTAGCGTCTTTAAACTTAATTACAGGGATTTCAGTTATAGTAGGCATTTGAACCTTTAATAGGTCAAGTTCCTTTTTGTATTCCTTGTTTAATAGTTCAAAAATGTACTTAAGTAAGCCAGTTTCCATATTCATAATATCGTAAAAACTGTCAATAAAGCCCATTTCAAAGTCCATTGAAATATATTCGTTTAAGTGTCTTGAAGTGTCGTGATGTTCTGCTCTAAATACAGGCGCAATTTCAAAAACTCTTTCGTAAACGCCAACTAATTCTTGTTTATAGAATTGTGGACTTTGAGTTAAGTAAACAGGTTTTCCAAAGTAGTCAAGTTTAAATATGTTTGCACCACCTTCAGCCCCTGCAAAAACGATTTTAGGCGTTCTAATTTCCGTAAAGTCGTTCTTTTGTAAGAACTCTCTAAAGCCCCTTGCAATACCTTCTTGCACCTTAAATACTGCTCTTTCCTTAGGGTTTCTAAGAGAGATTGGTCTTAAGTCAAGCGCAGTTGAAAGTTGAACGTTATCAAGTTGTTTTTTGTTGATAACGATAGGCATTTGTTCAGCAGGAAGTGATAATACTTCAATATTATGAATTTGCACTTCAAATCTGTCGTTACCTTGTGCGTCTTTACTATTAACAACCTTACCAGTTATTTTAACTGAAGTGTTTTCAACAATTCTTTCATCCCAAGTATAGTCTGAAAATTCTTTTGAGTAAATACATTGAACAACGTCTCTTTTAGTTCTAATAATAACGAAACTAAAGTCAGACATTTCCCTAATTCTATGAATATAGCCGGTAAAAGAAATGACTTGGTTTTCATAATCCTTAAAATCGTCAAATTCTATAACCTTATTTATAATACCATTAATTTTATCCATAATTTCCTCCTAACGGTGTTATAATAATAACACTATTTGACCGTTTTTTCAAGCAAAAATCAACTATTTTTACAATTAAAGAAAATTTAAGATAAAAATTTACAAAATGCCCTTTTAGTTAGACAACTTTTTTCCGTTTTTGGTTAAAAATTCTAACAACTTTTCGCCGTACTCTATTTCGCTAAGTCTAGAATTTATATAAATTAAGGTGTAATCTGTTTTTATAAAACCCTCTAAGTCGTCGTAAGCAATATCGCTACCGTATTTAAGCCCTACGTTTGCCGTTTCAGGTAAACTTAAAGAGAGTAGCATATTGCTATAAGTTTTACCAGCAGACTCAAAATCAACGGCAATATTTAAGTTTTCCGTATTCATATTTTCAAAAATATCGTACATAAAAATTTCGCTGTTAAGTATCCAACCACCTTTTATTTCGTTTAAGTCAAGTTTGTCAATAAACTGTCTTTCTTTAACCCCTGCTTTATAGTAAACCTTAAAAAACTTTTGCGTATCGTTTAAGTCTTGCAATTTAATAAAATAGTTTATGTTTTCACTATCTTTTTTAACTTCTACTAAACCGTTTTCTTCTACTCTGCCGTTTTTATCTTCCTTAACGATAGGTATATAAAACAAATGCTTATCGCCAATATTAAACGCACAAGTTGGAAGATGGTAGGCCGTAGCGCCTGTCGTAGGCATTTTTAACCCTTTGTTTTCATCACTAAATAAAAACCCTTCAAAACAAACTTCGGTTGCGTTAAGTGGTAAATTTACGCCAACACCAGCATATTCAGTATTAAACGCTATCTCCTTCCACACGTTCATTTCAAGGTCGGTGTAGGCTTTATCAACGAAGATATCTTTAAATCTTAAAGTGTCAACTAAAAGTTCGTTAGAAGTAGCCCCTGCCCTATACAAAATTTGAATTCCCGCATAATTTTTATCTTCAAAAGTAAAGGTCAAGTCGTAAAACTTTTCATCTTTTAATCCGTTAAGTTCATTTGTTAAATCGGCAAGTACCGTCCAGTTCAAACCGTCAAAACCAAGAATTTGTAAAGTTTCTGCATTAGTATAAATTTTGTTTTTCTTTACGGAAATCCAACCTTTTGTAACGGGGCCACTAAAGGCAATATCGCTAACAAACATTCTTGTTCCAAGGTAAGGTGCGCCACTATACATTAGTTGAACGACCGTTTTGCCATCTTCTTTAACAACTTTAACAGGGGTTACGCCACTTTGTTGCCATTGACCGACAGACTGACCGGAATTTGTAGTTTCGTTCCAACTTGCACCAGTAGTATGGTTGCCAACCGTTAAGCCTTCAAAAGAAACGACTGCCGTGTACTCCATCGCCTTATAACTACCGTCGTCGCTTAAATACTTGTAGCCGTTGCCACTTTTAATAATTGTGTTTATTTTAGAAGTAGCCGAACTTGTCAAAGAAATTTTATCGTCATTAATTTTAATACCCGTTCCTGCAGTATAAGGTGGCTGTACCTTTTTATAACTACCGTCGTTTGCTAAAAAAGAATTGCCGTCGCCGTTAAGGGTAATTTTTTCCACCTTCTCTTTATCTTCTAAAATATAATCGTTAGAAGAAAGCCCCTTGCCATCTTCCTTTTTTTGGTAGGTGTTTACTATATTTTCGCCCTGCTCATCACAAATAGCAGAGTTTGAAATGCTAGACCTACCTGAAACCACTTCGCCACTAACAACCTTTTCTTTCAACTCTTCCACCTTGTTAGAAATATCGCTTAAAAGCCCTTGTTTTTCCCTTTCAAAATCTTCTTTTTTAAGGTAAATTCCTAAAATATTAGTTGGGGTAATAGTTAAATCTCCCCCTTCAAACCCGGTAATAGCCTTTCTTATTTCAATATAAAAAATTTCCGTGTTAAAAAGATTTCCGTTTTGGTTTTCAAAAGAAATTTCAAGAGTTGAAGTGCCAGAAACAGCAGTAAACTCGCTTGACACAGTAAACTCTAAAGTCAAAGTGTTGTCATCAACCTTTTTATCAAGCAAAACTTTTGAACTTGCGCCGTCGCTTCTAACGTACTTTAAGTATGCGTCGTAAAGATTAAGGTCAAACTCTTTAAAGAACCTGTCCCTTTGAAAACAAAGTTTTTCGCCATTTTCCATTTGTAAAATAGTAATATCGGGCAAATACACCCTTTTATCAATAATTTTTATAACCATAAATTGCTCCTTTTTTTTAATTTTCAAAAAAAGTATAAGATAAAAAAACAAAAAGGCAATAGTTATATGACAATAAAAAATGAGAAAGTTGTATAAAAATGCTTTGCATATAACATAAAATATGCTAAAATAAAATTATATATAAGGAGGAAGCAGTAATGAAAATTGCATTATCAACAGAAACAACGGCTGACTTAACCCCAGAATTAAGAAAAGAATTTGGCGTAACAATTTTACCTTTCAAGGTAGTTTTAAAAGATACAACATATAACGACGGAGACATTACAACGGAAGAAATTTTCAAGTTTGTTGATAAAACGGGCATTTTACCAAAAACAACGGCAATCAACCAATTTGAATATCAAGAATATTTTGAAAATTTGAAAAAGGACTACGACGCAGTTATACATATTGCTTTATCAAGCGGTTTATCATCATCTTGCCAAAACGCAATACTAGCAAGTCAAGAAGTAGAAAACGTTTTCGTAGTAGACAGTTTAGCATTATCAACTGGTATTGCATTACAAGTAATTTATGCAAGAAAGTTAATTGATGAAGGCTTAGATGCAAAAGAAATTTATGAAAAGTTAATTGCAAGAAGAGAAAACGCACAAGTAAGTTTCGTAGTTGAAAGACTTGACTATTTACACAAAGGTGGAAGATGTAGCAGTTTAGCACTACTTGGCGCAAACATTTTAAAAATTCGCCCACGTATCGTAATGAAGGACGGCAAACTTTCTTCTGACAAAAAGTACAGAGGCAAAATGGAAGCAGTTGTTGAAAAATACTGTACAGACACTTTAGCAGAATTTAGCAACATTGATAAAACAATCGCCTTTATCACCTACACGACTGCAACTGATGAAATGGTTAACGCAGCAGTTAGCGCATTAAAGAACGCAGGATTTGAAAGGGTAGAAATTGCAAGAGCAGGCTGTACAATCGCAAGTCATTGTGGTGCAAACACTTTAGGTATTTTATACTTTAACGACGGCGACCAAGCGTAATAAAATAAACGCGTAAAATTAAATAAAAATAATTAAAGTAAAAAGCCATTTTTAACTTAAAAACGACTTGGCTTTTTGCTTTTTTTTTGAAGTTAAAAGTAAACGACACAAAAAAGAAGTAAAAAAATGCAAAGAATTAGAGAAATGGACCTAACGAACGGCCCAATACTTAAAAAACTTTTAATATATTCAATTCCATTAATTCTAACCAACATTTTACAAATACTTTTCCACACGACGGATATTGCAGTATTAGGCATAATGGTAAGTGATGAAGCCGTAGGCGCAGTTAGTGCAAACGGTGGACTAACAGGTCTTATCGTTGGTCTATTCGTAGCCTTTTCAGTCGGCACGAACGTAGTTCTTGCAAGAAAGGTTGGTGAAAAGGATATTGACAGCGCAAAAAGAACGGTAGGAACTTCAATTTTAATTGCCATAATCTCAGGCTTTATACTTGTTGCAATAGGCGTTCCCCTTGCCGAAGTGTTTTTAAAACTAATGAATTGCGACACGGCAATTTTAGGTATGGCAACAAAATACTTAAGAATATACTTTTTAGGTATGCCAATAATGATGCTATACAACTTTTCAGCATCAATACTTCGTGCAACTGGCGACACAAAAAGACCACTCATCTTTTTAGCGATAGGTGGAGTTGCAAACGTAATTTTAAATATATGTTTTATTCTAATGGGTATGACGGTAGAAGGTGTAGCGATAGGCACAATTCTATCACAAGCAATTTCTGCAACCCTATCACTCATAACCTTGTTTAAGACAAAAGGCTATGGCAACTTAAATTTAAAACACCTAAAACTTTACAAAAAAGAACTAAAAGAAATTTTACATATAGCCGTGCCGTCTGCCCTACAAAGTGTTGCGTTTAACATATCAAACGTGCTTATTCAATCAACCATAAACACCTTTGAAAGCGTAGGCACTTCAGCCAACGGAACGGCAGTACAATTTGACAATATTATATATATGATAGGTAACGCAATAGCCGTTGCCACAACCACCTTTGTTGGTCAAAACGTAGGCGCAAAAAAGCCGGACCGAATTAAAAAAGCTATTTTTTCAGCAGTGCTACTTTGTTGTACCATAGAGTTAGCAATAGGCTTAACCTTTGCAATTTTTGCAAAACAACTTGTAGGAATTATAGCCGATAGCGAAGAAGTAATAAGACTAGCCACCATAAGACTAACCATAATGGCAAGTTTATACTTCTTATGTTCTATTATGGAAACGTTAGCAAACGCAGTAAGGGCAATGGGAAAACCAGTTGTATCACTAATAATAAGCATTTTAGGTGCAAGTGTGTTTAGAATAATTTTCTTAAAAATCGCCTTTTACTTTGTACCTGAATTTTACACAATTTATATATCATACCCAGTTAGTTGGATATTCACTATCGTTGCCTACCTAATCTTTTTACCTATCGTGTTTAAAAAGGTAAAAGGCAAAATGATAACGGAAATAGAAAGGGAAAAACTAACGGAAGAAGCAGAAGAATTAACTAAAGAATAAGCGGAAAGTTATTAAAAAATAACCTTTATAAAAACTAACGAAAGGTGCGCACTTGCCCACACACCCACGCACCCACGACAACTCACACCACCCCACACCACACACACCCACGCAAATGATTTTAAAAACAAAAAAGGCTTAAGTCAAAAACTTAAGCCTTTTATTTAATAAGTTTAATTTGTTATGCTTGAACTTCAGGAGCTGTGTAAGTTAAAGTACCAATAGCAGGGGCTTCACCGTCTTTAATTTCATTAGCGCTAGCAACAGTATAACCAGCAACAGCCTTAGTAGCAGTTACTCTTACACCATTGATTAGAACAGATGCACGGTAGTTAACACCCTTTACTAAAGTGTACATTGACCAGTCAGCACCAGAAATTGTAGTACCTTCTACTTGGTAAGGAGCAACGTAAGTTACTGCATAGTTAACTTCAAGACCTTCATAAGGGTTAGCAACAGTTAAGTTACCTTCAGCATCAGCAGTTAAGTTAACAACACCGTCAATAAAGCCTTTGATAATTGCTAATTCTTCAGTAGTGAAACGGCTAAATCCGTCGCCTGTGTCGTTTGCATAAACTTCATCAGCTTCGGCCTTTCTATCAGCATAAGCCTTTAGAGCAACTTCATAGATATTTCTTGTTGCATTATTATCAGCATAAACTTTAATAGAAGTACCGTCAGCATAAGTTACTGTAACAAAACCTCTTGCAGAGAAATCTCTTGCATAGTTGTAAGGACGGATGTTAACAATAGCACCACGGAAGTAGTTATAAGCACCAACTTCATCTGTGTCTTCGTGAACAGGACCAGTAGTTGCAGTAACTAATAGAACGTCTTTACCAGCAGTAAAGTTGTCAATAACGAATTCAGTATCACCTAACTTGTCAGTAGGAATAATCATTGTGCTGTAAACAAGGTTACCAGCAATAGCGTTGTTGGTTACTTCAAACTTAGTTCTAAATTCTAAACCAGGTGTTGTTTCTTCTGCATTTGCTCTAATAGATGCACCGTCAACCATATCTAACTTAACGAAAGTTGCATTGAAAACTGCCTTTGCAGGGAAGTTTTCATTTTCAACTACAGCACCAGCAGGTAATAAACCTAAAGTTTCATTATACCAACCGATGAACTTGTAACCAGCATCAGCTCTTGCAACTTCGCCACGTAAAGCAGTTGTAGCAACAACTGGTTCTTCACCTTCTGCAGGTTCAGCTGGAACAGTTAAGTCAGTAGTATCAATTACTAAACCGTTATCCATATAAATAATTTGTTTTGCAACTTCAGGTTCCATTTCAGTAATTACGTTTTCAGTAACTTCAACCTTAATTGACTTAAGTTCAAAGTAAGAACCAGCTTTAGCATCTGCGATAATTGATATATCGTCACAATCTAAAGTATCTACAGGGAAAGTAATTGAAATTGTTTTGAAACCGTTTTCATCAGCCGTTGCTTCATTGAATAAAGACAACATACCGTAAGTCGCAACGTTATTATTACCCTTACCACCATTAGAAATTCTAAGATTTAGGGCACCATCAAAGTTACTTGTTCTACCAACAACGGTCATTTTGTATGAGTAAGCAGTGTTATTCATTACTTCAGGAGTACTAATGAATATTCTTGCCCAACCAGAAGCATCTGCAGTACCATTATAGAATGCAATATGTCCATCTTCTGTTAAGCCAACGTAGTTAGCACCACTGTTACTTTCTGCAACTGATTTAAGACCACCACCTAAAACATTTTCATCTAACTTAGCACCAACAAGCGTGCCGCTCATTCCATTGAACTTTGACATAATATCAGCCGTTGTAAAAGTTGTTGTTCTAGGTTCACTTGGGTCAACCTTAGATGCTGTGTCATAAATTTCAAAACTCTTAATATCAATATATTCGCCCGCTGATAAAGCGTCTACGTATAATCTAGCACCCGTGGTTGCGGCTGTACCAGCAGCAAGAGTATCTTTCTCAGTGCTTGGAGTCCACGTACCTTCATAAGTTTCAAAACCGGTACTTGCTACTGCGTCAAATTCAAAACCGTATTTAGATTGGTTGTTGTTTGGTCTATAAGAAAGAGCACCTTCAAGTGCTGCTCCAGTAGAAACCCTCATTACAACTCTATAACCATAAGTTGTTCCTGTTGGAAGAGCTGATGGTAAACCTAAGAAGAAGAACTCTTGGGTTGCTTTAGAACCATCAACAGACGCTCTTAAGAAAGAGTCTGTACCATCATTTATATGGGTAAGAACTAAACTTGTTGCAGCATAATAGTCTTTTGCTTTAAAATCACCAAAAGTATGGTTAACACTAGTACCTGCTTCTAATACTGTTGAAGTGTTTGGTTCAGCAGTAAAATCTGATTTTAAGTGAACTTCATAATAAGCTTCAGTTATTGTTGGAATTTCTTCAATAACTACACTCTTAACGTCAAGATATTCACCTTCTAAAGCAAAAGTAAATATTTCAATTACGTTAGTATCTGCTAAAGGGGTTACAGTAACTTCAGCAGTATGCCAAGTGTTTGTTCCTTCACCACTTAATTGTTGATCGGTTTCTCCATTCTCGCCTATTCTTACGAAAGCTAAGCCTCTAGCATTAGGGTCTTGTGAAACAAAGTTTTCAGAAACTCTATATTCAACGCGAACTATATATTCTGTGTTTGCTATAAAGTTATCTTTATAAAAGATGCTAATGCTACCAGCATTTCCAGCTGACTTAGAAGTATAACGTAAAAATTCTGTTGTAGTTTCTTCAACAGTTTCAGTTGCAACTGTTAAATCATAACTAGCATGATAACCGTTAAAAATTCTTGTAGCGCCACCTAAGTATTCAGTAGCCTTTTCCCCTGGAATAAGATTTTTATATACAGTAGCAGTGTTGTTAGTAAGTTCGTTATCAAAGTTAACTTCTAACGCATTACCGCCAGCCTTAATAACAATTTCCCTAACGTCCATATAACTACAGTAAGTATTCATAGAAGAAATGTATAAGAATCTGCATCTTCTGCTAAAGTTAATTCAAAAGTTTCCGTTCTATATTCAGCATAGTCTGCATAGTTAGAATCGTTTGCAACAATTGGCACATAAGCATCAGCATTGGAATAACTATTAAAAGATAGTAAGTAAGAGTATTTGTCTGCCGTAGCATTACCACCCTTAGTATTGCCAGTAGTTGCTGGTGCAGTTTCAAGTTGTTCTATACCTTCAGTAGCGTTGTAATATTCTAAATCAAAACCTAGCCTGTAAGTAATTGTTACGCTTACTTTTGAACCTGCAGGAATCGTTTTAGCAAAGAAACCATTTAACGCAAAGTATTGTGAGTTAGAGTTTTCACTTCTAAAAATTCTTGCAAAACAGTCCGTTTCGTTATTGTAAATTTGAACAATACCACGGGTTGCGTATCTTGCAATTTTTGTAACAAATGGGTCACTATGCGGATTTGTTGCACCATTATAGTTTCTCACAAGTTTCATTCCGTCTTCATACTCGTCAAAGTTAACTACGCCGTAATAACCTTCTCTCGTAGCACCTACCCCAAAAGAAGTCATTGATAAGGCGAACATTGCTGTTGACAATGCCATGAGAACGGCTAATAATACTATTAGTTTTTTTCTCATAAAAAAACCCTCCAATAAAAATTAAACTTTTAATATTTTTTTAATACTATATATAATGTATATGCTTTCAAAAATCGAGACTAGTAGTATTCTTTGCTATTATACCACACAAATTTTTATTTTTCAACACTTTTTACAACATTTTTAAAATAAAGTTGCAAAAATTGATTTTTTAAAAGGCTCTCTACAAAAAGGCTTATATAAAAAGGTTGCGCATTTGTTTGACTTTTTATTAAAAAAGGCGCATTATTAAGTTATGGTTACTTTGAATAAATCAAACAAAAGCCTTGGTGTGCTTTTTATAATACTTTCTGCTTTTTGTTTTTCGCTTATGAGTTTGTTTGTTAGGCTTAGTGGCGATTTGCCTGTCTTTCAAAAAGTGTTTTTTAGAAATTTGATTGCCACTTTTATTTCCTTTTTCGTTTTACTTAAAACTAAGGATTTTAAAGTCAAAAAAGGCAATATCAAACTACTTGCTTTTAGAATTATTAGTGGTATGTTCGGTATCATTTTTAACTTTTACGCAATTAGCACTATGTCAACTTACTCAGATGCAACTATACTTAACAAACTTGCGCCCTTTTTTGCCGTGGTCTTTTCTATTTTTATATTAAAAGAAAAAACTAAGTGGTTTGACTGGTTGATTTTGTTGTTTGCTTTCGCAGGGGCAGTACTTATTGCAAAGCCTACCCTTAACTTTACGGAAAGCATACCTTCTATCTCTGCCGTGCTTGGTGCGTTGTTTGCTGGTCTTGCTTACACAATTATTCGCCGTTTAGGTTTTAATGGAGAAAGAAGTGCCATCATTGTGTTTTACTATTCACTTGTTTCTACTATAATATTCTTACCAATGATGCTTTTGTCTTACGAGCCAATGACTAAGTTGCAACTTCTTTACTTGCTACTAACCGGTGTGTGTGCGTGTGGTGGTCAACTTGCCGTTACTAAGGCTTACACTTATGCTCCCGCTAAAGAAATTTCTGTGTTTGATTACTCACAAGTTTTGTTTGCGGCGATTTTAGGTATTTTTGTTTTACAAGAACTTCCTGATTTGTTTAGCATAATAGGTTACTTTATTATTATATTGTCTGCAGTCTTAAGATATTTAATCACAAGTGGAAAGTTAACAAAAACGGCTTAGACCGTTTTTTAGTTAGTGATTTTAAATATTTAGGTAAAAGCAACAAAAAAGCGACTAACTAGTCGCTTTTATTTTTTACAAGTTTTTGATAAAGGTTATATTCTTTGCCACGAAGTCGTTAAATATATTAGGAAAAATTTCGTGATATTCGCTAAAGGTTACCCTGCCACCTATTGTTAATACTTCCATTTCTACACTAAATAGGTTGATTAAATAGCCTTGTTCAGTAAAGCCGTTTCTTAAATAAAAGGCTTTTCTTCTTTTCTTTTGTTCGTCGGCGTAAACAAGTGGACTTTCAATTTCAATTATAATCTTTTTGCCAGTAAACCTTTCTTTTAATAGTTTTATGGCTTGCGTGCCGTACCCTTTGCTTTGAAGTTTTTCTTCTATCGCAAAATAGTCAAGTAGTACAAGGTCTTTGTAAAGTATAACTATCATTTCTCCAACGAAAGTTTTGCCGTCAAAAAGTGCGTAAATTTGCATATCGCCCGTCATAACCATTTTGTTTATCATACTAAAAGGCTTTCTTTCCACCTTAGGAAAAGAGCGAAAGTATAAAGATTTTATCTTTTGTTTAGTTATAAAATCAAACCTTTTTGTTAAAGTTAACATATTCGCACCTATTCATCTATACTTTCAAGTAAAAAACTGACTGGTCTAAACCCGTCGTTGCAAGAAATTAAGGCAGAATTTTTGTTCTTCATCCACCCGTCGTAAAAGTTGCCGTTGCCTTTTGATAACTCTTCTAAAAAATAACGCATTGTTTGAAATGCGCTTTCGCATAAGCCGTCTGGTTTAGTCCCTTCGTAAATAAAAGTATCGCCTAAACTTAAATCACAGGCGTGGCTGGTTTTGTTTTCATAAATTTGTTGCAAATCTTTGTAGTCGGCTTTTCTTAAAACCGTAATTTTTACCTTTTTCATACAGACATTATAACACGCACCAGAACTAAAATCAACGGCTTACCTTTTTAAAATAAAAAACAAGTAAAAGATTTTGCAGAGCAAAAGATTTTACTTGTAAAAGGAGTGGCAGGCTCATAAGTCAAGCCGTTGCGAACAGCAACGGTGGACAAAACAGCCTTGCCACGACGTGGTGCGAAGGATGAGACTTGAACTCACACGGGATTCCCATACGCCCCTCAAACGTACGCGTCTGCCATTCCGCCACCCTCGCAAAATTTATATTTTAATAATATACGCTTTTAGTGAATTTGTCAATAATTTAACCGTACAATTTTTTGTATTTATCGTATGCCTTCAAAACCTTTTCTAAATACTCTCTACTTTCTTTATAAGGCACGTAGTTTAGCCTTTTTCCGTCTAAAGATAAGGCGCTATCTTTTAGCCAAGCGCTTACCCTTGTTTCCCCTGCGTTGTATGAAACGATAGCCGTTTCTAAAACTTCAAACCTATCTATTAGGTATTTTAAGTAAAAAACGCCGAAGTCTATATTCGTTTCCACGTTAAATAAGTCGTAAGTTTTTACCCCTTTAGAAAAAGCAATATATTCTGCCGTAGAAGGGGTTATTTGCATAAGACCGACTGCCCCTTTACTGCTAACGGCATCTTTTTTAAACCCACTTTCCACCTTGATTATGGAGTATATAAAAAGGGGGTCAACACCGTACTTTTCGCCAACGCTTTCAGCAAAATTTTGGTACTTTTTTGGATAAATAACCCTGTTAACTCCCTTGATAGCGAAAAAAACCGTTAACCCTAAAAATATTAAAATTAAAAAACTAACAAATCTTTTTAATAGCATCTATAACCTTTTCTTCAAGCAACGATAGGTCGTCGTTATAGATTATAGTATGCGCAAAATCGTTTAATTTTTCATAATCAAACTGATTTTCTATTCTTTTTAACACTTCTTCACGGGTTAGACCACTTCTTTTTATGGTTGAAAGTATCCTTTCTTCTAAATCCCTTTTAATAACTATTACTCCGTCAAAAAGGGTTTGATAGCCACCTTCAAAAAGTAAAGGTACTTCTACGAAAGAAAGGGTATCGCCACCATTTTTTATTTTGTCAAAAATGGTTTTTAGTATGTAAGGGTGCGTAAAGTCGTTTAGTTTTTTTAGCTTGGTTTTGTCATTAAAAACGGCGTTTGCTAACTTGAGCTTGTCAAAACAAAAATTTTCATCAACGGCAACAGGAAAAATGGCTTTTAATTCCGTTAAAAAAGCCTTGTCTTTTATAAGTTCACCGTAAGTTTCATCACACGAATATACAGGGTAGCCAAGTTTTTTTATTGCGCTAAGCACCGTGCTTTTGCCCGTGCCTATGCCACCCGTTATCGCTATTACTTTATTTTGCTTCAAACCAAGTTTCTCCTACTTTTGATTCTGCCGTTAGTTTAACCTTTAGTTTAACGGCGTTTTCCATTTCTTCAGTTAAAAGTTTTGTTACTGCTTCTACTTCTTCTTTTAGTGCGTCTATAATAAGTTCATCGTGTACTTGAAGTATAAGTTTTGATTTTAACCCTTCTTTTATTAAACGGTTATGAACGTTTACCATAGCAACCTTTATTATGTCTGCGCTACTGCCTTGTAGTGGCATATTCATTGCAGCCCTTTCCCCAAACGAACGAAGTATAAAGTTTGGCGACTTTATTTCTGGAATATACCTTTTTCTATTTAGTAAAGTTGCAACAAAGCCGTTTTCCTTTGCAAAGGCAACGTTTTTATCCATATATTCCTTTACTTCAGGGTAGTTAGCAAAGTATCTTTCAATATATTCCCTTGCTTCTTTTACTGAAGTTTTAACGTTTTTTGATAGTCCAAAATCGCTTATGCCGTAAATTATACCAAAGTTTACTGCCTTTGCCTTTCTACGCATTTCGCTTGTAACTTCTTCCTTTTTAACGCCGAAAACTTCACTTGCCGTTACTGAGTGTACGTCTTCATCTTTGTTGAACGCGTTTATAAGTTTTGTGCAGTTTGAAAAATCGGCTAGTAGCCTTAACTCTATTTGTGAGTAGTCTGCGCTTACCAAAAGATTGTCCGTGCTTCTTGGAATAAAGAACTTTCTAAGTTCCCTGCCTTCTTCTTCCCTGATAGGAATATTTTGTAAATTTGGCTCTTTGCTTGAAAGCCTACCCGTTGCAGTAACGAATTGATTAAACGAAGTGTGAATTAACCCTTCGCTCGTGATAAGTGGCTTAAATCCGTCAACGTAGGTTGACTTTAATTTTTGTATTTTACGATATTTTAGTATGCTTGGTATTATAGGGTGTGCGTTTTCTAAACTTTCTAAAACTTCTGCGTTGGTTGAATACCCACTCTTTGTTTTTTTGCCCGTTTTTAACCCTAACTTTTCAAAAAGTATTACGCCAAGTTGTTTTGGAGAGTTTATATTAAAAGTTTCCCCTGCTAAAGCAAAAATATCTTCTTCTAAACTAGTTAGTTCTTTTTGGTACTTTTCGCTTAAAAGATTAAGCGCTTCGCTATCTACCTTAAACCCTGCCTTTTCCATTTCATAAAGCACGGTTATAAGTGGCTTTTCCACCTTTTCGTAAAGTGAAAGCATACCGTCTTTTACTAACTTGTCGTAAAGGGTTTTATAAATAACGCTCATTGCATAACCTTTATAAAGGTCGGCTTCGCCATAAAAATCTAAAACTTCTTCAAAACTTTCTTCCTTTCCTGAAAAAGCCACCAAATATTTTAAGCAAAGTAGGTCGTCCACCTTTTCATCTAACTTAGCGTAAGGGCAAAGGGTGTGCATCATCTTCTTTTTGTCAAACACAACAAGTTCGCCCTTAAAAATATCGTTAAAAGATTTTAATAGGTCAATATAGTCCACCCCGTCGTCTAAAAAGCCTTCTTTTATCTTTACCAAAAACTCTACTTCAGCATAGTTTTCGTTATAAAAACTAAGTTCTTTGTCTAAATACAAAAAGGTCTTGCCGTTTAACTTTAGTTCCTTTAATTCTTCTAAAGAAGAAAGTTCTTTTATTTTAACTTCCGTTACTACTTTAATATTTTCCCCTTTAACAAAAAGTTCTTCCTTTTTAACAAGCGTTTTAAAACCAAGTTTGTTAAAAGTTTCCTTGGCTTCTAAAGGTAAAGGGAATTTTAAACGGCTACCTTCTAAACTAAACGGTATATCCGTGTTTTGGTTTATAGTAGCAAGTGTTCTTGATAGGTAAGCAAGGTCTTTGCCACCTTCTACCTTTTCTTTCAACTTGCCTTTAAGTTCATCAATATTAGCATAAATGCCTTCTAAATTAGCATACTTTGTTAGTAGGTCTTTTGCAGTCTTTTCGCCAACACCAGGAATACCAGGTATGTTGTCAGAAGAGTCCCCCATTAAAGCCTTTAACTCAATAACTTGGCTTGGAGTTATACCCATCTTTTCAAAAAAGTTAAGGTTGTCGTAAATATCAAGGTCGGTAATACCCCTTTTTGTAAAGAAAACCTTGGTTGAATCATCAATTAGTTGGAAAGAGTCTTTATCACCGGTTATAATGATAGTTTCAATATCCGTTTTATGCGCAATTGTACCTATGATATCATCTGCTTCAATTCCAGCCTGTTCAATGATTAAAATACCCATTGAAGATAACACTTCTTTAAGTAGTGGAATTTGTGGTCTTAAGTCTTCAGGCATAGGCTTTCTCGTACCCTTATAGTCTGCGTACATATTATGCCTAAAAGTTGGTGCTTTAACGTCAAAAGCAACCACTATATTAGTAGGCTTCATATCACTAATAGCCTTAAAAAGCATATTCAAAAAAGCATAAACTGCGTTAGTAGGCGTACCGTCAGGGCTTGATAGCGGTGGAGTAGCGTAAAACGCACGGTTTATTAAACTGTTGCCGTCAATTAATAATAATTTTTCCATAAAACGTCCTTAAAATATCTTTAATAGTTGCAAATAGAAGTTTTTTATGTTATTATTTACAAGTAGTTAATCTTTTATATATTTATCTATTAAATTTTACCAAAAAAAAGATTAAATTGCAAGATAATGTTAATATTTTTTGCCTCTGTGGTGAAACTGGCAGACGCGCTGGACTCAAAATCCTGTGGTAGTGATACCGTGTCGGTTCGAGTCCGACCAGAGGCACCAAAAAAAGATAGGTTTTTAACCTATCTTTTACACTTTTTTGTCGTCGCCGTAAAGTTTAATTCTCGTTCTTGGTAAGGCGTCTTTTGCATCGCCTAAAGGCTTTAACTGATTTCTATAATCGTGCTTTAAGCAAAACCAGTTTAAGTCCCCTATTATTTTTGAAATGCTTTTGTTTTCTAAAGAAAATAGCACTTCTAAATACTCTTTAGTTTTACCTTTAGCGTATTTTGAAGACCTTAAAAGTTCCTTATAATGCTCTAAACAAAAACCCTTGTTTTTTACTATTAAGTCCCTAAAATCTTGTTCGTTTGCAAACGTTTCTGC
The DNA here is from genome assembly GCA_017508485.1 of Clostridia bacterium. Taxonomy (GTDB): domain Bacteria; phylum Bacillota; class Clostridia; order Christensenellales; family Borkfalkiaceae; genus SIG381. Next base: position 87,224 of record JAFVYV010000011.1, on the reverse strand, counting down.
AATCTTTTTGTAATAGCCTTGCATAAGAATTTCAATATGCTTACAAATAATGCAAGTGCTACTTTCCTTTTCAATGAGTTCAACTTGCTTTAACGCTTGTTTATAGTTTTTAGGCTCAGTTAAATTCCTATTCAAACTTTTAACGCGTGTTTCCATTTGAAGGGCAAGACCTAACTTACTTGGCCTATCAAAAAGTAGGTCAAAATGCCTACCACAAAAACCAAGTTTGTTAACTTCTTCCCTTGTGTGGTCTTCCATAACGGCTTCCCCTAAAAACTGGTCGGTTATGCCCTTTTCTACCACCTTTCTAATTTCACATAAGGGACATTCACTATTTTCAAGAAACTTTTCGTAAATTAACCCCGTGCTTATTTCGTAAATCATTGTTCTTCTTCCGTATCAACGTATTCCCCTTCGTTATATACGCTGATTATGTTTTCTATTCTTTCTAAAACGCTATCTTTACCGTATCTTGTTTCAGCAGAAGTGCCTAAAATATTCTTTTCCCCTACCTTTAAGTAGTTTGATAAGTTCTTTAGTTCAGGCTTAATTTTTGACTTGCCTAACTTATCGGCCTTTGTAGCAATTAAGGTAAAAGGTAGTGCGTAGTGGTAAAGATAGTTTACCATTTGCACGTCTTCAGCAGTTGGTTTATGGCGTATGTCAAGTAGCAAAAACACGTTGGCAATTTTGCTTGTTTCAAAATAGCGTTCCATAAGCCTTGCCCACTTGTCCTTTTCAGTCTTGCTAACCTTTGCAAAACCGTAACCAGGTAGGTCGGCTAAAACGAAGTCGCCAAAATCAAAGTAGTTAATAAGTCTTGTTCTACCAGGCGTGTTTGAAGTTTTTGCTAACTTGTTTTTATTAGCAAGCATATTGATAAAACTACTTTTACCTACGTTTGACTTACCAGCAACTGCAATTACAGGTTTATCAAAAGATAAAAAATCTTTTTCGTGCGCAACGGAAGTGATAAATTCCGCCTTTTTAATAATCATTTTTTCTTACCTAAAAGCAACTTCAAACACCTTTTCTACGTCAGAAACAGGTATAAAGTTTAACTTTTCCTTTACTTCGTTTGGTATTTCTACTAAATCTTTTTGATTTTCTTTTGGAATTATTACGTCGGTAATACCCATTCTATAAGCGGCAAGTGATTTTTCCTTTAGTCCACCTATAGGTAGCACTTTGCCACGAAGGGTAATTTCCCCCAGTCATTGCAACAAACTTCTTTACAGGCCTCTTAGTAAAGGCAGAAAGTATTGCCGTTGCCATAGTTATACCTGCGCTTGGTCCGTCTTTAGGGGTTGCGCCTTCAGGCACGTGAATATGGATATCCGTTTTTGAAAATCTTTCTTCATCAATTTTATACTTTTCTGCATTTGCCCTTATATAACTTATAGCCGCCCTTGCAGATTCCTTCATAACGTCGCCAAGTTTACCCGTTAAAATAATGTCCCCTTTACCAGACATCAAACCTACTTCAATGGTCAAAGTAGTACCACCAACTGAAGTCCACGCAAGACCGGTTGCCGCACCAACTTCATCTTTAGTTAAAGCAAGGTCTTTTTGGCGTTTTTTAATACCTAAGTATTCGTTTACAGCCTTTTTAGTAACAATTTGCTTTTTAGTATTTTCATCTTCGGCAAACTTCGTTGCAACCTTTCTTACAACAGAATTAATTTCACGCTCTAAATTTCTTACCCCGGCTTCTAAAGTATAACCTTCAATAATTTCCTTTATAGCATCTTCTTTTACGGTAAGATTTTTAACGGTTAACCCGTTGTTTTCTAACGCTTTTGGTATTAAATACCTTTTAGCAATTTCCATCTTTTCTTCGTTAGTGTAGCCTGTAAGTTCAATAACTTCCATTCTATCAAGTAACGGATATGGTATGGTTTCTAAAGAGTTTGCAGTAGTAATAAATATAACCTTTGATAAATCGTAAGGAATATCCATATACCTATCTCTAAAGGTAGTGTTTTGTTCAGGGTCTAAAACTTCTAAAAGCGCACTTGCAGGGTCGCCGTGTATATCAGATGAAAGTTTGTCAATTTCATCAAGTAAAAATACAGGGTTTGCAGACTTTGCGTTCTTTAGACCCGTTATAATTCTACCAGGCATTGCGCCAACGTAAGTTCTACGGTGTCCACGAATTTCAGACTCGTCTTTTACGCCACCTAAACTCATTCTAACAAAGTTTCTATTAAGTGCCCTTGCAATAGATTTTGCAACAGAAGTTTTACCAACACCAGGAGGGCCTACGAAACATAAAATAGGGCCTTTTAACTTTTTAGTAAGTTTTAGTACGGAAATGTACTCAACAATTCTTTGCTTAACCTTTTCAAGCCCAAAATGGTCGCTATCTAAAATTTCTTTAGCGTCTTTTAAGTTTTCCGTATCAACGGTAACTTCGTTAAACGGCAATTGTTTTATCCAGTCAAGGTAGTTTAATATAATAGAATAGTCAGGTGAAGAAGGGTTAATTTTGTCAAGCCTATTTATTTCAGCAAGTGCCTTTTCTAACACTTCTTCAGGAAGATTTTTCTTTCTTAAATCTTCTTTTAACCTTTCTTTTTCATCTTCGTTATCGCCAAGTTCTTCGTGAATAGCCTTAATTTGTTCACGAAGGTAGTATTCCTTTTGGCTTTTATCAATATTTTCTCTAACCTTGTTGCCTATCTTCTTTTCCACTTTTAAAATTTCAAGTTCGTTTGTTAAAAGGGTGGCAAACTTTGTCAATCTTTCCACCGTGTCAGTCGTTTCTAAAACTTCTTGACAGTCCTTTTCCTTTAAGGTTAACACATTTAAAGTGTTGTCGGCAAATTCGTTTGCATCTTCAATATCCGTTAAAGACATTAAAATTTCTTTAGTTATGTGCTTGTCAAGTAAAGAGTATTCAAACAACTTGTTTTTTGCTAAACGGAAAATTGCTTCCGTTTCAATTTGGTTAGAAGTAGTGTAATCACACCTTTCAACCATAACGGAAAACATATCGTTTGCGTTAATATACTCAACTATTTTTGCTCTATACAAGCCTTGAACTTGCACCTTAACAACGTTGTTACTTGCCTTTGTAACTTGCTTAATTCTTGCAACAACGCCGATATCGTAAATATCTTGTTTAGTAGGGTCGTCCACAAATGCGTTTTTTTGACTGGCAATAAAAATATCGCTTTTAATTTCCGTTGCCTTGTCAATCGCTTTAAGGGAGATAGCCCTGCCTACGTCAAAAGAAAGAAAGGTCTTAGGAAAAAGCACCTTTCCACGAAGGGCAATCATAGGCACGGTTACCACTTCTTTTTCTATCAATTTTTCGTTAGTTATTATTTCTTCCATAAATTTTTCCTTATAAACAATACTTTTTAAGTAAATACTCAACAGGTTTTTCATCAAAAGGAAGGGTTACTTCATCAGCAACTTCCTTTAATTCAGGAAACCCGTCGCCTACGCAAACACCGTAAACACCACAAGTTAGAAGGTTTTTGTCGTTTAAACTATCTCCAACTGCCATAGTGTCTTTTAGGTCAATGCCATACCTTTTTGCTAAAAACTTGGTAGCGTGGCCCTTATCACATTTAGGGTTAATTACTTCTAAAAGATGCCCTCCACTTAAGTTTACTTCGTACTTGCCGTTATACTTATCTTTTAATTCTTTAAGCAGTCTATATAGGTGGTCGTCGTCGTTCATACACATAATTTTTTGAGTGATACCATTTTTTTCTTTAATTAGTTTAATTAAATCTTCGTGGCACTCCCCTTTAATGCTTGACCTTGTGCAATAACCAGTCGTGTAGTCGTTAACTTTGTTAAAGTATAATTCGCTGTCAATATCAATTAAAACCGTTCTATCTTCTTTGGTTAAATCGGTAACAATTTCAATAGATTCTTCAGCCGTTAACCCACCTGAAAACAAAATTTCTTCCGTTTCTATATTGGCAATTATCGCCCCTTGATAGCAAACGAAATCACCAGTTAAACCGTGATTACGGCAAATTCTTATAGCAGAGTCGTACATTCTGCCCGTGCAAAGCACGAACTTACCACCCTTTTTTTGGTATTCTTTTATAGCATCAACGGTAGAGTCGGCAATAATTCCAGGGGAAACGCCAAGCGTACCGTCAAAATCGGAAATTACAAATTTAAATTTCATAGGTTAAAATATCTCCTTCAAAGTTTCGGCAAGTTTTTCCCCTACGCCTGAAACTTCCATCAGTTCTTCTTTGGTTGCCTTTTTTATACCTTCTACGTCCTTAAACCTTTCAAGTAAAAGGGCTTTTATCTTTTTGCCTACGCCTTTGATATCGTCAAGTTTAGAAGAAAGCATACGCTTATTTCTTAAGGTTTGATGATAGGTAAGGGCAAAACGGTGTGCTTCATCTCTTATTCTTTGAAGTAGCCTTAAACAATAATCGCTTTTTGGTAGTTTTATGCTTTCCTTTTCAAAAAGAGTAAAAATTTCTTCTTCCCTTTCGGCTAAAGAGATTAAGTCAATACCAGTAATTTTAAGTTCATCAAAAACTTCTTTTACAGAAGAAAGTTGACCTTTACCACCGTCAATTATAATTAGGTCAGGGGTAGAAAAACCATCTTCACCTAATCTACTTAACCTTCTTCTTAAAACTTCTTTCAAACTTTCAAAATCGTTAGCCCCTTCCACCGTTTTTATCTTAAATCTACGATAAAGGGAAGTGTTCTTTTCACCGTCAATAAACACGGTCATAGAGCCAACCTTGTCAACGCCACTTATGTTAGAAATATCGTAGCACTCCATACGCTTCGGGTACTTACTTAATTTTAACAGTTCTTTAAGTTTTTGACAAGCAATTACCGTCATATCTTCTTTATGTTTTATTTTAGTATTTATACTTTCAAGATAGTCCGTTGCGTTAGTTATGCCCATATCAACAAGGCTCTTTTTAAGCCCCTTTTGAGCATAGGTAATTTTAACCTTTTTGTCAAAGATTTTATAAAAATATTCTTCCAAACTTTCCCTTTCTAAAAGGTTTTCACTAACCACAATTTCGCTTGGCGTTTCTTCCTTTTTAGTGTAATAACTAGTCAAGAATTGGCGAATACCATCTTCATCAACCACGCTATTAAAACTAAAGTTATTTGAGCCTAAAATTCTACCCTTTCTAACCACCAAAATATTAGCAGAAGAATAGATGTTGTTAGTGTAAAAACAAACGATATCAAGGTCAATTAACTTTCCAAGTTCGGCAATCTTCTTTTCCTTAATTTTTTGTAAACTTTGTAGTTTTTCTTTATATTTTAGGGCAATATTAAACTCTTCTTTTTCAGCAAAAGCCATCATTTTGTCCGTTAAAATTCTTTCAATTTCCTTGTCGTTTCCGTTAAGAAAATCAACTGCCTTATTAACCTTTTCTTTATACTCTTTTGAAGAGATTTTACCCATACAAGGCGCATCACACTTCTTTAAGTGGTAGTTTAAACACTCCCTTTTTACACTTTTAAGGTTAGTTGTACAAGGGCGAAGTGAAAAGGCAAGGTTAATAATTTCAATTATCTCTTTAGGGGAAACGCCGTTCATAAACGGACCAAAATATTTAGCCCCGTCCTTTTTAATTTTTCTTGTCAAAATAAGGGTAGGAAAATCTTCTTTTAAGTTAATTTTTAAGTAAGGATAGGTCTTATCGTCCTTAAGTAAAATGTTATACTTTGGTTGGTGCTTTTTTATAAGGTTATTTTCAAGTGAAAGTGCATCAACTTCCGTCTTTGTGATTATATAGTAAAAGTCGGCAATATTTTTAGTCATAGCCAAAACCTTGTTGGTTTTAACTCCGTTAAAAAAGTATTGTCGTACCCTGTTTTTTAAGTTTTTTGCCTTACCAACGTAAATAATATTGCCGTCCCCGTCTAGCATAATATACACGCCGGGGTTTGTTGGTAAAAGTTTAATTTTTTCTTCTAAAACGTTCATAACATATATTATAACCGTTTTTTGTAAACTTTTCAAGGTCAGTAGCCTAAAAATTCCACCCCTTTTAATATAACTTCGTTAAGCGTTTCCCCCTTTAGTGAGTAAAACACCACCTTTCCTTGTCTTTTTGACTTTACTGCGTTAAGGTTTTTAAGAAGTCTAAGTTGGTGCGAAACGGTCGTTTGGTTAAGTAAAAGCAGTTTAGAAATATCGTTTACACACATCTCTGAAATTGCTAAAGCAGACAAAATTTTAAGCCTTGTGCCGTCGCTAAAAATTGTAAAAAAGCAAACTAAATCGTTAATCATATCTTCCGTTAAAGAGTACTCTTTTACCATACTTTGCATACGCTTATCAAGTAATATATCCATAAAAAACTCTCCTTATTTTTTATAAATATATTTTATCACGCTTCTTCATCTATGCATATTTTAAGCGTTTACGCATATTGTATAATAAAGTCTATTTTTGTAAATTAAGGAGGTAAAAAAGTGAATAACAACAATTTAGTTTTAATTGCTCTTTTGTTTTTACTCTTAAACGGTGGCTCTATAAACACCACCCAACTGCTACTACTTTTAGCACTACTAACCACTACGCAAAACGGTTGTGGACTTTTTGGAGGCGCAAACTAAAAAATAGACAAAAAAGACTACCGTTTGGTAGTCTTTTAATTTTAGTTTGTTGGTTTTACCATTGTGATATTATCATAACAATAATAACAAATATAAATATGAAAATTGAAACTATAAACAATATGTCACTAATGTTTCTTTTAGATTTATTCTTAAAACCAAGAACAAAACTTGTTATAGAAAAACCTAACATTACTAAAGACGATATAAATGCCGTAAGCGCTAATCCGAAATATGGATAATAATAAGCATAACTATACCCATTGACAAAATGAGCATCTATCCAACCATAAGCGATAGATAAAATACCAAACATTAAAGTTAAGCATATTAAACCTACTGACACGTAATTAAAAGCAATACATGCCTTGCTTGTGTCTTTAAACTCAGTATCGACGTCTTCAATTTTGTTTCTTTCATCGTCATTTTTTTCTTTTACTTTCTTTTTAGCAAAAGCATCGTCTATTGCACAGCCACATTTTGGGCATACTACTGCTTGTTCATTTACTTCATTACCACAAATTCTACAAAACATTGTATATTCCTCCGTTCGTTTTAATAAAATATATTATAAAGGCACATTGTGCCTTTTGTCAAGCAAAAGTTGCACATTGTGCTATTATTATAATATGATAAAAATAGAAGATATTCAAAAAAGATTGCGTGAAGCAATACAATACGGCACAATTTCGCAAAAAGAACTGGCTGAAAAGTTGGGAATTAACCCATCTACTGTAAGCAAATATATGCGACTTGACAAGTACCCATCACTTGATACTTTTGCCAATATTTGTGAAATTTTAGATATCTCTGCCGACGATATATTAGGCTTAAAATAGACAAAAAAGACTACCGTTTGGTAGTCTTTTAATTTTAGTTTTTAATTTTAATAGGTTAATTTTTTATCATCTCTGCCAACCGTTGCCAACGCCATTTTTGAAAAGTCAAAACTTTCTTCTAAAATATCGTTAACGGCAGTTAAAGTGGTTTTGTTTATCCTTTCAATCTTTTCATCAAAACTGAAAAGTTTATCAAAAAACAACATAAACTTACCGTATAAAAGCATTTGCGTTGCGCTGTTTTCTTGCCCCATTATAAAGGAAGATTTAATTTGTTCTCTACCCCTTAAAAATTCCTTTTCAGTTATGCCTTTTTTAATCTTTTTAATTTCTTTTAATATTTCTTCAAAGGCTAAATCTCTACTTTTTGGATTAACCCCTGCGTAAATATCTAAAACGCCGTTAGTTTCGTATAAAGACGGATATGAATAAACTGAATAAGCAAGACCTAACTTTTCCCTAACCGTTTGGAAAAGTCTGCTACTCATACCCCCACCTAAAACGGTGTTTGCAATATTAAAAATATCACTTCTATCATCAGCAACGTTAAAAGTAGGAAAGGCTATTGCTATATGTGATTGTTCAATATCTTTTACCTTTAATATATTGCCGTTAAAGGTAGGCTTTTCTATAATACTTGAACGCTTATTATTCTTTCTTGTAAATAGTTTTAAGAACTCTTCTTCAACAACTTCAAAGGCAAGTTTTTCATCAATATTACCTGAAATTGAAATAACAACGTTTTCCGGCGTATAATACTCGTCCATATAGCGTAAAACCATATCTTTAGTAAAACTATTAACCGTTTGTTCGTTACCTATAATAGTTTGTCCAAGCCCGGTTTTGCCAAAAAATGCTTCGCTAAGTAAATCTAAGCAAAGGTCTTCAGGCATATCTTCATACATATTTATTTCTTCAATAATAACGCCCTTTTCCTTTTTGCTTTCTTCTTCTAAAAAGGTAGAGTTAAAGAAAATATCAGATAAAACTTCAAAACTTTTTCTAAAATGTTCACTTGTTGATTTGGTGTAATAACAGGTAATTTCTTTTGAAGTAAAGGCGTTTATTTGTGCGCCGATACTGTCAATAGTGTCAGAAATTTCAAAAGCCGTTTTAGTAGTAGTGCCTTTAAAAAGCATATGTTCAATGTAGTGTGAAATACCGTTTAGTTCACTACTTTCGTTAACGCTACCCGTTTTAACCAAAACGCCAACGGAAACCGACTTAATTGAATCCATCTTATTAACGACAACCCTTAAACCGTTATCGTATTTTTTGTAAAATTGCATTATACCCCTCCAATATTTTCCGAAACGGTAACGACGCTAAACCCACTTTCAATATAAAAATCAATTATTTTAGGCAAGGCTAAAAGGGTATGTTCTTTAGGGTGCATTAAAACTAAATCACCATTTTCAAGATTTTTGGTTGCCCTATTAAAAATAAGTTTTTGGTCGCTATCGCGCCAGTCAATAGTATCTTTTGACCACATAATAACCTTATACCCAAGTTCTTTTGAGGCAATAAGCGTACTTTTTGAAAAACTACCACTTGGTGGAGCAAAAAGGTTGGTTTTAACACCAGTTAAACTTTTTATAACCTGCTCCGTGTTAAAAATTTCCTTTTTATTTTCTTCTATTGACAGTTTTTTGTGGTCTTTGTGAAAATAGCCGTGGTTAGCAAGTTCGTGCCCGTCGTTGGCAATTTTTACCAAAAGTTCCTTGTTGTCGTCAGCAAAACAACCACCCATAAAAAAGGTTGCCTTTACGCCTTTACTTTTAAGCACTTCTAAAATGCTGTAAACAACTTCTTTATTTTCGTAAACGTTAAACATTAACGAAACCCTTTTTAAGTCTTTATCTCCATAATAAATGGCATCGTCTTCCCCTTTAGAAATGGTAATGGTCCTTTCAGGAAGAAGAAAGAGTAGATAAGACACGGCAATAACCAAAACTATTATTGAATTTACAACTATTTGTAAACCTTTATTATATATTTTTCTCAAAAACTTCACCCCTATTCATTTTTATGAAAGTAAGGGTAAAAATTATTCTTTTTTTAATAAATATGCAAGGCGATTTTGCCTTGCATACTACTTTTTTTATAAGTTTTTATTTATTAGTCGGTAACCTTTTCTAAAAGTTTTAAGTCAATGCCCTTTTCACCAATCTTGATGATTTCAACCTTAACTTTATCACCGATAGATAAAACTTCTTCAACGCTTTCAATTCTCTTATCACTCATTTTAGAGATGTGAATTAAACCGTCCTTACCAGGAGCAAGTTCACAGAAAGCACCAACTTTAGGAAGAATTCTAACAACTTCCGTCATAAACATATCGCCAACTTCAGGGTCTTTAGCAATTGAAAGGATAATTGCTTTTGCTCTTTCAATTTGTTCAGGAGCACCAACGGCAGCAATAGAAACTCTACCTTCATCAGTAATATCAATTTTAACGCCAGTTTCTTCAATAATCTTATTGATAACCTTTCCACCTGAACCGATAACTTCTCTAATCTTTTCAGGGTTGATGTCAAATGATATAATTTGTGGAGCATATTTTGAAAGTTCAGCCTTTGGCTTATCAATAACTTCTAACATTTTGTTAAGAATATGTTGTCTACCAATATTTGCTCTTGCAATCGCTTCTCTTAAAATTGCTTCGTCAATACCTTTAATTTTAATATCCATTTGGATAGCAGTAATACCCTTTTCAGTACCTGCAACCTTAAAGTCCATATCGCCAAGGAAGTCTTCTAAACCTTGAATATCAGTTAAAATTGCAACCTTACCGCTTTCTTCATCTTTAATTAAACCCATTGCAATACCAGCAACTGGTGCTTTAATAGGAACACCTGCGTCCATTAACGCTAAAGTAGAACCACATACGCTACCTTGTGAAGTTGAACCGTTTGAAGATAAAACTTCTGAAACCATTCTAATTGCATAAGGGAATTCTTCTTCAGATGGAATAACTGGTTCTAACGCTCTTTCTGCTAAAGCGCCGTGACCAATTTCTCTTCTACCAGGTGACTTTAATTGTCTTGCTTCGCCTGATGCGTAGCCTGGCATATTGTATTGGTGCATATAACGTTTAGAAACTTCTTCATCAAGACCTTCTAACTTTTGAGCATCGCCAATCATACCTAAAGTACAAGTTGTTAATACTTGAGTTTGTCCACGAGTGAACACGCCAGAACCGTGTACTCTTGGAAGAACGCCGTTTTCACACCAAATTTTTCTAACTTCGTCTAACTTTCTACCGTCAGGTCTAATACCCTTTTCTAGAATTTTTGCTCTAACCTTTTCTTTAGTTAAGTAGTATAAAGCATCTTTAATTTCTCTTTCGTTTTCAGGGTAAGTTTCTAAAAGCACTTCTAAAGTCTTCTTTTCAACTTCGTCTTGAGCAACTTGTCTTGCACTTCTGTCATAATTTTCTAACGCTTCATCTAAAAGGTCACTTGCAAATTCTCTTGTAGCCTTTTCAATTTCTTCAGGAACGTGGTAAACTTCAATTTCCTTTTTAACTTTACCAATTTCTTTAACGATTTCTTCTTGGAAAGCACATTGTTTTTTAATTTCTTCGTGACCGAATAAAATTGCGCCAACCATTTCATCATCACTAATTTCTTTTGAACCTGCTTCAACCATCATAATAGCATCTTTAGTACCAGAAAGGTTTAATGCTAAAGTAGATGCTTCCCTTTGCTTAATGTCAGGGTTGATAACGTACTTGCCGTCAACAATACCAACAACAACTGAACCAGTAGGACCAGCAAATGGAATATCAGAAATAGATAGTGCAACTGAACTACCAAGCATTGCTAAAGGTTCTGGTGAAATATCAGGGTCAACTGATAAAGTTGTTGCAATAACAACAACGTCGTTAAAAATACCCTTTTGGAAAAGTGGTCTGATAGGTCTATCAATAAGTCTTGAAGTTAAAATAGCCTTATCACTTGCTCTACCTTCTCTCTTTTTGAAACCACCAGGGATTTTACCGATAGAATACATCTTTTCTTCATAGTCAACAGAAAGTGGGAAGTAATCCATACCATCTCTTGCCTTTTCAGCCATAGTTACGTTAACCATAACTACTGTGTCGCCACATCTAACTACGCAAGAACCGTTAGTTTGTTCAGCGTATTTGCCTGTTTCAATGATGACTTCTCTGCCACCAATAACTGTTTTAAACTCTCTATAAGTTTCTGTCATTTTTTACCTCTTTCTCTAATTTATTTAGAAAGTAATTTAACCAGAGTTTTAGGTTAAACTACTTAAACTATTTCTTTACAAAAAAACAAAAATAGGCGACAAAAAATTAGTCGCCTTATTTTTTACTTTCTTAAGTTTAGTGCAGAAATTAAAGTTCTGTATCTTTCAAGGTCTAAGTCCTTTAAGTAAGCTAAAAGTCTACGTCTTTCACCAACCATTTTAAGAAGACCACGTCTTGAGTGGTTATCCTTTTTGTTGATTAAAAGGTGTGCGTTTAAGTGGTTGATTCTTTCAGTTAAAAGAGCAACTTGAACTTCAGGAGAACCTGTATCACCTTCATGACGAGCGAATTTTGCAATAATTTCTAACTTCTTTGCCTTTTCCATTTTAATTTACCTCCTATACTATGGAATAATTCACCTAAAACAAAGTATTTGGTGGAGTTTAGTCCAAAAACCTTGCAAAAGGTACTAAAGCCTAATTAGTATAACAAAATTTTTACCTTTTGTAAACTATTTTAACCCAAAAGTTTAATTTTTTTATTATCTTCTATCTTCCATAATCAAATTACACAAATTGTTTTATTCGGTAAAAAGTTTGGTTTTGTCTTCTACTAATTTGTCAATTTTTTCTATATAAGTTTTAATATCTTTAGGGTTTCCTACCCTTTCTAACCTTTCGCCACCGTTAAACACACGCTTACTAACTGCGTTTGCTCCGTTTGCAACTATGTTAGAAATTTCTTCCATTATATTTATGTTGTAAACACAAGCCTTTCCTTTTAGGGCGTAACCCGTGTTTTCTAAATTTTCCGTCATATACTTTTGGCGATATAAATAATACGGTTTATACCCTGCCTTTCTTAACTCATTACTTGCGTAGTCGGTCATTTCCTTTACGCCACTATCGTCAAGCCTTTTAACGCTTTCAGCAAGTTTAGAACCCCTTTTTATGCACAAGGTATGCACGGTAATATTGTCAGGCCTTAGCGATATAGTTTTATCAAGAGTGTTCTTAAAATCTTCAACCGTTTCTTCAGGAAGTCCTGCAATTAAGTCCATATTGATAGAAAAATATTCTTTTGCTAAATTGTACTTTTCAATTATATCGTTAGCCGTATGCTTTCTGCCGATTAAGGCTAAAGTTTTGTCGTTAAAAGTTTGTGGATTAACACAAATTCTACTAACGCCGTACTGTTTAAGTAGTTCAAGTTTTTCTTTAGTAATGGCGTCTGGCCTACCTGCTTCTACCGTGTATTCAACCGTTTGAACGCCAACTGCATCTAAAACGCGCTTTAAGTCTTTTGTTTCTAAAGCAACGGGCGTACCACCACCTATGTAAACGCTTTTTAACTCTTTAATAAGTTTTTTGCTTTCTTCAATCTCTTTAACGAGTGCGTCAATATATTTTGGAATTAGGTCTTTGCACCTAGCTATCTCCCCTGAAATGAAAGAACAGTAAGTACATCTACTTGGGCAAAAAGGAATAGACACAAAAAGGTCAAAAGAATTGTCGTTCTTTTCATAAATGCCCACTTGTTCATCTAAAATATCTTTGATAAGTGAAGTTTTTTCGTTAGAAACAAGCATAGTTTCCTTAAAAAACTTTTCAAAATCACCTTTTTCCTTTTCCATATAGGCAAGTTTGGTTGGTCTAATACCCGTTAGTGCGCCCCAAGGCATTTCCCTTTCAAAATAATTACTTAGCGCTTTGTATAAACAAAGTTTTGCGCATCTTTTTTTAAGCCTTTTTTCTTCTAGTTTATCGTTAAACTCTAAAGAGTACGAGTAGTTAAACGGTTTGCCGTTTATAACCACTTCGCTTTCCATTTTGCCATCAAAAAAAGAGGCAGTAAGGGTAGCCTCTGCCTCAGGATAAAGCATTAAAACTTCTTTTAAGTCGTTTTCAAATTCTACTAAATTAGTCTTTATCATATCTTCTCATATAAGGGTTGTTTTTTATTTCAAACCCTAAAATCGTTTCTTCCCCGTGACCAGGGTAAACTTTTAAGTTTTTATCTAGTGTAGAAAGCCTTTTTAAAGAACTTATCATATCTTCATAACTGCCCGTAGGAAAGTCCGTTCTGCCGATTGATAGCATAAACAAAGTATCGCCTGAAAAAAGACAGTCTTCTACCAAATAACAAACAGAGCCGTCAGTATGACCTGGTGTTAAAATAACTTCAAAAGTTAAGCCGTTAAGTTCAATTTTGTCGCCATCATTAAGTAAAAAATCGGGCGTAAAGGCTTTTGACGGAAGATTAAATGCTTGTGATAGAATATCCCCTTTTTTAACCTTTTCGCCATCAATACTGCCTATATAAACTTTTGCGCCACCCTTTTGAAACCTATCTGCCGTTAAAAGATGGTCAAAGTGAGAGTGAGTTAGTAGTATTGCCGTTAGCGTTAAACCTTTTTCTTCCAAAAAGTTTTGTACCACTTCAAAGTCCATACCACAGTCAATTATAACTGCCTTGCCACCCTTTTCCACAATATAAACGTTGTTTTGGATAGGTCCTGTTTGTAAAGAATAAACATTCATAATTTTAAGTTGAAACTCTAAATACGTCAATAATTTTAGGTTCTTGTTTTAGTTTTAAAATAAGCGTATCTAAGTCTTGTTTAGAGTTTAGTAAAATGCTAAAATCAACGACTGCGTTTTTGGTTTTTTGGTCAAATCTACCGTTAATTAGCACTATTTTTAAGTTCATTGCAGAACATCTATTTGATACGGCTGATAAAATATCCCCTTGTTCAGATGCAACTACTTTTATACTTGCAGTAAATTCGCCACCGATATTACCTGCCCACTCCGTTTCAATAAGCCTATCAGGTTCAATTGACTTAACGTTAGGACAGTCTGCTCTATGCACGGCAACGCCACGACCCCTTGAAATAAAACCAATAATTTTATCGCCAGGGACAGGATTACAACAACCTGCATATCTAACAAGTAAGCCGGTCATACCCTTAACGATAACACCACTTGAAGGCGCTTTTTTACTGTTAAACACCTTAACTTCAGGTACGGCTACTTCCTTTCTATAATAATCAATTAGTTTTACTAAAACTTGGTTAGTGCCAACTGCCCCAAAACCAACTGATGCGTACATTTCATCCGTGTTTGAAAAAGACATTTTAGAAGACACTTTTAAGAAGGCTTCATCAGTTAAAAGATCGCCAAAATTGTAACCTTTTTTCTTTGCTTCGGCTTCTAACATACTCTTTCCAAGTTTTATATTTTCTTCCTTCATTTCCTTACGGAAGAACTGTTTAATTTTAACCCTTGCTGAAGATGATTTTACAATCTTTAGCCAGTCCCAAGACGGACCTTTAGAGTTTTGTGAAGTTATAACTTCAACTACGTCGCCAACCTGTAAAACGGTGTTAAGTGGTACCATTTTTGAGTTGACTTTTGCGCCTACGCACTTATTACCTACGTGTGAGTGAATATTGTATGCAAAGTCAATAGGGGTTGAGTCTTTAGGGAGTGAAACTACGTCCCCTTTAGGGGTAAACACTAGTACTTCTGAACTGTAAACGTCCCCCTTTAGTGAAGTTAAAAATTCCCTACTATCTTTAAGACCACCTTGCCATTCCATAACTTCCCTTATCCAAGAAAGTCTTGCATCAAAGTCGTCCCCTTGCTTTCCTTCTTTATATTTCCAATGCGCAGCGATACCGTATTCGGCAGCCCTGTTCATTGCATAAGTTCTAATTTGAATTTCAAAAGTTTTACCGATATTAGTAACGACCGTGGTGTGAAGTGATTGGTACATATTTGCTTTTGGAGTTGCAATATAGTCCTTAATTCTACCAGGAATAGGCTTCCATCTGTTGTGAATTTTACCAAAAACTTCGTAGCACTCGTCAACGCTACTAACTATAACCCTAACGGCAGTTAGGTCGTAAATTTGCTCTAACGGTTTGTTTTGGTTTTTCATCTTTTTATAAATAGAATAAAAATGTTTTGGTCTACCAAAAACTTCACCCCTAATGTTAGAGTCGTCTAATATTTTTTGTAGTTCCTTTACAACGTAATCAACAAATTCCCTTCTTTCTTGAATTTGTTCTTTCATATTAACAACTAAATAGTCGTAAAATTTAGAGTCTAAATATTTAAGTGAAAGGTCTTCAAGTTCGCACTTTATTTGTGAAATTCCAAGCCTACCTGCAAGTGGCGCAAAAATTTCTAAAGTTTCCCTTGCTAATCTTTGTTGTCTTTCTTCTGATAAAAAGTTAAGCGAACGCATATTGTGAAGACGGTCGGCAAGTTTTATAATAATAACTCTTATATCTTTTGCCATCGCAACGAAAATCTTTCTAAAATTTTCTGCTTGTTCATCTTCTTTAGATAAAAACTCAATCTTTTCAAGCTTTGTAACACCTTCAACAAGTTCCAAAACTTCTTTGCCAAACTCTTTTTCAATATCCCCTTCAGAAACGGGCGTATCTTCAATAACGTCGTGTAAAAAAGCGGCGGCAATAGTTGATGCGTCAAGCCCTAAATCAATCAAAATAAGCGCAACGGCACAAGGATGAGTAAAATACTCCTCCCCAGAGGCACGTTTTTGGTTTACGTGTGCCTTTTTAGCAAAATCGTACGCTTTTTCTACTAAATCAAGTTCTTCTCCACTATACGTGTCACGTATTCTTTCAATCAATTCAATCATTTTTAAGTTCTCTTACTTTTGAATATATCTTTGAATTATTTAAGTCGCTTTTAATTTTAGAGTTAAACCTAAACACTTCTTCTTCCACAAAGAAAATGCCAAGTTCAAAGAAAACTTCCATAACGAACACAAGTTGATATGGGTCAAGTTGTCCTAAATTATCGCTATTTTTTAGTATAAAATCTAAAGGCGATAGGTATTTTTTGTTAACCAAACTTTTTAAGGTGTTAAAGTAGGTTGCAAAAACACTTCTATCTATACTTATTTTATCTATATTTTTAAGCGCTGTCAATTCCCTATTTACAAAAACTTCTTTTGCGCCTGAATAGATAAATAACGGTTTATCTAAATATATTACCCTTTCATACCCTAAATCAAACGTACTTTTAATAGGCGACGCTATAACTGCGTTGAACATATTTTTTTCTTCTAAAGAAAATAAGTTAACGTCTAACCCTTCTAGTTCAGGGTAGTATTTTAAGTTATCAAGGTCGTTTACAACAAAAAGCGTACCGTATCTTTTAGCAACGGCTTCTTTAACGATTTCTTTTATTTCTAAAGTGTTTTTGTATGTAAATTCCCCTTCTTCACTAACCATAATTGCACGGTCAAACACGCCAATGCCTACTTCTTCCGTGTAAGAAACGGTTGGAATTATTGCCTTAACAAAACCCTTTACGTACTCTTTATTCTTAAAAACTGATACGTTAGGCTCAAACACAATCTTTTTCTTTACAGGGAACCTTAAGGTGTCAATAGCCCACTCTCCGTTAAAGTAAAGCATTTCTAAAATTTGCGTTTTGAAAGTTATGTGCTTACCAGTTTTTAGCCTTGTTGGATATAAAACTTCTTCTTCCATTACGAAAAGTGGTTTTTTATTACCAACCCCGGTTGGCTCTAACCTTTCAAGTTCTTTTATAAAGTTAAGTGAAAAAGGCTTATTTATTTCATCTTCAACTAAAATGCTTGGAACAAACCTTTCACTTTCTACATTTTCTTCTAAATATTCGTGCACCCTTTGATAAAACTTTTCAAAATTTTCCTTTTTGATTGCAACACCTGCTGCTTGTGAGTGCCCACCGTATTCTTCTAAAAGGTCTTTTTGACTGTCTATTGCATCAAAAATGTTTATACCTAAAACGCTTCTTGCAGAGCCTTTTAGTATGCCAGATAGCCCAGCAAACATAATAACTGGTCTTGAATATTCTTCAGTAAGTCTTGCGGCAACTATACCAACAAAACCCGTCTTCCAGTTTTCATCATAAAGCATTATAACGTTTTTGTTTGCACCTTCTACTAAAAGTTTTTCTTTTGCTTCTCTATAAAGGTTGTCGCACTCTTGTTGGCGAAGTGCGTTGTAGTCGTTAAGTTTTCTAACCTTTTTAACTAAATCGCTTTCGTCTAAAAACATATTAAGGGCAAAACGCGCGTCGCCCATTCTACCTGCCGCGTTAATTCTTGGTGCTAACACGTAAGCAAGGGTTTGTGCAGTTACTTCGCCCACACCGTTTTCTTTAAGTAGTGCTTTATAAGTTTCGTTTAAGTTAGGAGAGTTAAAAATCTTTAACCCTTCAAACACTAAATCTCTGTTTTCATCAAGTAAATCCATACTGTCGGCAACGGTTGCTAACGCTACTAAATCAAGGTATTTATTAGCCTTTTCACCTATTAAACCGGTTGCCAACTTAAAGGCTACACCTGCCCCACAAAGACCGCTATAAGGGTAATTATTCCCCTTAATTTTAGGGTTTATTAAAAGACAGTTAGGTAAAACTTCCGGTGGTTCGTGGTGGTCTGTAACAATTACGTCAAGCCCTTCACTTTTTAGCCTTTCAATTTTGTCAACGTCGCTTATGCCACAGTCAACGGTAATCATTAAAGATACGCCATTCTTAACGTAATCTAAAACCATTTCTTCGTTAATTCCATACCCTTCCACTCTTTCAGGAATAAGGGTAAAAGCATCAATACCAAACTCTAAAAGTGCCTTTTTAAGTATTACCGTAGCAGAAATTCCGTCGGCATCATAGTCGCCGAAGACAAGCACCTTTTCTCCCTTTTCTTTTGCTAACTTAATTCTTTCTACCCCTTCTTTAACACCGTTCATTAAAAATGGAGAGTAAAAGTTAGCCTTACCAGGGTTTAGAAAACGGTTTGCCTTTTCTACCGTATCTATCTTTCTGCTAAACAAAAGTTTTGCAATGCTAAAACTAATACCTTGGCTATAAGAAATTTCTTTAACTATATTCAGTTGTTCGCTGTCAAATTGGTTAAAAATTATTCTTTTCACTTTTTTTGCCTATAAAACATTTAAGCGGGAAAATTCCCGCTTAAACTATTTTTTATTCTTTATCTTTTAATTCTTTCTTCTTTGCTCTTAGTAAGTTATCCTTGTTTCTTTTTCTTTCAAACGGAAGGAAGATAGGAGCAAACGCAAATTGATTTACCATAAAGTCAACAACTGCTAACGCAAGTAATTCAAATGCTAATGAAGTAAAGGTTCCGCCGATTATCATAAGAACAATTGACGCAACTACTAGCACGATTGCTATAACGCCGTTCTTTGGTAATGAACCGTTTAATAGTTCGTTTGCAACTTCTTCAGGCGATTTTGTTTTGTTTAATCTTAACTTTTCTTTCGCACCGTTTAGTAAAACGATTGTATTTATAAATGATAGAATTACTGCCGTTAAAGCAACTACCGAGAATATAGGTGCTAACGGAATTCTTACTAACCCTACTAAAGAAGTTAAAAGGATAACTTCAAACACAGCAAGGATACAAGCCACTAAACTGTAGAAAATGTTGTATCTAATTAGTAAATAAATAAACGCAAGAACAACCGTTACGCCAACTGCTAAAATAGCCCACCAGATAGTAGAAGTACCAAAAAATCCTTCTCTTTCACTAACGGCAGTCGTTGCATCAACCGTTGTGCTAACTAATATTACGTTTACGGCATCTTCAACCTTAACTGCTAAGTCTTCAAAGGCTTTAGTATTTTCTTCAGTTACTTCTTCTTTGAATTGGTAAATAATAATGCTACCTTCGTCGGCAATCTTTTTAAGGTCGTATTTAACGCCGTTTTCTTTTAATACTTTTTCAGTTTCAGTTTCAATCTTTTCTTTATTGTCGCCAAAGTTTACGTCAACCTTAACGGTTAATTCGTATCCGTTAGAAAGTTCAACGCCTTTGTTAAAGCCAAGTACACCTGCTAAAACAGCACCTGCAACAACAATGACTAAAAGTAATGAAAGGATTATTTTAGAAATTTTAATAAAATTTAACTTTTTCATTATTCAGCATCCTCCCTGTTTAATTTGAAGAAGGCTTCTTTCTTGCTAACTGAGTGGTAGAATAACTTGATTATCCATTTTGAGAATACTGCAACAACGAATAACGCAACCACAGTACCAACACCAAAGGTAATTGCAAAACTTCTAATAGCACCGTTTGCAATAAAGAATACTGCTAAACTTAAAATTGCAAGAATAACGCTTACGTCAACGAAAAGTAAACCACCTTTCTTGTAAGCAGACTTAAGTGCCGCCTTAAACGTTTTACCACTATCAAACTCTGCAAGAGTTTTTTGTGCTTGAGTAAATAAGCCTGATAAAACGAATATCGTAGCAACTATAAAGCCTAAAATACTTGCAAATGAAATCTTTAACGCAGGTATTAAAACTAAAATGATTAGTTCAATTAACATAAATGCTAAAACTGAAATTAAAGATGAAAGTGCAAAACCTTTATACTTAACAGCAAAAAGAATTATTGCAATTAAAACTAAACCTGCAAGAATTAGTAATGAAATTAAACCTGCGTTTTCGCCCATTAACGGAGAAATAACTTCACCCTTTTCAATTTCGTATTCGTAAGGGATACCACCCGTTTTAAGTTGAAGTGCGGCTCTTTCTGCAGCAGACTTATCAGTACCGTAGTTTGAAATACTGATAGTTCTTTGTAAAAAGTCTTCTACGTTTAATTCTTGTGAGAAAAGACTTGTTTCGCCTACCTTGATGTTAACGGTAGTAGGTAAAACTGCTTTAATTTCTTCAAATGCTTCTTCAGTAAATTCAACGATACAAGCATATGCTAAAACTTTGTTGTTCATTTGGTCGTATGCTTCATAACTTTCAACCTTAACGTTTTTGATTGCGCCGTTACCAGTTAAAATAACGTTGCCGTCAGCATCTGTTACTTCCATTTCGCCGTAAGCGATAATTGCAGTTATATCACTTGCCGTGCTTTGCTTGTTTGGAAGTTCAATTCTTATATCGTAGTTGTCTGTAGTAGAGTTCTTTAAGGTAGAAATAGCATAGTTATCATAACCTAAACCGATAATTCTGCTTTCTAAAACCTTTAAAATTGATTCAACTTCAACTTCTTCATCTTCGCTAGAGATATCGTCCTTTAACTTAAGCGTATAAGCAGCGCTTTCTTCAAGGTCGGCATCAAGTTCTAACGCACCTAAAATTGAGTTGTAGTTGTAAACCCCGTTTTTAATACCAGGGATTTCAAACTTTGCAAAAGTCATAACGCATAAAACTACTATTAATGCAATTATGATTGAAAGCAAAGCTTTTGCTTTTTTCTTACTCATTGTAGCCTCCTAAGAGCATATAAAATCAGAAAGATGTTCTCCCCGATTTTAAGTTTATATCTATACCCACTAATTATATATCTTTTTAGCCTTTTAAGTCAATAAAAAACGGCGTTTTTTTTCATTTTGACCTAAAGTTTTACCCTTTTAACCGTCAATTTCCTTCTTTTGGCTAAAAATATCAAGCGCACACTCCATTCTTGCTTTCATCATTTCACAAGTCATTTCGTAAGGCTTATTGATATCGCCGTTAAAATTGATGTTATTTGCAGCGCAACCACCACTACAATGGTATTTTGCAAAACAGTCTTTACAAGTAGGTTTTGAAAGTAAGTTTGTTTCCTTAAACACCTTTCTTATATCTTCGTTAAGTTTCTTTTCAAAGACGTTACCCATAAGGTAATCTTTGTTATTTGCAAATTGGTGGCAAGGGTAAATATCTCCACAAGGGGTAACTGAAAAATATTCGTTACCAGCACCACAAGCACTAACGCGCTTGTTTAAGCATACGCCGTTTTCAAGGTCAATTGCAAAGTGGAAAAAGTTAAATAATCTTTCCTTGTTCTTTAGCCTTTTTAGATATTCCCTTTCAAGTCTTTTGTATTCTTCTTTAATTTTAGGTAGCATTTCCTTAGAGATGTAAAGTTCATCATCTTCTTTGGTAACTACAGGCTCTAAAGAAATTTCCGTTAATCCCATATCGGCAAGCGCAGTTACGTCGTTAGCAAAATCTAAGTTTTTGTTGGTAAAAGTACCCCTAACGTAATAGTGCTTGTCCCCACGGTTTTTAACGAAGTTTTTAATGTTATCTATAATATACTCATAACTACCTTTGTCCGTTTTAGTTGCTCTAACTGCGTCGTGCACTTCCTTTCTACCGTCAATAGATAGAACTACGTTTTCCATTTCGTCGTTAAGCCAACTTGCAGTTTCACCGTCAAGAAGAAGACCGTTAGTAGTCGTAGTAAATAAAAAGGTTTTACCTGCCTTTTTACCTTCTTCTTTAGCATATTCAACCGTTTTTTTGATAACGTCCATATTCATAAGTGGTTCGCCACCAAAAAAGTCCATTTCTAAAATTTCACGACTGCCTGAGTTTGCAATTAAAAAGTCAACTGCGTTTTTAGCAACTTCAAAAGACATATATTCGTTTGCGCCCTTGTAGTTCCCTTGACCTGCAAAACAGTATTTGCATTTTAAGTTACAGTCGTGGCAAACGTGTAAACAAAGCGCCTTTACCAAATTGCTTTTTATAGGTAAAGTTTTAATTTCTTTTGAAAAAAGTAAGCCTTGTTCTTTTATTTCGTTAAGTTCTTTTTCAATTTCTTCAATAACAGTACTATCAACGCCACTTAAGTCGTACTCTTCGCCTTGCATTTTTTTAACGACTTCCGTCACTAATTTATCGCAAACGTGAAGTGAACTACTTTCAACGTCAAAAAGATAATATCTGTCGTCAATATTAAAAGTATGTACCATCTTTAATAACAAAAGTAAGGAACAGTAAAATTTACTGCTCCTTTACGTTTTCCTTTTCAATAATTATTTATTGTTAACCTTTGCTTCTCTTTCTAACTTTTCACAGTTTTGGTTACCAACCGTGCAAGAAGTTTTACAAGCAGATTGACAAGTGCTTCTGCATTCTCCACAACCAACAGAAGTTCTCTTTTTAGGTGTAGCAACTAATTTAATTTTAGCCATTATAGTTTCCCTCCAATATTTAAGTTCTATTTTATTTTACAATATTTTCTTTTAAGTGTCAATATAAATTGTATTACTTTTAGATATATCTTTTATCAACAATTTTATATTTGCTCTTTTTTGCCTTTTTTGGCTTAAATATTTTATCTCTATTTTTGTAAACTATTACTCCTGCAATAAGAAGTATTACGCCACCGATTATAGATAAAATTGCCCAAGCAGGTAAAGTATCTCCTTTAACCCTTTCCCACATATCGTTAATTTTGTGGTTAGTTTCTCCGTCAAAATATCTCATAACGGCACATCTTTCAATAGTTTCTTGCGTTGGATATTGAGTGTTAAACTGTCTGTTCTTTTCTGCTGAGTATAAAGTTTTACCAAAAAAGTATCCTAAGTTTGCTTCGTAAATATTATCTTCTGTAGGAACTTCCGTAACACCGTAAGTCTTTTTAACCCAGTCTAAAACACCCGTGTAAGCAACCGTTTCAACTTGACCGTTTTCATCTTCATAATCAACAGTAAAGTCTTGGTTTCCTGCGATACAACTTGTGTAGCCGATATATTCCATATTAGAAACTGCAACTTCAGGAGTACAAATATAGTTTAGAAAAGCAGTTGCTAATTCTTTATTAGCGCCTTTTGGCATAACGAAACCGTCAAACCAAACGTTAGAACCTTCTTTTGGAACTGCGTATTCTAATAAAACGCCCTCTTCTTCAGCAACGTCCATTGCGTAAACGGCATCTCCACTCCAAGCAAAGTTAATGGTAATTTTACCACTTGCAACGTCGTCTTTACCGTTATCAACTTCAA
Source organism: Clostridia bacterium (assembly GCA_017508485.1). Lineage (GTDB taxonomy): Bacteria > Bacillota > Clostridia > Christensenellales > Borkfalkiaceae > SIG381. The sequence goes on along the minus strand of JAFVYV010000011.1, from coordinate 63,802 downwards.
GCCCGTAGATATTTGATTTTAATAACTTTAACGCATCTTCAACCTTTTTTATAGCATCGTCAGAAGTGTTGTTAAAAATTTCTTCAAGTTTAGTAGCATATTCTTGTTTTGTTATTTCGCCCTTTTCAACTTGTTCTAAAAGGCCTAAAAGTTCGTCACGGTAAGCAAAAGCAATACCTATAAAGTAAGAATCTCTTACACTATTTTTAATGGTTGACTTTTCTTTATAAGCGATATTCCATAAACTACTCCAACTTTCCATATCGTAGCTTGAAACGAACTCTGGATTATAAGTTAAGCCTAAAAGTCCCCACATATAACCAACCGTGTAGTAGTCGCCGTTGTCTGCTTGTAAACCCATAGAGTTGAACTTTTCAATAATATATTCTGAGCCGTACTTAATATAATTTTCAGGCACTTTGAAAGATTCAAGCATACCTTCCGTTAACATTTTTTGAATCATATATTCAGAAGGGCATAAAAGGTCAAAACTACCAGGGTTAATTTTAAGTTCGTTATACATATCTTCGTTAGTACCAAAAGTAGAGTATTCTACCTTTATATTAGGGTACTTTTCTTCAAAATTTGCAATAACGTCTTCCCCGATATAGTCTTCCCAGTTGCCTACTCTTAGCACTCCACTAAGGTCGGTTTCTGCTGAAACGCTAACGGCGTTAAAACAAGGACAAAGCAAAGTAAAAGCCATTACCAATATTAAAAATAAACTTGCAACCTTTTTCATTTTACTTCTCCTTTTTCTTTTTTCTTTTTATGTTCATTATGATTACAACTATTATTGCAACCACGAATATTACTGTGGTAAGCGCCCTAAACACAGGTAGTGATGAGTTTGCCCCACCTTTTGCAAGTGAGTTATAAACCTTTGTACTTATGGTTTCAAAAGTAGCAGGTTTAGTAAACGCAGTTACTACGTAGTCGTCAAGCGACAAGGTAATTGATAGTAAAAATCCACTAAAAATACCAGGCAAAATTTCAGGTAGCACTACCTTAAATAGCGCCTTTCTTGGAGTTGCGCCAAGGTCAAGTGCCGCTTCGTATAAACTTGAGTCCATTTGTTCAAGTTTAGGTGTAACGGAAAGCACCACGAAAGGTGTGCATAATACCATATGACCTATTAAAACGGAAAAATACGACCTACTAGTTCCAAGTATTAAAGAAAATATTAGTGCTAAAGAAATTGCCGTAACAATTTCTGCATTTATTATAGAAACTCTTGATGCACCTTTAACAACCTTACCAAAACCACCACGGCTATAGTGAAGACCTATTGCCCCTAAAGTTCCTAAAATTGTTGAAAGCACACTTGCAAGTAACGCAAGCACCAAAGTATTTATTATAACTGGCGTAATTTCACCGTCGGTTAGTAGCCTTTTGTATAAATCAAGTGAAAAGCCACTCCAAACACCAACTACCGTTGAGTCGGTAAAACTGTAAATAACAAGTAAAAATATAGGTGCGTAAATAAAGGCTAATACAAGGAAGATATATCCTCTGCTAAAAAACTTTTTTATCATAAATTAGCCCCCCTCATATTTTCTTGTGGCTTAAATCCACCTGTTAGTAGCATTGTAACGAACATAATTACAAGCATAATAAGGGCAAGTGCAGAGCCGTAATTCCAATTAGCGGCAACACCAAATTGTTCTTCAATAAGTTTACCTATAATGGTTACCTTACCGTTACCAAAAGTATCAGAAACAACGTAACAACTCATAGTAGGTAAAAATACCATATTTATACCACTTAAAACACCAGGAAGTGAAAGTGGGAATATAACCTTTGTAAACACCTGTCTTCTGTTTGAGCCAAGGTCTGCGGCGGCTTCTTCTAAACTTCTATCGCGCTTAATAAGCGTTGTGTAAAGTGGCATAATCATAAACGGCAAATAGTCGTAAACCATACCGATTACCGTGTTTAAAAAGTTATTTTTTCCAAACATACCTATAAGTGTTAAAAGTTCCTTCATAGCCATTGCACGAAGAACAAAGTTTATCCACATAGGTAAAACGAATAGCATAACTATAACACCAGCCACCCTTTGTTTCATTTTAGACAAAATGTACGCAACAGGGTACCCTATCAGTAAACAACAAACGGTTGTTATACCTGCAAGTCCTATACTCATAAATAGGTTTGTTATAGAAGTAGGGTTTGTGAAAAAGTCAATAAAATTATAAAACGAAATTTTGCCCGTTTCATCAGTAAACGCATAAAACACAATTAAAAGAAGTGGAAAGATTACGAACATAAAAAGAAATAGTCCGTAAGGAATACAAAGTTGTTTTCTACTAAAAATCCACTTTCTATTTTTAACAGGTTTATCATCTTTATAAACGGTTTTTGATATAACCTTGCCCTTTGTCATCTTTTTACTTCCTCTTTAAGTTTAAGTTTAATATCTTCAGGCTTAATGATAACGCTAACGATATCGTTTTCGTTCCAAGTGTATTCCGTATCACAAACGAAATCTTCTTCATTTTCTTCCGTTCTAACGATAATTTGGTAGTGGTCGCCCTTATAGATTATAGAAACTATTTGACCACTTGCGCCACCTTCTTCTAAATTATCTGAAATTTCAATATCTTTTAAGCCAACTTCAACTTCAACGTCAACGTCGGTTAGGTCAATCTTTTCACCGTTTTCCGTTATTAAATAACCTTCTTCATCTAAAATAGAGTTAGGGTATAAAGTGGTAACGTCGCAATCAAATTCGCCGTCGCCAAAACAAACGGTGTTCTTTTTAGTGATATAACCTTCGTACTTGTTTGAAGAAAATTCTTTATGCATTAGGTGGATATCTTCAGGTCTAATAATTATACTAGCCTTTTCGCCCACCTTTCTTTCTTTAGTGTCTTGAATAACAACTTCCGTCTTGCCAACTTTAAGCACCATTTCGTAATGGATACCTTTAAAGATAGAACTTATAATTTTACCGTTAACTTGACCTAAGCCTTCATCAACAAGATAAACGTCTTCAGGTCTAACTACAACGTCAACCTTTTCGTTCTTGTCAAAGTCGTCAACGCAGTCAAAAATATTGCCGATAAATCTAACCTTTTTACCCCCTAGCGCCGTGCCAGAGAAAATGTTACTTTCCCCAATAAAGTCGGCAACGAAGGTGTTTTTAGGTTCGTTGTAAATATCGGTAGGCGTTCCTATTTGTTGAATAACACCGTCTTTCATAACTACAACCGTGTCGCTCATAGTTAAGGCTTCTTCTTGGTCGTGCGTAACGTAAATAAAGGTTATGCCAAGTTTTTTGTGCATTTCCTTTAGTTCTAGTTGCATATCCTTTCTCATTTTAAGGTCTAATGCACCTAAAGGTTCGTCAAGAAGTAAAATTTCCGGTTCGTTAACTATCGCTCTTGCAATAGCAACTCTTTGTTGTTGACCACCTGAAAGTGTTGAAACACTACGGCTTTCAAACCCTTCAAGGTCAACCATTTTAAGTGCCTTTTCAACTTTAGCGTCAATTTCTTCACGCGTTAACTTTTCAATTCTTTTAAATCTATCTCCGTTTTCATCTTCGTAAGTTACTTCAACCTTTCTAAGTTTAAGCCCAAACGCAACGTTTTCTTTTACGTTAAGGTGTGGAAAAAGTGCGTATCTTTGGAAAACGGTGTTAACCGGTCTTTTATGTGGTGGAAGCATACTTATATCTTCACCGTTTAGTAAAACCTTGCCACTACTTGGTCTTTCAAACCCGGCAATCATACGAAGCGTCGTAGTCTTACCACAACCAGAAGGTCCTAAAAAGGTAATAAACTCACCACGTCTAACGTAAAGGTTAATATTGTCAACGGCAACGAACCCGTCGTCAAATTCCTTTCTTAAATCAACTAAATTTATAATATCGTCTCTTTTAACTTCTGCCATAATTCTCTCCTAAAAATTTGGTGGGCTTGATACCCAAATAAAAGTAGCGTCCTTATCACTATCGTTCAATATATAATGCACTTTGTCCGTTAGGTAGTAAAAACTTTGTCCTTTTTTAACCTTAAACTTCTTTTTGCCTAAAACTACTATAACTTCCCCTTTAAGCACGTAGCCAAACTCTTCCCCTTCATGCGGGAAGTCTTCTTCCGTTTTGCATTTTGCGTTTAGGGTTATTCTTAGTGGCTCCATAATATTTTTTTGCGCTGACGGTACTAACCAGTCAAGCGTAAACTCATCAGTCGCCTTTTCAATATAATCGTTTTCAGCAAAGACCACCTTTTCTTCAACTTCTTCACTAAAAAATTCCGTAAAACTACTGCCTACTGCAGAAAGTATGTCTTTAAGGGTTGCAATAGAAGGGCTTGTCAGGTCGTCTTCTAACTGCGAAATATACCCTTTAGTCAGTTCACACCTATCGGCAAGTTCTTCTTGCGTTAAACCACATTGAAGCCTTAAGTTTTTAATCTTTTCACCAATAACCATTTTTACTTTCCTTTAATAATAAAGTTTAGTTTATTTAAATTAAAAGTTTAATAAAACTAAACTTGATGAAAATATTATATTTATATAATACCTACCTTGTCAACTATTTTATATATATTCATAAAATTTTGTCGAATTTTTTTAAAATAAAAAGCGACTAGGTTTCCCTAATCGCCTTTTGCAGTTCTTTTTAAGAAGGTTTATTTGCTTTATTCTAAAATTTTCTCCAAAAAATTTTATTTATCTTTTACTTTTTGTAAAGTTCAATCCAAGTGTCTAACTTGGCTATCAAATCTTGATTGTTTTTGGTCTTTTTCATCATTTCAAGTAGAGAGTCGGTCGCATCACTTCTTTCGGCTAAAATCTTTCTTAACTTGTAAACGGTGTCAAGTTCTTCTTTTGAAAGTAGTAATTCTTCCCTTCTGGTTCCTGATTTATAAAGGTCAATCGCAGGGAACACACGCTTTTCACTCAACTCTCTAGATAAATGAATTTCCATATTGCCAGTACCTTTGAATTCTTCGTAAATAACGTCGTCCATACGGCTACCAGTTTCAACAAGTGCCGTTGATAAAATGGTTAAACTACCACCGTTTTCAATATTTCTTGCCGTACCAAAGAACTTTTTAGGCATAAATAACGCAACAGGGTCAATACCACCAGATAAAGTTTTACCAGAAGATTGAACGGTGTTGTTATAAGCCCTTGTTAATTTTGTAATAGAGTCCATTAAAATAACTACGTTTTTGTTAACTTCTACAAGTCTTTTTGCCCTATTTATAACAAGTTCAGCCGCCCTAATGTGGTGTTCAGGATTTTCATCAAAGGTTGAGTAAATTACTTCTCCGTTAACTGAACGCTTAATGTCCGTTACTTCTTCAGGTCTTTCATCAATCAAAAGCACCATAAGTTTAACTTCAGGGTAGTTTGTTTCAATAGCCTTTGCAATCTTTTTAAGAAGTGTGGTTTTACCTGCTTTTGGTGGCGCAACGATTAGCCCCCTTTGACCAAGCCCTAGTGGAGAAAATAGGTCAATACATCTAATTGCTAAGTCGTCATCCCCTTCCATTTCTAAAGCCAATCTATCGGTTGGGTAGTAAGGAACTAAATTGTCAAAATTTTCCCTTCTTAAAAACAAGGTTGGGTCAAGGTCGTTTATTCTTAAAACTTCTTGTAATGCAGGAGAGCCGTCCTTTGAAGGTTTAGCAAGTGCCCTTACCTTATCGCCACGGCGAAGGTTGTATTTTTTTATGTTTTGGTTAGATACGTAAATATCGTCTTTAGAATTTTCGTAATTATTTACCCTTAAAAAGCCGTAGCCGGAAATATGTTGTTCCAAAACCCCTTCCGTTTCAATAAACCCGTCGGGAGTGACAGGATTGTCTGCAACTTCTAACCTTCTTTTTGCGTTTTCTTCTAATTCGCTAACTTCAACGTAATAAGGGGTTAGGTCTATTCTAATCTTTTTAGGCGCACCCTTGTTGGTTGGCGCAGTTGGTAAAATTTCTTTATTTTGAATTTTAATGATGGTTTCAATAAGTTCTTCTTTAGGAAGTGAAGTAGAAGACTTTACACCTACAACGCTACCAATTTCACGAACTATGCTTAAATGAAGGCTGGTTAACTCTTCAGCCGTAAAAGTTTTTAATTGTTTCATTTTATACCTCTAGGAAAAATTAAAAAATAATTGAAAGTGAATTTCACTTAAAGAATTAAAAAATAGAAGGGTAAGATTTTACCCACCTATATTATTTTATCACAAAAAAACTTTTTTGAAAACAATTTTTTCAAATTATTTGTCGTAAACCGTGTTAAAAACGTGTTTTGCGTATGCTTTAGCCACGTTTTCCCCCGAAATATCTTCTATTTCCTTAAAAAACGCGTTAGAGTTGACTTCGCAAATATAGTCCTTATTATTTTTAGAAATAATATCAACCCCTGCATAGTCAAGCCCTAAAACCTTAACTGCGTTTAAGGCTAAATCTTCTTGCGCTTTTGTTAGTTTAATTAACTTGCCAACTCCACCAAGCCCGATATTTGAACGAAAGTCCTTTTCGTTTTCCCTTTGCATTGAAGAAATTACCTTTCCACCAACGACTATAACCCTAATATCTTTACCAACCCCGTCGCCGATATATTCTTGGTATAAGTGTGGGTAAAGTTTTAGGTAGTTATAAAGCGCAGTTAACTCACTTTTGTTTTTTGCAAGGTAAACTTCCCTACCCATTGAACCGTAAACGTTTTTAACGACTATAGGGTAGTCAAATTCCTTTTCTACGGCAGATACAAAAGAACTGTCTTCAACACTTTTATACATAATAGGTGAAGGCAAAGTTTTTGGCATAGCAATATTTTGGTTAGCAAGAGAAATGTAGGTTAACATTTTATCGTCACAAAGTTCAATTGATTTTGCGCTGTTAAAAACCTTATACCCTGCCTTTTCAAGCATTTTTGCAACGTGAATATTTTTGTCTAAAAAGATAACAAAATCCACTTCCCCTATATTGCTTTTAACAACGCCGTTTTCAATATAAGTTATAACTTCGTTACCCTTTTGCTCGGTTAACAAAACGCCTAATTTATTAAATTCTTCCGTCAATCTTTCTACCTGATTTTTGGTTGATTCGTTAGAAAAATATCCGTTAGTAATTATTAACCCTTTCATCTTAAAATATCCTTTACTGCTAAAAAACTACTTGAAAACGCCCATTGAAGGTTATATCCACCAGAATCTCCGTCAACGTCCAACGCTTCCCCTACTATGTAAAGTCCTTTAACAAGTTTACTTTCCATACTCTTTTCGTTAATATCTAAGGTGTCAATTCCACCCTTTGTTACTTGTGCGTAGTCAAACCCTAAACTACCAGTTACGCTAATTTCAAACGCTTTTAAGGTTTTAACTATGCCTTCTATTTTAGTGGTGTTCGCCTTTTTTATAACGGCTTTACCTATTTGTTTGTTTATAATACCCGTGAACAAATCTTCATCAGTTAAGTATGGTGCGTTCACCCTTTTTGCTTTTAATATTTTAATAACTTCATCCAGACTCAAGTTAGGCATAAAGTCAACAACTATTTTTGCACCCGTGTCGCTTTTTAGTAAATGCCCTGAAAGTTGAAAGATAACAGGTCCACTAACGCCGTACTCCGTAAAAAGTAGTTCGCCAGTCGTTTCCTTAACCAACTTGCCGTTAACAAACCCTTTAACTAAAGCATCAATTCTAAGCCCGTGTAAACCCTTAATATCTTTAATATCCGTTTTAAGTTGAACAAGCGCAGGAGTTAGTTTTGTTAGTCTGTGCGAAAATGGTTTTAATAGGTCGTAACTTTTTCCGTCAGTTCCAAACTGTTTTGAAGATTTACCCCCACAAGCAAAAATCACCTTTTTTGCCTTTATAGTTTCACTTCCGTTAGTTATTAAAAAGTATTCCTTTTCCTTTTTTATTGAACTTACAAAAAATTCCGTTTTAACTTCTACCTTTAAGTCTTCAAGTTTATAACGCATAAGGTCTAAAACGGAAGACGCTTGTTTTGAAAGTGGATAAACTTTGTTATCTTTTAGGGTAGTGATAAGCCCAAGATTTTCAAAAAAAGAAATTAGGTCCTTATTTGTAAAAGCGTTTATTGCGTAATCGTAAAAACCGTGGTTATAACTATAATAATTATCGCTTGAAATATTTTTGTTAGTGATATTGCCTTGTCCGTTACCAGTAACGGCAAGTTTTTTACCTATTCTATTCAACCTTTCAAGCAGAACAATATTTTGCCCACCAAGTTTACTTGCTAACAAAATTGACGCAAAAATACCACTTGCACCACCGCCGATAACGGCAACTTCTTTTACCATTTTAACCTTTCCTTTTTGTTATTTAATATAGTATAACACACTTTTTAAACTTTTTCCATAAAAAGTTGACTAAAAATATTTTTTGTGTTAAAGTTTATAAAAAAGAAAGGGGTGCTTATTTATGGCTAATATCTTTAAGTTTTTAGGGGAAAATATTTGGTATGTAATAACCCTTGTTATAACGATTGGCGTAATAGTTGGCGCATCTTTTTTATACAAACCACTATCAAAAAAGTTGGCTGAAAGAAAGGAAAAAAAGGAACAATCAAAAAACAATGAAGAATAAGTTTAATAAACTTTTTGTATTATAAAAGGATAGCAAAATTTTGCTATCCTTTATTTTTTTAACTTTTTGTTATAAGTCCTTTTGCTACGTATGAACGGTAAATCATATCAGCACCTCTCCATCTACTAAACACAAAGTAGAAGTTGCCTTTATTATCTACCCACTTTTCGTTTAGGTATGCGCCGTAAAGATTACGAGTGTCTTGCGTTCCGATAAGTTTGTTTTGTAGCAGGGTTTGCTTATCACTCCACTCTCCGTATAAACTTGCAGAGTAGCGAACGACAATTTCAACCTTATCAACGTCTAAATAACTCATAACCCATTGGTCAATATAAGGATTATATGCAACCGACATATTTGAAAGTTTTTCATCAACGATAAATATTGCATCGTCAATTTCATTACTCCAAATAGGCGTTTTGCCATTATAGCCAACCAAATATTCGTATGAACTAAAACTTTCAAAGTTTTCTATTCTAACTCTGCCAAGTTTTAAGCCACTAGTTCTATATCCACCACGGCCGAAGATATAAATATAACCGTCGCCACCGTTTATAGGGTAAATTTGCGTAAAGTGGTAGCCTTCGTGCGTACTTAAATCAATATTAAACTTTTGTGTAGCGTTAATACTTGTCGCATTGATATCAAGGTTAACAAGTTTTTGAAGAGTAGTTGCATCAAGCCCCGTGCCGTTAATACCACTACCAGTTGAGTGGTCAACCCAAGTTAGGTCAGGCACTCTTACCCAAGTTACGCCACCGTCAACCGACTTAATACAGCCACCGTAGTTGTTTTTGTCAACACGGTCAGTCGTGCCGTGTCTTGAGAAGTAGAATAGGTAAATTGTACCGTTTATTTCAATACCACCAGAATAAATTTTTGTCGTTTCGTAAGTGTTGTTATGTAGTGATGCTAAAGGACTTTCAGCATACTCTGTACTTGACCAACCGTTTGAAGTCCAAAAAGATTCAAGTTGTAAGTTGTCAGAAAGGTCCGTGTCCCTTGTTTTACCAATTACGCCACTACGCCAGTTTTCAGAAGCAATATTATCTTCAACGCTAAAGGTATCGCCAAATAGTAATAGCGTTTCCCCGTTTGAAAGGTTTACTGATATACCAAGGTCAGTACCACCTATATCCCAAGTTTCAAGGGTGTTATTACCTGCATCGTCCTTTTCACATATAAACGAACCTAACACGCTAATATCGCTAAAGGTTGCGTCGCAAACAAGTCTAGTGCCAAATGCAGTTATAGTATATTTTGAGCCACAACCATAGTCGCAAGTTGCCGTTTTTGTACCGTCTTTTTTGTCGGTTGCATCATTGTTGTAAACGTAATTAGTAAACTTATGTGGAATAGTTTTGCCATAACCTTCACCACAAGTTAAGCAAAGCGACTGGATTTTACAAGTTGGCATAGTTTCGCCATAACAGTTTCCCGTTTCGCCAACGTATCCACAAGTTGAACATACTTTGCTATGCGTGTCGTTATCGTTTTGAAGGTAAGTAAAGTTGTGCCTATCAAGTTGTTTAGTAAAGGTTTCTTCTCCCTTTTCCCCACACTCGCAAGAATAAAAATAAGTGCCTTGGCAAGTAGTTACTTTTGAAATTGAAAATTCTTTTATATCAATATAAGTTTGGTTTGCATAATAGTATATCCAAGCATAATCGGTTTCAAAAGTAGTAGTTACGGTAAAACTAATTATTCTAAACCCGTTTGCATCTTCTTTTGCTTGGTTATATAACGCCATTAAAGAAGTGTCTTTATTAGTTCCATTACTTGACCTTCTTAATCTAACGACAACGTCTTTACCTTCTTGCAAAGTAAAACCTTCAGGAATTCTTAAAGATATTGTTACAAGGTATTCTCCGACTGGCAAATTATAACCAAATTGTGATTTTAACCCTGCATATTTACCTGAAGTTCCGGTTGAGTATATTCTAGCAAAGGTGTCTATTCCGTCCGTTCCAATAGAAAGACTTCCACCACTTGCTTGTTTTGAAAAGTTTGAAAATAAGTCGTCGTCAACTAAAACTTCCGTGTTAACTTCGCCAACTTCCATATCGGAAAAGTCAATTTTGTTTACCGTTTGCACCCCAGTTTGACTTGCAACTTTATATTCGTTAGTTGCAACTTGTTTAGTAAAAGAGTGTAAAAGTTTAGTACCTGCTACAGTAATAGTATCTTTAGCGCCACAACCTTTATCACAAGTTGCAGTCTTTGTGCCGTCGCTTTTACAAGTTGCGTCGTTATTGTAAGTATAATTAGTAAATTTATGTGAAAGGGCAGTTCCCGTAGCCTTTCTTGTTGAAGTTTCGCCACAACCCCTTGAACAAGTTGCACTTTCCGTACCATCAATGCCACACTTTGCGTCGTTGTTGTAAGTATAGTTAGTAAAACTATGCCCTAACCTTAAAACGTAGTTATCTTTATACTTATACCCGCAACTACAAACGTGTTCAGTATAACCCCTTTCCGTACAAGTAGGTTTTACCACCTTGTCCGTAAAAGAGTGAGTATGTAGCATATCGCAAGCAGTTAAACAAAAACTTATTCCTGTTAAAAATAAAATTGTAGCAAAAAACTTAATCAATATTTTTTTCATATCTCTTTCCCTTTGTTTATAACTTATTTTAACACTTTTTAATTTTAAATGCAATAAAAAACCCGACTCTAATACAAGCCGAGTTTTTGTTTTTTTGATTAAGTTTAAGCCGTTTTTTTAACGTTTACCGTTATTATGCCGGAAATCATACCGATTATGCTTACAAAAATTAGGTCAATAAAAAATTTGTAGTTAAAGTCAAACCTTCCACCTATGATAAAGAAAATTAGGTAAACTATCAAGGTAGAAATAAGACCTACTATAAGCCCTTTCAAAAAACCTGCGCTACCCCTTATACTGAAAAAGCAACCTATAAACACAGCCACCACTTTTATAAACTGATTGACTGGCATAATCACCTTTTCTGATATGGAAAAAATTTTTACTATAAACCCAAAAATTAGCACTAATAGTAAGGTTAAAATTACCGTTAACCCTACGCCCTTAAGAATAGAAGATTCTTTTTTTGACATAAATAACCTCGCAAAAAATTTAGATATCTAAACTTATGCAAGGTTTTTAGTTTTTATGACCTTTTAACTTAATTAGTCTTTTTTAGGGTCAACCTTGTAGATTGCCGCTTTGTCAAACTTAATAGTCATTTTGTTATCGCTAGTGCCTGTTTCTAAAACGATATAGTTTTTGTCGTCGTTGATTTCAACAACTGCACCGATAATACCACCGATAGTTGTGATTGTGTCACCCTTTTTGATACCGTTAATCATTTCTTGTTGTTGCTTTTGCTTTTTCTTATTTTGTCTTGAAGAGAAAATGAAGAAAACAATGATTAAAACGAATAGTACACCCATAATGATGTAAGAAGTTATAGGATTGCCTTCTTTTGGTGGATCTGTTGCTGCTTGTTCTAATAAATTAAATAATAACATATTACTAATTCCCCTTTTTATTTTTTTACAAATTTATTATATAAAATTTACTACTTTTTTGCAAGTAAAAGTTATTCTTTTTTGTCGATTAATTATAGTTTAGGTAAAATTCTTCACAAAACTCGCTAAATCTGTCTTCTAAAATAGCATTTCGCATATTTTTCATAAGATTTGTTAAGAAAGTTATGTTGTGAAGTGATAACATCATACCACCCATCATTTCGCCAACGTTAATTAAATGGCGAAGATATGCTTTTGTGTAATTTCTACAAGCGTAGCAATCACAGTTAGGGTCAAGTGGAGTAAAGTCGTTTTTGTACTTGCCGTTTCTAACAACTATTTTACCTTTAGAAGTCATTGCCGTACCGTTTCTTGCAATTCTTGTTGCTAAAACGCAGTCAAACATATCAACACCACGCTTTACCCCTTCAATTAAACAGTCAGGACTACCTACACCCATTAAATATCTTGGAATATTCGTTGGATACTTGTCTTGTAAAAAGTCAAGCACGTCGTACATAATTTCTTTAGGTTCGCCAACTGAAAGTCCACCTATTGCTATACCGTGTTTTGCATAAGGAATAGTTTCTTTTAGGCTTGTTTCACGAAGGTCTTTAAACATATTCCCTTGAACGATAGGGAAAAGTGCTTGGTTATCGTTTTTGTGGTAGTTATAACACTCATCAAGCCATTTTAGCGTTCTTTTCATAGCTACTTCTGCTTGTTTTTTGTCAACACCGTATTCGCTACATTGGTCAAACGCCATTATAATATCAGCGCCTAAATTGTTTTCAATTTCTATTGCCTTTTTAGGGTTAATAAAGTGTAAACTTCCGTCTATATGAGAGTTAAAGTAAACCCCTTCGTCCTTAATTTTGTTTAGTTTTGCAAGTGAAAATACTTGAAATCCACCACTATCAGTTAAAATAGGTCTGTCCCACGCCATAAATTTGTGAAGACCACCTGCGTCCCTAACAAGTTCATCGCCAGGTCGCATATAAAGGTGGTAGGTGTTTGCAAGTATAATTTGTGCGTTTGCTTCTTTTAAGTCCCTTGGCATAACGCCCTTTACCGTTGCTTGTGTACCAACCGGCATATATACTGGCGTTTCAATATCGCCGTGCGGGGTGTGAAGAATACCTGCCCTTGCGCCCGTCTTTTTATCTTGTTTTATTGTTTCAAACCAAAATTTCTCCATAATCTTTATTTTAAAAGTTTAATCTTTTTATAATTTCCTTGTCTTGTTCTAGAAACAAGTTAGGCAAGGCTCGACAAGTCGTGGGGTGAAATAGACCGACTGGTCATTGAAGTCCACGGCGAAGTCAGTAAACACAGCATAACGAAGTTTATAGGATAAGACAAGCGTCGCCAAATGAGAAAAACCTATACTTTTCTTCTACGGCTTGTTTGTAGATAGAAAGTGCGTTTTCTCTACCCATAAATGCTGATATTAGCATAAGTAAAGTTGACTTAGGTAGGTGGAAATTTGTTATTAAACTGTCCACGCACTTAAAGGTATAACCAGGATAAATAAAAATTTCCGTATTGCCCTTTTCTTCCTTTAGCAAGCCCTTTTCGTTAGCAACGCTTTCAACCGTTCTAACACTTGTCGTACCAACGCAAATAACACGCCTTCCTTCACTTTTTGCTTTGTTTATAATTTCAGCAGACTCTTTACTTACTTCGTAGTATTCAGAGTGCATATGATGTTTTAATATATCATCTTCCTTAACAGGTCTAAAAGTGCCAAGCCCTACGTGAAGAAGTACGTCAACTATAATAACGCCTTTTGCTTTTAACTTTTCAATCAATTCTTCGGTAAAGTGTAAACCTGCAGTTGGCGCTGCAGAAGAGCCGTCAACCTTAGAATAAACCGTTTGGTAGCGTTCTTGCTCTTTTAACTTTTCCTTAATATATGGTGGAAGTGGCATTTCGCCTATTCTACTAATTATATCTTCAAACACACCGTTAAAGTTAAACCTAACTATTCTGCTACCTTCAACTTCGTTAATTCCTATAACTTCTAAAGAAAGTTCGCTATTAGCCGTAAGGCTAGCGCCTATTCTTGCTTTTTTGCCCGGTTTAACCAAAACTTCCCAATCTCCAATAGAAAGCCTTTTAAGTAACAAAATTTCTACCTTTGCGCCGTTCTTTGTGTAAAAAAACATTCTTGCAGGTAAAACTTTTGTGTTGTTTCTAACAAGCACGTCCCCTTCTTTTAGGTAATTAACTATATCGTAAAAGTGTTTGTGTTCTATTTTGCCCGTTTTTCTATCGTAAACAAGCATTCTACTAGAATCTCTTGGATAGACTGGTGTTTGCGCAATTAGTTCTTCCGGCAAATAATAATCAAAATCTTCAGTTCTCATCATTTTTCACCGTGTCGTTTTCAACGTAAGTAAGCCCTAAATGTTCATAACCCTTTTTAAGTAACACTCTACCCCTTGCCGTTCTTGCAATAAAACCAAGTTGAAGTAAGTATGGCTCATACATATCTTCAATGGTGTTTGCATCTTCGTTAATGGTTGCGGCAAGCGTATCAAGTCCACAAGGTCCACCGTTAAACTTTTCTACCATTGATAAAAGTAGTTTGTTGTCAATATTATCAAGCCCAAGTTCATCAATTTCTAATCTATTTAGGGCTAATTTTGCGTCTGCAAGTTGTACCGTTTTATGGTCTTTAACTAAAGCGAAGTCCCTAACACGGCGAAGAAGTCTGTTTGCAATTCTTGGCGTACCACGGCTTCTTTTTGCAATTTCAACTGCTGCGTCCCTTTCAATATCAATTCCAAGTCTTTTAGAGGAGCCAACTAAAATTTCCGTTAATTCTTCCGTTGAATATAGTTCTAATCTACATAAAACGCCAAAACGGTCACGAAGTGGAGTTGAAAGCATACCTGCTTTAGTGGTTGCGCCAACCAAAGTAAACTTTTGTAGTGGTATTTGTACGTTTTGCGCAGAAGGACCTTTACCTAAAACGAGATCAAGCATATAGTCTTCCATAGCAGGGTACAAAATTTCTTCAACGTTTCTATTTAAACGGTGAATTTCGTCAATAAAAAGTACGTCGTTTTCGTTAAGGTTGGTTAAAATTGCGGCTAAATCACCTGCTCTTTCAATAGCAGGTCCACTTGTAATTTTTATTTGAGAGCCAAGTTCGTTTGCAATAATGTGCGCTAAAGTAGTTTTACCAAGACCTGCAGGTCCGTAAAGTAAAACGTGGTCTAAAGCGTCCCCCCTTTTCTTTGCTGATTCTATAAAAACCAAAAGGTTGTTTTTAATTTTTTCTTGCCCAACGTAAGCGTCAATCGTTTTTGGTCTTAAAACGTTTTCCACTTCACTATCGGTAAAGTTTTTTGTTGAAACTACTAATCTTTCTTCCATAATTCTATCTCATATTTTTAAGCGCAAAGGAAATAATTGCTTGAAGTCCCGTTACGCCCTTTTCTTCTGCCGTTCTTACTGCGTTGGTGCTTTCTGCTTTGGTAAAACCTAAAGTCATTAAAGCCATAACTGCTTCAGGATTTGCTTCTACGGTAGTTATTGTTTGCTTTTTATCAGTCGTGGTTAGGTTAATTTCACCCATCTTTTCGCGAAGTTCAACTATAATTCTTTCAGCCGTTTTTTTGCCACAACCTTTAATTCCTGAAAGGGTTTTAATATCAGAAGTTGCAATTGCTAAAGCCAAACCTTCTAAATTTATGTTAGAAAGTATGCCTATGCCAACTTTTGGTCCAACGCCACTAACGGAAATTAGTTTTAAGAACATTGCCTTTTCTTCACGACTAACGAATCCGTAAATATTTGCACCTTGGTCGCTAACTGAAAGGTAAGTGTAAACTTCCCCTTCCTTTTGGTTTACAAGTTTTGCGTAAATACTTGCAGAACAGGTTATTTCATACCCTATTCCGTTATTTTCAAGTAAAACCATACCGTTATCAAAATCTAAAACTCTTCCTTTAATATATCCTATCATAGTTTAAATAACCCGCTTAATTTATTAGTTTGTAAGTGACAAAGTCCAACTGCTAAAGCATCTGCCGCGTCGTCTGGCTTTGGAATTTTTGGTAATTTAAGAAAGGTTTTTACCATTTGTTGAATTTGGTTTTTATCAGCCCTTCCGTAGCCCGTTAACGCTTGTTTAATTTGAAGTGGCGTGTATTCAAAAATTTTACCACAATACTTGGTTGCCGTAAGTAAAACAACACCCCTTGCGTGTGCAACTGCTATGCCCGTTTTAACGTTTTTTGCAAAGAAAAGTTCTTCAATTGCAATTTCATCTGGCTTAAAAGTTTCAATAATCTTTTTAACACCTTCTTCAAGCATAGTAAGTCTTATCGCCAAATTTTCTTCCTTTGGGGTTAAAACTACGCCGTAATCAAGCATTTTCGTTATATTACCAGTTTTTTCTAATACCCCGTATCCTAAAGTTGCAAGGCCTGGGTCAAAACCAACTACTACCACTTTTTCTCCTTTAAAATTCCACTCTTTATATTGTACTTAATTTTCTTAAAAAAGTCAATAATAGTTTTTAAAAAGGAAAAACGGCTTTGCGCCGTTTTCCTTAAAAATTTTTGGAGAAAATTTGAGGTTTTCTGTGTGTGGTCTAATTAAAACTTGGGTTGTAAATAAATTATTCAATAGTTACCGTAAATGAAGTGGTTAAAAGTGAAGAATACTTTTCCCTTAAAATAAGTTTAAAGGTATCGCCTATCTTCAAACTTTCCTTCATACCTTCGTAAACGGCTTCAAAACTTGCTAAGTCGGTTATTTTTGTCTTTACGCCATTAACTTCAATAGAGTCAATAATATAACCTGCTTTTATTTTGCTACCATCACTTGCAGTTGCTTTTGCTATTGAACTACCTTCGTTGATGCTATGAACGTAAACGTATTTGTCTTGGGCGCCAAAAGGTCCACTAGTTGTGCCTTCCGTTGCAACCATACCAAGTTTCCATCTACCTTCAACGAATCCGTAAGAATTTTTTGTTTGATTTTCTATTAATTCGGTCATTATTTTAACAATGCCCGTTTCTTCCATATCAGGTCTTCCAACTTCTAATGGAATTGCAAAGTTTGCCCCTTCAAGGTCAATATTACCACCGTTAACCATACCAACTAATTCGCCGTATAAGTTAAATAATCCGCCACCAGAGTTGCCTTGATTTAAGGCAGCGTCAAGTTGAATAAGTGTCATTTCCCTTCCTTCAATAGAAGTTCTTCTGTTTATATAACTAACGATACCACTTGTAACAGTACCAGGAAGTGCGCCACCAGGATTACCTATTGCAAAAACTTGTTCTGCAAGTGATAACTTGTTGCTTTTAATATCCATAAGTTTTGCAACGACTATATCTTCCTTCTTTAGTCCGTAAGGGTTATCGGTAATATCTAATTTTAATACTGCAATATCCGTGTCTTCATCGCCACCTACTAAAGATACTGCAAAATTACTGCTTGAAAAAACGTAAGAATATTCTCCGTTTGCATCAACTAAGCCAACCTTAAGTTCAGATGCGCCGTTAATTACGTGGAAACAGGTTAAAATGTGGAAGCAATTTTCTTCTAACTTGCCTGATTTTGTATAAACGTCAACGTCAACTATAACGCCACAACCAAGTCCAAGTGAAGTAGCCGTTAAATTTTCAATAGCAACTACTGAGCCGTAAACTTCTTTAACGGCGTCTACTAAATCACCCTTTTCTCTATTACTTAAGCCGGTTGAATAGTTAATGCTAACTGAAGAAACGTCAACCGTGCCACGACTTTTGCCACCTAGTTGTGGAAATTCCGTAAAAAATATTTGACACGCTGAAAGCGTACAAGTCATTATTATTAAAGCGATTGCAACTAAAATCGTTCTTATCTTTTTCATAAAACCTCTAAAATCAATAAAATTTCTCTTTTTTATTATACACAGTTTAACATCTATTTATTGAATTAAACTTTAAAAAATCTAATTTATTTAAAATTAATAAGGAAGAGAAAAGTCTTTTTTTGTTTTCTCTTCCCCCGTTTTTTGGCAAATTTTCGCCTAAAAACTTTATATAAACAACAATTTTTAGGCGATTAATTTTATAAAAAACAAAATCGTCTTATCGTTGATATTAAAAGTATCTTCAATAAAACGATTTTAATACCTTGCTTAAAAAAATTATTCGTCGATGGCGTTGTCTACGTTATGGTAAACGTTTTGAACGTCGTCAAGGTCTTCAAGGGCGTCAACCATCTTTCTAAATTTAACGATAGCATCATTATCAAGAGTGATTACGTTTTGTGGAACCATTTGAAGTGATGCTTCAAAGAAAGAAAGTCCTTTTTCTTCTAAATACTTTCTAACGGTAGAAAAGTTTTGAACTGAAGTACGAACTTCAAAAGCGTCGTCACTTGTAATAACGTCGTCTGCACCTGCTTCAATAGCGTATTCCATAATAACGTCTTCTTCTAAAGTAGGTGTTCTTTCAATAATTAAAACGCCAAGGTTATCAAACATAAATGAAACGCAACCAGAGTTACCCATTTCACCACCGTGCTTTCTAAGTGCCGTTCTAACCATATCAACAGTTCTGTTTTTGTTGTCCGTTAAAGTGCTAACGATAACTGCGCTACCACCTGGGCCGTAACCTTCGTAAGTAAGCGTTTCGTAGTTTGCACCACTAAGTTCGCCTGACGCCTTTTTGATACATCTTTGAATATTATCGTTAGGCATATTGTTAGCCTTTGCCTTAGCAATAGCATCAGCAAGTTTAGAGTTTGTGTTTGGGTCTGTGCCTTGTTTAGCGGCAACTGCAAGTTCTCTACCAATTTTTGTAAAGATTTTACCCCTTACGGCATCAATTTTTGCTTTTTTAGCCGCAATATTAGCAGCATGACTATGTCCTGACATATTATCCTCCTTATAGTAAATACATAAGTATTCCACCGGCAACACCTGCGTTCAAACTTTCAACGTTTTGCATAGGAATACTAACAGTATAATCACTTTTTTCTCTTAAGTAGGTTGAAACGCCGTGCGCTTCACTACCTATTATTAAACAAAATTCCTTTAATTTATCAAACTCAAAAACGTTTTGCCCTTTCATATCGGCAGAAATTTTAGGTAAAGTAATTAAATCAACTTCTTCCTTAGTTATTTTATAAAGGTCGCAAAAGTAAATTCCACTCATACTTGCCCTAATAACTTTTGGAGAAAACTCGTCAACCGTGTCAAGTAAATAAATGTTTTTAAATCCGCTTGCGGCTGCCGTTCTAATAATAGTACCTAAATTTCCTGGGTCTCTTACCCCGTCAAGAAGTAAACATTTTGAAGTAGGGGGTGTAAAAGGCTTATCTTCCTTATTTATCACGGCAATAATACCTTCCGGGCTTTTTTCATCCGTTATGGTAGAAAAAACTTCGCTTGAAACTTCAAAAACTTCATTTATATTAAAAGAAATTCTATCTAACTCTTCCTTAACGCCTATTATATACTTAATAGGTAGGTTGAAAGAAACTGCTTCTTTAACCATTTTGTGTCCTTCAACAAAATAAAGCCCTAGTTCATCACGGAACTTTTTTTGTTTAAGACTTCTTACTTCTTTAATTTTTGGGTTTGATTTAGAAATTATCATAACTAAAATAAAATAGAGTTTACTTAAAAAATCAAAGCAAACTCTTTTTACCTAACTATTTTAAATTAGCCTTTGCCTTTTCAGCTAAAGCCGTGAAAGTTGCAGGGTCGTTAACAGCGATATCAGCTAAAACCTTTCTGTTTAATGCGATACCAGCGTTCTTTAGACCGAACATAAATTTGCTGTAAGATAGGTTGTTAAGTCTTGCAGCAGCGTTAATTCTTGCAATCCAAAGAGAACGAAAATCTCTTTTTCTTAACTTTCTACCGATATAAGCATACTTTTGAGCCTTCATAACGGCTTCTCTAGCAACTCTATATCTCTTTGATCTACCACCAAAATAACCTTTTGCTAATTTTAATATCTTTCTACGCTTTTTAACAGCGTTAACAGCTCTTTTAATACGCATAATTTATCTCCTTTACTTATTGTAAATTAAGGTCTTAATAGTCTTTTGTTGACCAGCGTCGACAAGCGCACCCTTACATAAGTTATTCTTTCTCTTTCTATTTTTCTTTGTTAAGATGTGGTTTTTACCTGCATGAGCTCTTTTAACCTTACCCGTTGCAGTTAAACGGAAACGTTTTTTAGCACCACTTTTAGTTTTCATTTTTGGCATAATGTTTACCCTCCGTTAAAATTTTAATAATTACGCTTTTACTGGCGCTAACATCATCCAGATGTTTCTGCCTTCAGTAAGCGGTTCTTTTTCTTTTGCGCCAAACTCTTTAACAAGTTCGTAGAACTTACTCATTACGTCAAGTCCTAAACTTGCGTGAGCCATTTGACGACCCTTCATTCTAATAGAAACTTTTACTTTGTTTCCTTGAGATAGGAATTTTTGCGTTTGTTTTGCTTTTGTTTGTAAATCGCCAACGTCAATCGTCATTGAAAGCCAAATTTCCTTAACTTCAATAACCTTTTGGTTTTTCTTTGCTTCCTTTTCCCTTTTAACTTGGTCAAAAAGGAACTTGCCGTAGTTCATAATTTTACAAACAGGTGGGTTTGCGTTTGGTGAAATTTTAACCAAATCTAATTCCCTTTCATCTGCAATTTCAAGTGCTTCTCTCGCACTCATAACCCCTAATTGTTCACCAGTTTCAGAAATTACTCTAATTTCTCTATCACGAATTTCTTCGTTAATTTGATGTTGCTTTTTAATAGTTTTATACCTCTCAAAAAAAATAAAAAAAATCGGGTCGCAAAAGCAACCCGATAATATCCCTTAAAATAAAAGATTATTTACTAGAATATTGAACCTTGACTATCCTTTTAGCAAGGTGGAAAGGGTTACTTTCTCTTTACGCTCTAGTATAATACAACTTTTTATCCCTTTTGTCAAACGATTTTTACAAAAATTTTTAAATTGTTAATCCCTTGCCTATAAAACACTATATTTTGTTTTTTATATTGACTTTAATTTTTTATGGTGCTATATTTTATATAGTAATTTATATTTACTTAGGAGAAAGTTATGAGTTTTAAAGAATGGATTTTTAGTTCCTACCCTAATCCACATATTGACGGTGCTTGGAAACTACCACATATCTTAGTTTTACTTTTATGTATTGCCTTTATTGTGGCATCTACCCTTTTACTTAAGAAAAAGCAAAAAGTAAAGTTTATATTGCTACTTTCTTTTGCCGCTTTAATAGTTGTTTTTGGTTTAACGCGTAGAATTGTCAATTTTGTAAAAACAACCGACTATTCTTTTAGAAACGTTTTATCAATTTTATTACCAAGACCAGGTTGCGCAATATCTTGTTGGCTTGTGGTTTTAGCAGTAATTATTAACAAAAAATATTTCTATAACCTTGCGTCAATAATCGGTATTCTTTGTGGTGGAATTTTCTTTATCTATCCAGGCGCAGGGTTTAACAACGAATTTATTTTGTTTGAAAACTTATATTCAATAGCAACACACGCACTATTCTTTACTATGAGTATTTGTTTTGTTACCTATAAATTTGCCGACTTTAATTATAAAAAGCCGGTTGGCGACGGTTTTTGTTTTTTAGGATTACTCTTTTACGTAATTTTAGATATTTGGGTTTTCAAAATTGAAAAAGACCCTTTCTATTTTATGCCAAATAACGACGTGCAAGAAATTGTTGGTTTAGATTACGGCTTATACTTACCACTATACGCATTATTTATAATCGTGTTCGTTGGCTTATTTTACTTAATACCTGCGTTAAAAAAAAGAAAGGCTAAATAAACCTTTCTAACTAAAAAAAATTAAGGGATAAAGTTTTTTGCTTTATCCCTTTTTTGTTACATTAAAACCTTTGATAAAAATTCTTTTAATCTTTCATCTTTAGGTGATTCAAAAAATTCTTTAGGGGTATTTTCTTCCTTTATAATGCCTTCGTCTATAAAAATTACCCTTGTTGCAACTTCTTTAGCAAAGCCCATTTCGTGCGTTACTACTACCATGGTCATACCTTCTTCTGCTAGTTCTTTCATAAGTTCAAGAACTTCCCCTACCATTTCAGGGTCAAGGGCAGAAGTCGGTTCGTCAAAAAGTATAACTTCTGGTTCCATAGCAAGTGAACGAATAATAGCAATTCTTTGCTTTTGTCCACCAGATAGGGTTGATGGATAAACGTTTGCTTTATCTTCAAGCCCTATTCTTTTTAGTAAAGCATAAGCCTTTTCTTCTGCTTCTTCTTTTGTTTTTAACTTTAACTTAACAGGTGCTAAAGTTAAATTTTCTAAAACGGTTAGGTTGTTAAAAAGGTTAAAGTGTTGGAAAACCATTCCCATTTTAGCTCTACCTTTATTTATGTTCATGCTGTACTTTTTATAAAGGTCTTTAATAGCTAATTTATACTCTTTACCTTCATTTTTCTTTAAAAGATCTTTTTTCTTTATTTCAAGAATAATCTTTTCATCAAGTTTTTCGCTATCTTCTTCGCCAGCCGTAATCGCTTCCACCTTCATTTTTTTGAAAGTGCTTGAAAGCTTTATAACGTCAAAGTGAAGATAAGGATCAATAGGCGTTAAAAGATTTTCGTGTAGCCAAACTTCACCGTAAGTTGGCTCTTCTAAAAGGTTCATACATCTAAGCATTGTTGATTTTCCTGAACCAGACGGTCCGATTACAACAACTCTTTCCCCTTTTTTTATTCTTAAGGTAACTCCTTTTAATACTTCAACCTTACCAAAGTTTTTGTATATGTTTTCCGCCTTTACTATTTCATCTAAAGAGATTTTATCGCTTATCACTTGCCATCAACCTCCTTTCAATCAACTTTTGAATTTGTTGTAAGCCCAATACTATAATCAAATATATTGCCGCAATTATTAAAAGTGGCATATAAAGTTCCGCATTTTGCGTTGTAACGTATTTTTGTATCTTCATCAAATCAACTATTCCAACGTAGCCCGCAACTGAAGTTTCTTTTACTAAAGTAATAAATTCGTTAAACATAGTTGGTATTGCACTCTTAAGTGATTGTGGTAAAACTACTCTCATAAAAGTTTGTAGCCAAGAAAGACCTAAACTTCTACCCGCTTCCATTTGACCAAAATCAACTGCGTTAATGCCACCTCTCAAAATTTCTGACATATATGCGCCTGAGTTTATACCAAACACAACTGCCGCAACAGGAATACCAGCAGTTTCTTTAATACCAATAAAACTTGCAGTCTTTACAGCGGCAAATATTACGAAGTAACCTATAAATAGTTGTAATACAACCGGCGTACCACGAATAATAGTTACGTATAAATTTGCGATTTTGTCTAAAACAACTAATGCTTTATTCTTTTTTGGCACAACACGGATAATAGTTACCACTATACCGATAATCAAGCCAACTATACATGCTAGGATAGCCATAATTATAGTGTTTCTTAAGCCCTTTAAATACATCATATAAGAACCGTTTTCTAAAAAACAACTATAAAAATCTTCCCACACACCTAAAAAAAACTCTTTCATCTTTTTCCTCTTATAGAATAGAAAGAGCCAACAAAAGTTTGGCTCTTCTTTCTTAATATTTAAGTAAACTTTAATTCTTATTCTTCTGGTTCAATAACCGCATATTGATCATACCATTTATCAATTTGAGTTTTACCATCAGCATCTTCAACTAAAAGTTCTTTAATTGCAGCGTTTACTTTTTCAATTAAAGCAGTATTGCCTTTCTTTGCAACTACGCCGTAAGATTCAGCGTCAACCCCTTCAATAGTAGCGTAAGCACAATCAGTGTTTTCAGCACAAAGTTGAGCAGCAACTTGTGAGTCAACGATTAAGTATTTACTACCGTTTGAATTTTGAACTTCTTGAAGGCCTGTCATAACTTCACTGTAGTCAGCCTTTCCACCAATTTTCCAAGCAGCTTCGTTTTCAGCAACTGTTAATTGGCTAGTAGTACCTGTTTGGTAAACAACAGTTTTGCCATCAAAGTTTGAAATGTCAAATACACCGTCAGTTAAAGTAGGGTTTGAAGTTTTTAAGTAAACTACAGTTTGGAAAGCGCCACCGAAATAGAAATCAGAATATTCAATATTTTCTGCACGAGCAGCTGTCCAAGAAATACCTGCAATACCTAAAGCATTGTCTTCAGAAATACCAGCGATGATAGTATCAAAGCTACCGTCAATAATTTCTAGTTCATAATCATATTTGTTTGCGATATATTTTGCAATTTCAATATCAACACCGATAACTTCAGTCGTACCTTTAGCAACGAATTCAAATGGAGGGAATCCTGCTTCAGTATAAACGATAAGTTTGTCTTGTTTTGGGCCACAAGCTGTTAAGCCAATAACGCCACCTAGCGCTAAAACTAGACCTAATAGAATAGTTAATAACTTTTTCATATTTTTTCTCCTAAAAAGTTTTATTTATTAAATTTTGTAGACTTACTATACCCCTTTAAATTTCTTTTGTCAATCATTTTGCAAGTTTTTTGTCATTTTTAATACAAAACTATTCAAAATATGCAGAAAAATGTATAAAAAATAGAATAAAACAACTTTTATACAAATTAAAATAAACTGTCATATAAACCTTTTCTTTTTTTTATTTAGTGGTAAACTATTTTTAGCGTTTGGAAAAATATATAAAAGGGAGGAATTAAAAAAGCTTTTTAGGTAAATTTTTGTATTCTGACTTTTTTACCGTTTTCACGGGGGTAATTTTAACTTTCTCCCTTAAAGGACGGAAAAAATGGAATTATTAAGTATTTTAGAAGTTTTTGATGGTTACTCTTTACCGATAATTATTATTTCTTTAATAATTAGCGCGCTTACTTTGGTTATTGAAAAATTTTTTGCAAAAAAAATTCCTATTGCCATTTTAAGTTATATCCCCTTTTTGCTTGGCGTTGGTATTTACTTAGGTTATTTTTTAATTTTTGAAAGTACCACCATTAAAGAAGAAGTAATCTACCAAGGTTTACTTTGTGGGGCGCTATCTACCGTTTACGTTGTTTTGATTGAAAACCTACTTAGAGGAAATTTTTCTTCTAACCTTCCCCTACTGACAATTCAAAATAGCCTTAAAAAGGTGGTCGGTAAAGAAAAGCTACTAGAGAGTTCAAAAAGAGTTTATCTTCTTTTTGAAGAACCTTTAGAAGAAGAAATTTTAAAAGGCGAAATTATAGCCATCTTAAAAGAGTATTCAGTAAACACGGAAGAAGATTTAGCCGTCATAGCAAGCGTGGTTATACAAGCGGTCAATTCTTTAAAAAAGTAAAAGATGCAGTCCTTTAATTAGGACTGTATTTTTTTTGCAAAAAAAAGAATACTATTTTTATGAAATTATCAAAAAATCTAACTAAAAACATTGAAACGCTTAAAAAAGACCTTTCTTCTTTTGACGTTATCTTTCACGATATTAAGTTAAAAAACAAAAAGGGTGTTTTGGTTTTTATTGACTCTATAACAGACAAGGCTTTAATTTCTAAAACGGTATTACTTCCCCTTTCTAACCAAAATATTAGTGGCGTTAAAGGAATAAAAAAGGCGCTTATAAACGCTGAAACTGAGGAAATAACCGACTACGATTTGGCGCTTGACACTATCTCTAACGGCAACGCACTACTTATTATAGACGGGCTTTCAACGGCTTTTTCTTTAGGGGTAAAAAGGGTGGAAAAAAGGGCTATAACAGAGCCACCTACTTCCGTGGTACTAAAAGGACCAAGAGAAGGGTTTGTTGAAGATATAACTTGCAACTTAAGTTTAATTAGAAGAAGACTAAAAACGGCTAAACTGCAAATTGAAAACCTATCAATAGGCAAACAGTCAAAAACCACCGTTTGTATTTGTTATATAAAAGGTATAGTAAAAAAAGGACTGCCTGAAAAGATAAAAAAGAGATTAAAGTCGTTTGAAATAGACGCTATTTTAGACTCGTCTTATATAACAAGGTTAATAAGCGACCACGCACACTCACTTTTTAAGCAGGTCGGCACGACCGAAAAGCCCGACGTATTAGTAGCCAAAATACTTGAAGGCAGACTTGCAATAATAGTTGACGGCTCACCCGTTGCGTTAACCTTACCGTATATGCTACTTGAAGACTTTCAAAGTCCTGAAGACTACTATACTTCCGTTTACAAAACCAACTTTGCAAGGTTTATTAGAATAACTTCAGTATTTTTATCTTTAGCGCTACCTAGTTTTTACGTATCGGCGCAACTTTTTCACTTGCAGTTAATACCCTTGCCATTTTTACTGACCATTGTAAACAGCATAAAAGGTATACCCTTATCTCCAAGCCTTGAAATGTTTTTTACCCTACTAATTTTTGAAATATTAAACGAAGCAAGTCTTCGTATGCCAAAATACGTTGGTATGGTCGTTTCAATAGTAGGTGGTTTAGTGCTTGGCGAAACGGCAGTAAACGCAGGTATAATTTCTGCCCCTGCCTTAATGATAATTGCCCTATCGGGTATTTGTTTATACACCGTGCCAGACCTATTACAAACCTTTTCGCTCCTTAGATTTTTGTTTTTAGTAGTAGCAGGTACTTTAGGTGGATACGGTTTAATTTTAGGGCTTTGTGCCTTACTAATATATATGGTTTCTTTTGAAACTTTTGAAACGCCACTACTTGCACCTTTTTCTCCCCTTGTTAAAAAGGACTTAAAAGATAGCGTTTATAAGGAAACGCTTTTTGGCTTAAACAAAAGACCTATAACCATAGGTAGCAAAAACAAAACAAGATTAAAAATAAAGGAAAAAGTAAATGAAAAAAGAACTAACCGTTAGGCAAGTTTGCCTATTTTTTATAGCGTTTATGCCCGTCACAAAACTTATTTTAATGCCATCGGTTTTAAGTGGGTTTAGTGAACAAGACTTGTGGATTTCTGCCCTATTGACCGGTTTATTAGACCTGTTAACCATATTTGCAATACTAAAACTATACAAAAAACACAACTTAAGTTTTTTTGACCTACTAAAAGTGCATTTTGGTAAAACGGTTAAAAATATAGTGCTTATTCTATACTTTTTTTACTTTTTAATAAAAGGCTTTCCACTACTAATTGAACAAAAAAACTACGTAAACTTAACCCTTTACGAAACGGCACCAACCATACTTGCCTTTTTACCATTCTTTTTTGTGGTTTTACTGATATGTATAACAAAGGTTAGAACGATAGGAAGGCTAAGCGACCTATTCTTTTTGATAACCGTGTTTAGTCTTTTACTGGTGTTTATTTTAAGTTTAGGAAGTCTTGATTTTGGAGCAATACTGCCTATAGGTGCGTTTATAAAAAAAGTGCCTATTGCGTCCTACTATTCTTTAGGGTGGTTTGGCGACGGAGTTTACCTACTTTTCTTTTTAGGTAGTTTTGAACTAGGCAAAAAAGGAATAGGCAAAATTGTTATAAGTTATTTAATTTCGTTAACTTTGGTAATTTTGTTTTTAATAGCCTTTTACCTTGCCTTTGACTCAATAGCACACAGAACGCTTTTTGCAATAACGGACATTTCAAAATACTCAACCGTTATAAACAACGTAGGTAGAGTTGACTATATTTCCGTTTTCGGTTTACTACTTGTCGGTACGATATCAATTTCAATGCCCGTCTTTTTTGAAACGCAAATTTTAATGGAAGTTTTTCCGTTTAAGAAAAGAATTTACCCTGCAATAATAGCGACCACCTTAAACCTACTTTTAATTTCTTTACTAAACGACTACTCCGTGGTGCTACAAAATATTATTCACACCTACTTTGGCGGACTGTTTTTTATGTTTTCAAACCTAATTCCTATTCTGCTACTACTTTTAAGGAGAAAAAATGACAAGCCTAAAAACTAGAATTATCATAATAATAGTATCTTTTTGCTTTTTGCTATTCTTTTCTAACGACTTTGGAATAATTGATATTGAAAAAACGGCAATTATAACGGCAATAGGCATTGACAAAAAGGAAGATGAGTATGAAATTACTGCGCAAATCGCCCTGCCCGAAGCAAAAAACACTTCGGCAAAAAACGAAAAGTCGGTTATATCATCCACGGGTAGCACGGTAAGTTCTGCCATAACTAAAATAGGCTCAATTTCCGGCTGGTACCCTAAACTTTCTTTTTGCAACCTTATTTTAATTAACCAAAGTTTTTTAGATGAAAATATTATAAATTTAGTAAACTACTTTACAAAAACTTTAAACGTGCAAGACTCCACCTTGATTGCCATAACGGAAGATAGCGCAAAAGAAGTGTTAAAAACGGAGTCGCCACTTGACGACCTTTCTTCTTTTGCAATACAAAAAATTTTGTTAAAGAAAACGGGACTAAATAACGACATTTTAGAAACGGATATAAAAACCTTTTCAATAGGATATTACGGAAAAAGTGGCTACTCTTATTTACCATATATAAAAACTTTGCCCCCTGAAGGCGAAGAAAGTGGTAATGAAAAAGGGGGAAACGAGTTATCTAAACAAAACGCTTCAAGTGGTAGCGAAGGGCAAAGCCAGTCAGGGAAAGAAAAGCAAAACCTTTTTGATGCAACCACTACCCTACTTTTTAATAAAGGCAAAGTGGTAGAAAAACTTAATAAGGAAGAAACTTTTGCCGTTAACTTAATGACAACCACGGTAAACTACTCTACTTTAGAAGTAAACGACTGCGTCTATCAAGGAGAGCATTTTAACGTTTTACTTGACGTGCTTTCCGTAAACAAAAAAATATCCTTAAAGTTTGTTGATAATAAGCCTTTTGTCACCTTTAAGTTAGACGTTTTTGTTAAAATTGACGACCAAAATTCTATAAACACCGACCTAAACGGGCAAGGCAATTCTTTCGTCCCTGAAGAAGTGTGCAAAAAAGCAGAAGAAGACTTAAAAAGCAACCTAAAAAGGGTGGTAGAAAAAAGTAAAAGTGGCGTTGACGTTTTTGACTTAATTAAAAAACTTTATCGCCACCACTACAAATATTATGAAGAATATAAAGAAAGCATTTTAAAAACTGCCACCTACGACTACCAAATAACCTTCCACGGTCAACAAAAAGAAATATAAACATTTAAATCCTTAATTCTAAAACAAAAAAAGCACTTCAAAAGAAGTGCTTTTAGTTTTTTGTTGTTAGATAATTTCTAAATAGTCTACATCTGGAAGTGGCTTTCTATATACGCTAGTTTTGTCTAAGTACATATAAGCAACTGACGCCATATCTGGTTGAAGTGGTAAGTATCTCTTATCTGCTCTCCAGCCGATTGCTTGCATTGTTACTCTTAAATCTTTTTCAAAGTTGATTGCGTCCGTTATATGGAAACGATACATTGAAAATCTTTGTTGAGATGCATAGAACTCATCGTTATATAATGCGTGGAAACCGCTGTAAGGAGTTGAGTAGTCAATATACTTTTTGTCCTTATTAAAGCACCAAGCACCACAGAAGTAGTCTTCAGTACCAGTACCACAAATTGTAGGGAAATCTTTATCTCCGTCCATAAAGAACTTAATTTCGCCTTCGCCCCACCAACCGTTGTTAGTTGTGCCGAAGAATAAGTACGTACCAACGTATTTACCTTTTGCTTCAATACCGTCAATAATTGTGTAATCTTCTTTATATGGAAGTGGGTTAGTACGTCTAAATTGTGCGTGGAAGTAAAGTGCGTCTTCTGGAACGGCAACTTCAACGTAGTCAATTTGGTAGTAAAGTGTTCTTTGGTCAAAACATAAGTTTTCAATAGTTATTTTAATGCTCTTTTTAAATGGCATTTCAAAATAACTGTTATATGCGTTGTAAGAGTTTACGCAGATAGGTAATGCGTTAATTTGCCAAGATTCTTGCGCTGCACAGAAAAAGTCACTCATAGGACATTCTACTGCAGGGTTAGTATCTCCATCATAGTAAATTCTTAAAATTTGCTTTCTTGTATCGCCAGTTTTTGCAAACCAAATATGTTTAATGATACCACTACCTTGAATATCGGCAATAGTTCTGGTTTCACCTGGTTGAAGAAAAATTCTTGGGCTAACCTTCCAGCCTTGACCTAAACCTTCAGCAGCAGGAGCAGAAGCACCTTCGGTAGCCATACCACCTTTGCCCTTTTCTCCTGTAAAATTTTCTGGACTGATTGACCTAAAAACTTCTTTATTAGGCATAAATAATTTATCTAACATCTTGTCTTCTCCCGTTTTGTTCAATTTGTATTTATTATACAATACAAGCCGTTTTTTTTCAACACTTTTAACCTAAAATAAACTTAATTGACAAAATATTTTTTTTAATATATACTTTTGTTTATGAAAAATAAAATTTTAACAATTGTTTTTATAATAAGTTTAATATTTTTGTCTTTAACCGTTTCAATCGGGCTACCTATTTATTGTAGATTTTTTTACTACCTACATATAAATGCTCTTAACCTTCCTGATTTAACTGGATACGACTATCAAACTATTAAATGCGCATTTGATGAAATGATGAACTATTTGACCTTGCCGGGCGTTCCTTTTTCTACTGGTGAGTTAGCCTTTTCAACTAACGGTGCAAGTCATTTTGCCGACTGCAAAAAACTTTTTAACCTAAACTTAATAGTTCTTATTATATCTTTTGTTTTAACCCTTACTTTATTTATTTTAGAAAGAAAAAAGGTGTTTAGTTTTTATAACTTTTTTAATAAAAGACCTTGCTTTTTTAGTGGAATAATCAACCTTATTCTTCCACTAACGATAGGTGGTCTTGCAAGTATAAATTTTGACAAGGCTTTTACCATTTTCCATAAAATTTTCTTCCCAGGTAAGGACAACTGGCTATTTTATCCCGACCAAGATGAAATAATAAATATCCTACCTATAGAGTTTTTTAGAAACTCTGCCATTTTAATAGCAGTAGGTTTAATTATTATATCTGTAATTTTTATAATTTTAGGGGTTAAAAAGGACAGAAAAAACCAAAACCCTATTGACAAAACTCAAAAAAACATATAACATTATATAAGTAAAGCACGGTTTTATCGTGCTTTTGTTTTTTGAAAAAAATTTTTTACAAAGGAGAAAATAAATGTTAAACGAAACTAAAAAGTCTTTCTTTAACAAAAAGACCTTAACCGTTTTGATTGCAGGTGTAGTTATTTTAGCACTTTTAATAGTTGCAGTAACTACTGGGCTACTTGATAATACTGTTAAATGCCCAGACTGTACGGCTAACGACGCAGGTATTTATTGTACTACTTGTAACGACACAGGTGAAATCACTTCAGATCCCTACCTTTGTCCCGACTGTGGCGGAGATATTTGTGAAGAATGTGAAGACGGTTTTTTAACTACTATCGCTTGTCCTGACTGTTGTGAAACTTGCGGTGGCGCTCACGAAGTAACAGGCTCTTTTTGGGCATTACTTCCACCAATCATTGCAATAGGTCTTGCACTTATCACTAAAGAAGTTTATTCTTCACTATTTATCGGTATTTTATCTGGTGCAATACTTGCTAACAAATTCTCATTTACAGGCACGGTTGACACACTCGTTTCCACCGGTATTATTGACGCCGTTTCGGGTACTGCAGGTATATTCGTATTCCTTGTTGAACTTGGCGTACTAGTTGCTTTAATCAACAAAGCAGGTGGCTCACGCGCGTTTGGTAACTGGGCGCAAAAGAACATTAAGTCTAAGGTTGGCGCAAGTATTTGTACCTTTATTTTAGGTATTTTAATTTTCATTGACGACTACTTTAACTGTTTAACAGTTGGTTCTGTTATGAAACCTGTAACTGATAAACACAAGATTTCTCGTTCTAAACTTGCATTTTTAATTGACGCAACGGCTGCTCCTATCTGTATGATAGCACCTATCTCTTCTTGGGCGGCGGCAGTTTCTCAATATGCGGCAGACGGTCAAGGTATAAGCCTTTTCGTTGCGGCAATACCGTTTAACTTCTACTCACTTTTAACTTTAGTGTTCGTTATCGGCTTAATTTTAATGAAGTTTGACTTTGGTCCTATGAGAAAGCACGAACTTAACGCACAAAAGGGCGATTTATTTAGTGGCGCAAAAGTTACTTCAGCAGAAGATAGCGACGTAAGTGAACGTGGTAGAGTTATTGACTTAGTTTTACCTATCGTTATTTTACTTATCACAAGCGTATTCGCTTTAGTTTATAACGGCGGTATGTTTGACCCAGCAGGTGATTATTATATGGACTTTATCGGTTCATTTGGTAATACCGATGCAACGGTTGCACTTCCTTGGGGTGGTATTTTAACTTTAGTTATCACAATCATTTACTTTGCAATTAGAAAGATTTGTACTGTTAAAGATGCTATGAACGCTATTCCAAAAGGCTTTATCGCAATGGTTCCTGCAATTTTAATTTTAACTTTTGCAACTGCCTTAAAGAACGTTTCAGGCGAACTTGGTGCAGCATACTTTGTTGGTAATATGATGAGCAACTTCCCACCTACTTTAGCAAAACTACTTCCTGCAGTTATCTTTATAGTTGCTTGTGTATTAGCGTTTGCTACTGGTACTTCTTGGGGTACTTTTGGTATTTTAATACCTATCGTATTAGCAATGTTTGACACAACTGACCCATTACAAGTAGTTGGTATTTCTGCGTGTCTAGCAGGTGCCGTTTGTGGTGACCACTGCTCACCTATTTCAGATACTACTATTATGAGTAGTGCAGGCGCTGAATGTGAACACTTAAATCACGTTTCAACTCAAATACCTTACGCTATTTACGTTGCAATAATTTCTTTCGTATGTTATATTATCGCAGGATTTATTCCTAACGCATTTATAGCACTTCCTATCGCATTAGTACTTATGGTTGCATCACTTTTCGTAACAAAATACGTTACTGCAAAAATGTATGCTAAAAAAGATGCTATGAAAAAGGCTGAACAACAAGCCGAATAATTAGTCATCAAAAACAAAAATTAAAAGCACTTAACTTTCGTTAAGTGCTTTTTTATTGCCTTTTTAGTTTTTAGTCGGCTAAATTCTTTTTATCGGTAATTTGTTTTATCCATTTTTTAGACCTAAAGTGGCGTATGCACCATATAGTCTTTAAGGTGTCTTCAAAAATGAACATAGCCATTATTATAAAAATAAATTCCGTTTTAAGTACTAACCCCGTTATTACAACGGCAGGAATACCTAATAAATAAAGGTTAACGGCATCTATTATAAGACCCGACTTGGTGTCCCCACCTGCTCTAAATATACCACAAACCAAGGTGTAAGGAATATTTCTCATACCTACCCAAAAACTGTAAAATAATAAGCAGTTAGACGCAACCTTTCTTATAGCGTCTGCGTCGCTTACGCTTTCTGCTTGAATAGGGAAAATTGATAGAATAGGGTTTCTTAAAAGTATTATTATTATGCCAAGTATAACACCTAAAATTGGCGTTGCAATAGCAAACCACTTGGCTTCCTTATAAGCCTTTTCGTGTTCGCCGTTTCCAACCGACTTACCAACCATAACCGAACAAGCCGAACAAATACCAACGAAGAATACAAAGCATACTTGTTGAATATTTTCATACAAGGTGTACCCTGCGTGGTTTATAGCGCCTTGTCTTGCTATAACGGTTACGTAAGCGTTAGTGCCTACTGCCCACAAAATTTCGTTAATTAAAACGGGCATTGCAATTTTAAGATACTTTTTAACAAACTCTTTATTAAACGCAAAAATTTCCTTAAATCTTCCTTTGAACGGAGTTTTAACGGCTATTAGTGTGATGAATAAGAATATCGCTTGGCAAACGTAACCTAAAATTGAACCGATTGCCGCACCTTTAAGTCCAAGTGCAGGGAAACCTAAATTACCGTGAATTAAACAGTAGTTAAAAAAAATGTTAACTGCAACGGCAATACCTGAAGATATAAAAGGAATTCTTACCCTTTCAATAGACCTAAAAGATATGCACATTACTTGTGAAAATACTAAAAACGGAACTGCTAAAGAAAAAAGTTTTAAGTATTCTGCGCCAAGTCTTATAACTTCTTTATCATCAGTAAATATATGTATCAAAGTGCTTGGCATAACGAAAAGGAGTATTGCGTAAATAATTGCAAACCCAAGTGAAAGGCTTAAGTTAAAACCAAAGGTCTTTTTTATGTTATGTTCTTCCTTTGCGCCCCAGTATTGTGAAATTAAAGCCGCCGCCCCAGATGCAAAGCCAAAACATATAACGTTAAGTAAAAATGAAAACCTTGTAGCAACCCCAAGCGCAGAAATTGCGTATTCGCCAAGCCCGGTAACCATAGCCGTGTCAATTAAAGTGGCAGAACTTGTTAAAAGGTTTTGTATAGCGATAGGAATTGCAAGCGCTAAAGCCGTTTTTATAAAGTTTTTGTCCATTTTTAATTTTTTCATTACTTTACTTCCTTTTTCGTAGCGATATTAAGTATATCACAAAAATAAAAAAAGTCATCTAAAATGACCCCTTTTGTTGACAATAAGTTAAATAAATTTTATAATTTAAGTATGAAAAGAATTATGTTTGTTTGCCACGGCAACATTTGTCGTTCGCCTATGGCAGAATTTATGTTTAAAGATATGCTTAAAAAGAAGGGACTTGACGATGAATTTATCGTTTCATCTTCAGCAACCAGTAGTGAAGAAGTGTGGAACGGTATAGGTAACCCAGTTTATCCCCCAGCGTTTAGAAAACTGCGTGAACACGGCATTGACGCAAGTGGTAAAAGGGCAGTTCAAGTTAAAAAGGAAGATTATGATAATTACGACCTTTTTATAACTATGGAAGAGTGGAATAATAGAAACCTTGTTAGAATTTTTGGTAACGATAAAGAAAACAAAATAATAAAATTACTTGATTTTTGTGGTGGCGGTGATATTTCCGACCCGTGGTACTCTGGCGATTTTGAAAGAACCTACCGTGATATAGAAAAAGGCTTAATAGCCCTTCTAACCACCTTAACTAAATAAAAAAATAAAAGCCCTAAAAACTTAGGGCTTTTTTAATTTGTTTTTTATACTTCAGCAAACACTAAAAGTCCGTTTCTAACGAATAGCGTAAAGTTGCACTCTGCACCGTTAACGATTAACACAAACCTATTTTGTCCGTTTGCTAAACCTGCTAGATAGTCTTTGTTTAGTATAACTTTGTTGCCTTCTACCTTATATTCTTCACTTGTTAAAAGCGTTCTAATCTTTATATTTTCTTCTTGCGTTTCAAAATAAACTTTAGAAACCACAGGGTTTTCTAAATCAATTATAATTGCAACGTCACTTGGAAGTTTAATGTCAAAAACCCCTTCTTCTGAAATAAGTTTAACGGTAGATGGAGCAGTTAAAACAATGTCTTTTATTTTTAACGCAATATCTTCAACTTGTTCCGTTGCGCCGTCGCTATACTTAAACTGAACTTTAACAAAGTCGTTAACCTTGTTAGTTGCTTCATCAAAGTTGTTGAAAAATTCAGGAACGGTAAATTCAGCGTCAATATTAAACCAACCTTCAGTAATTTCGTTATTTACCTTGTTAGTAAAGTCTAAATAATACCAACCGTCTTCAAAATCTTCCTTCTTAAAGCCGTAAAGGGCAAATTCTTCTTCCGTCATTGTTAACGCTTTACTGCTATAAAAACCAAGCCTAAATAGTAAGCAACCGCCCTTTTCTCCATACCAACCTTCACCATCACGGCCAACGGTTAGTTTAATTTTTAACGGGTCTTTTTTGCCAGACGCTTCAGTTATAACGTTAGTTCTATAGTAAAAACTTGATTCTCCACCATAAGAAAGGTCGGCTTCGCCCTTGTCGTTAACGGCTAACATATCTTTGCCCTTGTCGTAAAGGTAAATGTATTGTTCCCCGTTTGACTTTCTAATTTCTTGACCGTACCAAGTTCTGTCCCAGTTGCCTACGTTGTTTTTATCACCATTAGCGAAAGAATAAATATCTTCCCCGTCTTCTAACCAGTCTTCAGAACCAAAGTTTAGAACGTAGTCTTTATAATTTATGTAATATGAAGTTGAAAATGAAATAAAGTACATTGAAATAGCCGTCATCAATATGAAAACTATTGCAAGAAACCCTAAAAACCCTTTCTTCATAACAATATCCTTTTAAGTATTTTATATAAAAATTATATCATTTTAAAATTTATTGTCAAGAAAATATAAACACTTTTAGTTTTAATAGAAAATAAAGAAAAGTTTTTTAACGCAAAAAACAACAAAAGCACGGCTTAAATAAGCCTTTTTACACTATTAAATTTAATTTACTAAAAAATAAAAGGGACTTAAAATTTTTAAGCCCCTAATTTATATCTTTTATTAACCCCTTTTAAATTTACTTTTTATTCTTAAAAAAAGGTTTTTTGCATCTTTTATAAACTCTTTTCCATCAAAAATCATACAAACTAAAAATGCAAGTGGCGTTACGTAAACGAATACAGGAACGACTATCCAAAACCACGGCCAAAACTTTTCTTGTCCAGCGTAAGGTCCAAACGGTATCACTCTAAAAATTTTAGGCGAAACTGCCACAAAAATTTGCGCAATATCGTCGTCGCCAGGTCCCCAAATAAAGGAAGTGTTTTTATAACCTATCTTGAAAAAGTCTTCACTTCTTAAATTTATAAACCCTATTTCGCTTTGTAAAACTTGGTTTAGCATTATAAAAAGCATTACAAGTAGTAAGCCGATAGGCGCACTAAAAACTCTTTTATAACTTATTTTATGAACGCCAAGTAGTACCATAAGTAGTGGCGCCATAAATAAAATTATGTGGTGAAGATAAAATCTTATAGTATCTAATATATAAGGGTTTTCCACCGTTCTGCCTATTGCTTCCGTTGGGTAAAGAAGGGCAAGAAAGCCACTTATAACCCCTAAATAGAACATATAATCTTTTGCGCTTTTGCTTTTTGATAAAAATATAAAAGGAAACAAAAAGATGTTTGCCCCACAAATATTTATAAACCAAATATCTCTTAACCTAATTTCTTCATTAGTAGAATAAGGTGGTATTAAAAGTTTTAGAAAGTGAAGTATAAGCGCAAACGCTAAAATAGAAAAAATTACCCACTTTTTAGTTTTATAACTTTTGTTTCTTAACAAAAAGTATAAGCCGACCGTTAACCCTGCACCTATCAAAACCCAAAAAAAAGTACCAAAAGTTAAACATTCTAACAAGCATAATATTACCTTCCTTAGTAAATAATCTTTTCGTACCCAAGTAAAATTGATAATAATTTGTAATCCTTAATTATTATATACCCTATTTTTTGTTTTGTAAATAGCAAAATTATTAAAAAAAGACAGTCGTTTTTATTTAGTTATTCCATAACCTTTAGTTACAGGGTCTAAAAAGAGTGGTATTTTTGGCGGATAGAAGGTAAAAATTATAAATAGTATAAATATAGCAATAATAACGGCTACAGAAATCCACTCTAACCATTTTTTGCCTTTTATTTTGTTAAATAAATATATCTCTAAAAAATACCCGTTAAATACGGAAACAAAAAATATTATAATATTAACTACGGCAGAAAGTGTTCCAAAAGAGCCCGTTAGCGTATAAAACAAAATAGGTATAGAAATGGTAGAAGTTAAAATGCCTA
The DNA here is from genome assembly GCA_017508485.1 of Clostridia bacterium. Lineage (GTDB taxonomy): Bacteria > Bacillota > Clostridia > Christensenellales > Borkfalkiaceae > SIG381. The sequence goes on along the minus strand of JAFVYV010000011.1, from coordinate 26,117 downwards.
TTAGTTTAATAAACCAAAAATTATTATAATCTTTGTTAAAAAAACTTTGAGCAACAGCAAAAATAAAGTACGGAACGAAAACAAGTTTCATATGCTCCCAAGTTGATTCGTTCACGGCGGAAATAACGGCAAGTCCTTTTAAGCCCGTCCACTCGTACAAAAAATGAAGTATCGTGCCAAGTACGGCGGTAAAAGTTAGCCCTATAAACTCAATAACAAACAAATTTTTCTTCATAAAATCACCCTATATAATTTTATGAACTAAATAAAAATATATTCCCCTAAACAAAAAAGACCGTTTTTAACGGTCTTTAATTTTAATTTTTTTCTTCATTTTTTTCTTCTTTAACTTCAGTTTCAGTAGTTAAAGGGGCAACCTTTTTTGCTTTTCTTTTTTCTATTAAAAACTTAATAAGTACAATTAAGTAATGAACGACAAGTCCAACGGCAATTGCCTTTACTAGGTCAAATATTACGGTAAGTGCAAAAGTTAGCACTAAAACCAAAATATCGTTCCATTTTTTGGTTTTTATTATTGCAACAAACTCTCTCCACTCACTCATATTATATGCAACCATAATCAAAATAGCCGCAATAATAGGCATAGGTATATAAGACGCAAGTGGCATTAAAACGACAAGCACTAATAAAAGAACAATTGCGTGTACCATACCAGAAAGTGGCGATTTACCACCGTTTTTTACGTTAGCGGCCGTTCTTGCGATAGCACCCGTTGCAGGTATACCACCAAAAAAGCCTACTAAAATATTACTTGTGCCAAGCGCAATAAGTTCGGTATTTGAGTTGTGTTTATCGTTTATCATTTTATCTGAAACCACGCAAGAAAGTAGTGATTCTATCCCTGCAAGTAAAGCGATTGTAAACGCATTTGGCAGTAAAGTTAAAATTCTTTCCCCCGTGATTACCGGTAAATTAAACTTTGGTAAGCCTGAATATATAGTATAAAGTGAACCAATAGTGTTTGCGTTAACCAAAGGAATAAGGCAAACTAGCGCACCTACAAGAACTGCAATAAGCGATGCGGGAACTTTATTTAAGAACTTTATTTTTGGCAAGAATATAAGTATTAAAAGCCCCAAAACGCCAAGTCCAAACGCCCAAGGATTAAAGGTAGAAAAATTTTCTATAATCAAACTTACCTTTTCCGTCGTTTCAATTGCGACCGTGCCGTCTGGATAGGTTAAACCAAAAAAGTCTTTAAGTTGACCTATTAAAAGGGTAACGGCTATGCCTGAAGTAAACCCAACCGTAATTGAGTGTGGTATATATTTTATAAGCGAACCAACCCTTAAAAGACCCATTATGATAAGAATAATACCTGCCATAATAGTCGCAAGGAAAAGCCCGTCCATACCTTGCGTAAAAATAATACCCGCAACTATTGTTGCAAAAGCGGCTGTCGGTCCTGTGATATTAACCCTACTACCACCTAAAAACGAAGTAACAAACCCCGCGATAATTGCAGTAAAAAGCCCTGTTTCAGGCGAAGCACCAGATGCAATAGCAAGTGCAATTGAAAGTGGCAAAGCGATAATTGCAACGATTATACCCGCAATTATATCTGATAAATAATCTTTTGGTTTATAAGTTTTAAATACCTTAAATACTTTTGGCTCAAATAATTTCATATTCTCATCCTTCCCGTGCGATAGATATTATATACCAACAAAATTCAAAAGGCAATAAAACAAAAGGGCAAAATTTTAAAAAAATAAAAAAAGCAGTAGCAAAAACTACTGCTTTTAATTTTAAGTTATCTTGACCAAGTTTTAACGTCTATCGCCATAATATTACTACTAGGGAAGAAGTCAACGGTTGCAAAACCGTATTGTGCTTCTGCTCCGTCCCAATCGCCAGCCGTTTTAAGATAAATGGTTTTATATACTGCAATTCTGGTTACCCCAACGGCACCTGTTTCTGCCTTTGCGTTTTCATACATATAAACCAAAAACTCGTTGTCGGAAACGTATTCTACAATAAAATCAAGTTCCCTTGTTGCACTTGTAATAAATAAGTGCGCTAAGTTACCACCTTGAACGTTTTGCGAACTGTGAAGTAGTCCGTCTCTATCACTAAGCACGGCATCTTCTAAAGTATCTTTTGAAGAGTTAAGCCCACCCTTTACGTTTTCTAAAATAGATTGGTGTAAGTCTAAATAGTTTTGACCAGGCGTAACGTCAGGCAAAATTTCTTCCGGCTTCCAAACGAATTCAGATATTCCAATGTCTTCTGCCTTACTTACAGGCGTAGGTGGTTCTTCTGCAAAATACCAAGTAGCAAAAACTCCACTTATGGAAGCACAAAATATCAATATAGCCAAAAATATTGAAGAAATCATTATTTTTTTTGACATTTTTATACCTCCTTTTTTTCGTTATTTTTGTACTATTTTTTGTATAAGTTAGTTAACTTGGTTATAGTAATCTAACGCTTTTTGAATTGCTTCAATATATGGCAATATTTCAGCCCTTGTGCAGTTGGTGTTAACAGGAATATCTCCACCGTTATTGTTAACGGTATAAAATGGTGATGCATCTTCAAACGCTTGTTTTAAAATGTCATAACCTGGCTTTCCTTTGTTTTGGGCATTGTGAATAATAGCGTACACCTTTTTTAGAATTTGCGTATTATTAATTTTGTTAAAGATTTCGTTATCTCTAACAGCCATAATTTCTTCAAGTTTTTTCATCTTTTGATATTGGTCGCCTTGTTCTAAACCAATTTTATAGGTTATTCCATCTGCAACAATATATTCTTTAGGAACGGCTTCCCAAGTTGTATAATCAAAAGCATCTTCCCCTAAATAGCCGTCAAGAGAAGAAGTACCTTCATACAATTCGCCAACTTGATACCATTTGTCTTGATTAGAAATTCCCCCTTCAGAATAGGTAACGGCAAAGACTGTTGCTTTACCCGTAGGATTGTTGTTTGCATCTAATTCATCAATGGTTATATACAACGTGTATTCGCAACCAGTTGGTCCGTTAGCATAAGCATCCCCCGTGTTTTTGCCATCTACGTTTTCACGCCTAATCATAATGGTTACAGGAACGTCTTGCCCGTCAACGTTAATGGTAACGTCACCACCAAAAAGTGTATCAAATATTTCTTTTTCTTTGCCTAAATTTGCAATTACAACTTCGCCTGTTGCTGAATATTTATCATCAAAGGCTTTTGCTAAAAAAGAATACGTCTCTTGATTGTTTAATATATCTACAAAGTTTGTATAAACGGCATCCATCTTTTCGCCAAAAATATATGAAACAAAGGTTGTTACTTCATTAATAGCATTAGAGCCAAACGTATAGGTAATATAAACGTCACGATAGGTGTTTGCAGGAATCCAGTCTTCATTATTAAATGTAGAATAATTATCGCCAGGGTGGTCCTTCAGCGTTATCGTAACACCATTTTGTTTATCCACCAAAGAGTTTTGAACTAATGAGTTTGTAAAAGATTTTTTTACAAACCAATGGTTAACCGAACTGTTATTATGAAAAGTAACCTTATAAGTTATGTACGACCCTGCTACTGCCCTAACTGAAGAGTAAATATCGGTAGGTTTAGTAAATTCCGTTGCACGTTCAGTTACGTTCTTAAAATCATATACTATTATTGAATCTATATATACTCCTTGGAAAGGCTTATATTCAAATTCAGAAATGCCTATATCTTCAGACTTCATTACGGGAGTAGGTGGTTCTTCTGCAAAATACCAAGTAGCAAAAGTGCCACCGATAGATGCTATTAAGGTTATAACTGCTATAAAGGCGAATAATACAATACTCTTTTTCATACTATTCACCATTTGCCAACTTAGGGTCAACTGGCTTATCTAAAACCTTAAGTCCAAATTCTTCTGCAATAACTAAAATTAAATCACAAACCCAGTCGGTATGTCTATCGTTAGATAGTTTAATACATACAGGGTAGTTTTGGTGTTTTGTTGAAGAAGAAAGGTCGGTAAAGATATATTTTGTATATTTATAATATCCTGGATTTAACGGAAGTGCTACGTTAAGGTCTTTACCCCTAAAGAACAACCTTGCAATACCTTCTGCCTTAACCTTATAAGAATGTTGGCTTTTTGCTTCCGTTAAACGAATATCTTCAATACGGTTAAGCGTATCAACAATCTTTTTGTATCTCTTTTTAACCTGTTCGCTTGAAAGTTCAAGTTTTTCCACAAAAGTTTTTGCTTGAACTACTTTAATATTTTCGCCGTCGTCAAGGAAGTTATCTTCAAAATCTTCCGTTATAGTAACTTCTTCCGTTATAATAGAGCCGTTAGTTATAAGTAAAAATCTTGCCTTTCTTGCATTTAAAAGTTTCTTTTCAAGAATAGGTGTTAAAATTATACTACCTGCAACCAACAATATGCAAAGCCAACCTGCAGGAGATTGCATAAATAGAACGAAACTACCTATAAACGGTATTTTTTGATTTTTATAAATACCCTTCATTTGAGAGTACTTTACAGGGAAACGGTCAGGCTTACCAACTGCGTCCCCTTGTAAAAGGAAGTATCTTTCGTTAGGGTGGTATTGGTTAGGGTCTTCAATACCAACAATTCTATGCACTACTAAAACTCCGTCAACTTCATAAACCACTATGTCGTAAAGTTTAAGGTCTTCTTCATCAGGAATTTTGTAAGTAACTATCAAATCAAACGCGCTAATTTGGTTGTTTAGGTTGTTTTCTATTAGATATTTGTTATCTTCGTGCTTTTCTTCCATAGAAGAAGTTAAAACAACCCTATAAGTAGGTACGTTTTCAAAATAAGTGTTTTGAGTACAACTTATATAAAGTGACGAAACGAAAATAACGCCAAAAATTAAGCAAAGTAAACCGTTCAAAATTGCGTTAAACCATTTTGAAAAGTTGCTTGGCTTTTTAGCGTTAGTAAACTCTTTTATTAAATTTTCATCTTCTAACCCTGCATTTACGTGTTTTAACGTTTGCTTTATCAAAATAGTTAGCATATAAGAAAAAAGGCTAACAAGCATAACGAAAACGATAATGCAAAGAATTAAAGAATATATCTCAAATTTTGTCATTTTTCGTCACTGTAGTAAAAATGTATAAAAAGCCAGCCGATAAAAAACGACTGGCTTTATTATGTCAGTATCAATTATTGATTGTTTGGAATAGGGTTTGTAGCAGTTATACCGTCACTAACTGTGATAGTAATTTGACCATTACCTAAAACTGTATTAAATTCGTCATACTTAACCTTTGTATCTAGGTTGAATTCTGCTAAATTAATGTGTTCAGCAAGAGCTTCAGCAGTAATTATGTAAGTAAATACGCCGTTTTCATCAGGTTCGCCCCAAACGATATCTTCAGCTTCGTCGTGTGCTAAAGTAATAAGCTTTTTAGCGCCGTCACCATCGTCATAAGTCCAGTTAGCGTTTGTTAAACCAAACTGAAAGGTAGAAGCAACACCATTTTCTTTTACTTCTTCTGGAGCAACAGAGTTAGGTGTAAAAGTAATTACGATTTGACCTTCAATGTAAAGTGCAGTCGTGTGAGTTGTGTCTTTTTTAGGGTCAATCTTTAACTTTAAAGAATCTGTGTTAATTTCATAAGTACCGTAAGAACCGCTATATGCAACGTCAGTTAAGTTCATTGTCATGTTAATAGTTTCATCGGCTACGTCTGTGTTTTGCGTATATGTCCAAGTAGCGTAAACGCCACCGATAGTAACGCAAAGAATTAATGCAATAAGTATACCTAGTTTTTTCATTTTTTCTCTCCTTTTTTATTTTTATCATTTATGATAAAACCTTTTTTGTATAATACCCCTATAAAAAGAAAATGTCAATACTTTTTTTAATTTTTTTTAGCATTTTTAAAAATAAGTTTTTAATAGTTTTTAACAACTTCTTAAAAACCTTTGAAAATTAGGCACAAACCCAACCGTTTTCCCCTTTAAGATAACTTCTAAAGTAAAATAAAAATTTAACTCTTTTTCTCCGATTTCTTCCCCGGTAAACCACTTGTAGGCTAGATTTTTTACTTCTTTTAGGTAGGCTTTGCAATTTCCTTTACTGTCAAATAAAACCCAAAACACTTTTTACGCCACGAAAAAAGGACACCGTTTTGGTGTCCTTTATCGTGGCGGAGTGTTAGCATAGAAATCCGAATATTCGTCTCTTATTCAGCTGTTTTTTCAATCACTTCTCTAATATAACAAACCTGTTTTTCTTCTAAATCTATATTTAAGGTTCTAAAATACATTTCTATATTTTGGAAGAAAATTTGCCTAAATTCCATGAGCAACTCCAAGCTTTCTTTATTTGACAAGCCTATAATTTCGCTAATTTCTATTTTCATACTTTTTAGTACATTTATTATATCTTCATCAAACACACCATTAATTAAACAAACATTTGAATCAATTAATAAATCAGTTATTTTAGCTAATAAGTCCTTATAATAAGGCAAGGAAGAACCAAAAGCTAAGTTGTTTTTAATTTTAACCTTTTTTAAATATTCATTATTTATATTTGTGTTATATTGATAAAGAATGTCAGTATCACTAACAATTTCATTCAAAATATTATTAATTTTACTGATTATTTCTTTCAAGTTTAATTTATATTTATTTGTTTTCTTTAAATTATCTGGTTTAATAAGGATTAAATATGTAGAAAGCGTTTTTAATTCCCATACTAATAAAAATTTTAATCTATTGTTGATGCCCTCTAAAATAAAAGAACTTTGTTTTTTCTTATCCTTTTCGCTTTTCAATTCTAAAAATAATGAAACCAATGCTGAACAAAGAACTCCACTGCCAAGCATGGCTACAATGCTTAATATAATTTTAATCGGTTCGCCAGCCCAAATAGCACCAATATAAGAAATCGTCAACAATGCCCCTGCTATAATCATAATTGTATAAATAAGTTTATCACGTTTCAATTTTAACACCCCATAATACTTTGTCAAATTTATTATATCATTACACGGATAAACAATCAATAACTTTCACACTAACAGACAAAAATATGTGTTTTTTCTTGACTAACTTTATAAATTAATATATTATATAAACAACAAGGATGTTATAGGATGTGAAAAAATGAGATTTATTGGAAACAAAACAAATCTTTTAGAAAAAATAAAAGAGGTTATAGATGAAAACTGTACCGACAATAATCAAATTTTCTGCGACATATTTGCAGGAACAGGCTCCGTTTCTCGTTTTTTCAAACAATATTATAGAATTATAAGCAACGACTTGCTTTATTTTTCACATATTTTAACAGCATCAACTATTGAAAATAATGAAATCCCAAAATTCAACAAACTTAAAGAGATTGGAATAGATGATGCTATTTCATATTTAGAAACAACAGATTGTTCAACGTTTTCAGGGTTTATTACTGAAGAATATTCTCCGATTGGTAATGCAGGCAGAATGTATTTAACTGAGGAAAATGCACGCAGAATAGATTTTATACGATACACTGTTGAGGATTGGAAACAAAAAAACCTTATAGACTCATACGAATATAAATATCTTATCGCCTCACTTATTGAGGGTATTCCTTTTGTATCAAATATAACAGGCACTTATGGTGCTTATCTTAAAACATGGGACAAGCGTGCTTTCAAACGTTTTGAATTAGTAAAATTAAGCGTGTATGATAATAAAGAACGCAATATTTGTTATAATGAAGATGCTAACGAATTAATTAAAAAAATAAGTGGAGATATATTGTATATAGACCCACCTTATAATGAAAGACAATATTTACCTAATTATCATCTTTTAGAAACTGTTGCAAAATACGATGCCCCAAGCTTAAAAGGTGTTACAGGTGTTAGACCATATATTAATGAAAAATCAAACTATTGTATAAAAAAATCCGTTAAGGAAGCCTTTGAAAATCTCATAAAAGATGCTGATTTTAAACACATTATTATCAGTTATAGCGATGATGGTCTTTTAACTACTGATGAAATTATTGAAATACTAAAATCAAATTGCATTAGCGATTTCGTTAAGCTTTACAAAATACCATACAATCGTTATAAATCTAAGTTGCCTCAAACGGCTAGTTCAGAACATTTTGAATACATTTTCTATGCAAAAAAGAAAATCAGCAATGATTCTATTGTCCCAATAAAAAAACAAAAAAACAATACGAACTCAACATTATTAGACCAAAAAAGATTTGTAAAAAGTCCGATGAATTACATTGGTGGCAAATATAAGTTATTACCTCAGTTAATGCAATATTTCCCAAAAAACATTGATACTTTTGTTGATTTATTTGCAGGAGGCTTTACTGTATCAGCGAACGTAAACGCAAACACAACTATTTGCAATGACTTAAATAGTAAAGTCGTAGAAATGGTTCGTTTTTTCTGCTATGCAGATGAAAACACGGTATTAAAACGCATATTAGATAAAATTAATGAATTTAACTTAACAAAAGAAAATGAATTAGGTTATAAAGCATTTAGAGATTATTATAATCAAACAGGAAATCCTATTGATTTATTTACGTTGTCTTGTTTTTCGTTTAATTATCAGTTCAGATTTAATAACAATATGCAATACAATAATCCCTTTGGTAGAAATCGTAGTCAGTTCTCTGAAACAACAAAGAAAAACCTATTATTATTTATGGAAACAATGAAACATAAAAATCTAGAATTTTATACTAGGGATTTTCGTAACGTCTCGTTACAAGGTCTAGGAACTAATGATTTTATTTATTGTGACCCACCATATTTAATCACTAATGGTTCATATAATGATGGGAACCGAGGATTCCATGATTGGGGAACTGAAGAAGAAAAGGACTTATATTCTTTTTTAGATAAGGCTAATGAACAAGGAATTAAATTTGCATTATCAAACGTCTTTGAGCACAAAGGAAAGAAAAATAAAATATTGCAAGAATGGGCAAAAAAATATAAAGTTTATGAAATAGAATCAAACTATTCAAATTGCAGTTATCAAAAAAAGGATAAAGAAGCTATTACAAGAGAAGTTTTAATAGTAAACTATTAAAAAAGAAGAGGCACTCAGCCTCTTCTAATTTTTTTAAATCTTTTCAAAATATCCTTTGGCAAATCTTTATTAATAACAATTAATCCGTCATTATTCAAATACAACATTATTTTTCTATCGGGTAATTCTGTTTTATCTCCACCAAAAATAGATAAATACCTTAAATAATTAAAATTTGGATATTCTGGAATTATATATTCATTTTCTATGCTGTCATAATCCTCAATTTCTTCTAGCCCTTTCTTTAGCGTAGATAATTGTTTGCCTTCTATTAAATAAATGTTTTTATATTTCATATCAGCTAAGACAACGTCGGGAATTAACAAATTATCTCCATTAGTATCTTTTTTTGGTAAAGTAATTAATTTTTCATCAGCTGTTCTAAAATATCCTCTTTCACAGCCTGCATGGTTTTCATAAATATATCTTAACCCAATGTTCATTCCCATTATATGTAGTAAGATAGAGGCAACTTTTTCAGAGGAGCATTCATAATGCCAATACTTTTCATGATAACTTTCAGGATAAACGATATTTAATCCTTGCATTTTAAGATTTAATAGCTTACACAAATATAAAAATTTATTGTTTCTATTTCTATCCACGTATTCTTGACTTGTGGCATGCTTAGTTATAATAATATCCTTCTCCCAACCCAATTTTCTTAAAGCTCCACATATCATAGAAAGTCCACCAATACTTGGGTCATGAGCGATATTTCCTGCATCTTTAGGTTTTGCGAGTCTGCCCGAAACCTCAATAGAATCAGCATTTTTAACAATTTTAATTGGAACATTTCCCTCAGGGGGTTCTCTCATTCCATTTTTAAAAGATATAATTTCATCTATCGTATTAAAAGCCTTAAACCAACTTAAATTAGATTTACCAATAATTTTAACACCTAAAGTCAATAAAATATTAGTTCCAAATATGTTAGTATTGCTAGGCTTCTTATCTTCGTTATTTTCTAATTCCTCATTATAGAGCATATACAATTTAGCATTTGGACAATATTGTTTTGCGTAAATAAATTTTGATGCTCTTTGCGAAACGCCTGTATTTCTAGATTCTTTATCGCTTGTTTTTGTTTCTTCTACGGCTATTAAAACATTAGAGCAGTCTCCCTCAATAGGGGCGTTCTCTTGTAAACAAACCAAGTAATCAATAAAACTTGAACTACCACTAACTATTTTAATATATACCTTATTAAAAACTTTGGAGCAAACGCCTTTTACAGCATAAACAAATTGAAATTTACCTTTTTTGATAACAGGCTCAATAACAACTTTTTTATGTTTATTTGGCAAATTACAATCATCTTTTAAAATATCAAGTAAAGAAGAAATAACACTTGTCTTTGGTCTTTCCTCGGTTAAAATCCATAAATTTTTCTTTTGCATAATTATTTTTTAAGTATTCTCTTTTCCTTTAAGTATTTCTCATATTCATCATCATCTAGAATTTTGTCAAACTTGCTTTTATTTGATACTTTAGACAATTTTTCACTATCAATTAATGCTTCAAAAACATCTTTAACATTTTGATTTTTTTCAATCAGCTTATCAATCATATTTATGTCAACATTAGCTTTTTGTCTAGAGTAAAACAAAATCTCACTTTGCTCTGGAATTTCAATGTTTAATTTAATAACACCAATTCCGAAAGCATTATTAAGCATAGATAACTCACTTAAAAAATCATCGTCTTCGCTTATTTCTGGTGCTACTAAATATCCCTCATTAGCCCAGCTTGAATTTGAAACGGCTTGGAAGAAATATTCTCTTAAATTTGCTAATGTTATATTGACCTTCATCTCAAATGTAAAAATTTTATAAGATTTTTCTTTAAGCACAGGAATAGCTTGCAATGTTAAATTTTCATAATCATCAAAAGGGAAATAAATACCTATTAAATCTGGATGAATCCACTTGTCAGAATTTTTACTTTTCTTTTTTGATTGTTCATGATAAATAGTCTTAGTTAAGCATTTAAAATGAGAACTAGAAAATAAATATTTTACTAATATCGGATGTAAATCTCTTTCTTTGTAAGAACTTTCTTCATTTGCAAGTTCATTGTTTGCCTTAGATGATTTATCAATATCTTTTTCAGTAAATTCTTGTCCTACTAAAGCAAAAAGGGCAGGTCTTTTAGAAACTTGCTTAAATCTAGGATTTATGCCATCTTTAATTTCAGTATAAATTCTAGCACTAATACTGTGCCAAGGAGTTTTTCCTTGCGTTCCTAATTTTTTATCAAGTCCTAATTTAACACCTTCTTCCCATATTTCCATTTTTGACAAAGGTTTATTAAGAGTGTTTAATACCTCTATTGCGAATTCCTTAAATCCATAAGACATAACTTTTCCTCCTTAGTTATCAAAATCAAAAAATTCGCTAAGTGACATATCAAAAGCCTTAGCTATTTTATCTAAATTTTCTAAAGAAACATTACGTTTCCCACGTTCTAGACTTGTAATATAGGTTCTATCCATTTCACACTTAAATGCAAATTCTTCTTGACTTAGACCTAATCTCTTTCTTAATTCTTTTATTCTATTACCAACTTGTTCTTTTATCATTAGAAATTCTCCTATTTTAATTATTATAATAAAATTGTGACTCATATTACAACCGAGTCCGTGTCACATTGTAAAATAAATTCTTAATTTGGCACTGTGGCGTGTGCTTGTCTTGATACGAGCGGTGCGGGGCTACGCCCCGCCCCGTTACAAGGTATCGCCCTATGCGTTAAGCCCGACAAGAACGCAAAGGGGAAACGGGCAAAACGGCTAACCCGCCTTGCTTTTGCGCCGTTTTCCGCCTTTGCTTTTTCTCTTTCGGGGCAGTCTTTCGCAGTAGTGCGAAAATGTCTATTTGTTCGTATGTTACGTGTGCAACGTCCTTTTCCCAGTCTATAACGTCGTCAAATAAAACATACTTTAACACGAAATCTTGCATTTCGCTTGCTATGTCTTTTTTGTCTATTTCTTTATAGATATATTCGGGTATGTTTCTACTGTAAACAATACGTTCGCCCGTCTTTTGAATATATTTCAAAAGATAGGCAAGCGTATTGCCTTTTCTTAATTCGCCTTGCGTTATTTCCTTAAAGTCGTTGCGCCCGAATTTTTCCGCAAAGAAACTATTTTCAATAGTTTTTTGCATTTTGTGTTGTCTTGTGCTATAATCTTGCTTTTCCGTTAATTCGCCTATCATTTCACCCGCAGGCACATATAAAAGCGCGTGAAAGTGTAAACGCCCCGTTTCGGGTGCTCTTTCAAATACGCCCATATATCGCCAACCCCTACGGGTATGAAAATTGCATAAACACTTACGCAATTTTTTGCGGAAGTCTTCTTCGTTTAACATTTTATCGCTATAAGTTATAGTGATAAAATGCGTCCAAGCGTTCAAATAGGCTTTGCGCTTAAATCTTTTTTTGCGTTGGTATAGGTTAAACGCTTTGCGTTTTATTTGCTCTTTTATGAAAATTTCCGTTTGTTCGTCATTTTCAAAAAAGGCGCAAAGATTGTCAAATAAAAAATCTTTCGTTTCGTGCTCGTTTTTGCCGTCCTTTATCGCCATAGCGTAAAGGCTGTCAAAAATCTCTTGCACTTCTTCTTTTGCTTTTTTCTTTGGCACTCTTTGGGGTATGTGAGGCACGGCTATATAATGCCCGCCATCGTTATATACTTTGCAAAATTGTTTTTTTGGCTCGTCAAAAAATGGTATTTTGAAACTGTCGGGAAGTAGTTCAAGCGTTGGGCGTGGTGTTGTTACGGTCATAGCGTTCCTTTTAATCGTTTACTTGCGCCCCGTCAATAGTTTTCTCGGCATAAACCGCTTACGCTATTTATTCCAATTGCCTATTGACAAAACGCATTTTATACCGTCTTTCCGCCTTGCCGAAAGCAACTCAAAAAGATAAACCTTTTCGGGTTGCTTTTCGTTAGTCGTATGCTACGATATAAAACCGTAAACTTAATTTTTCGTTATTTTTTATTTTTTCTTTTGCCTCTGCAATCTAAAAAGATAAACCTTTGTTTTCTCTTTTTGCTTTGCCGTTATAAAGGCTATTTGCCGTTTTACGCCGTCGCCGTTCCGTTTCCGTTTTCTCTTATTTTATACTTAAAAGCCTTTCGCTAAATTCTTGCGAATTTCGTTTCAATTTTCGTATGTAACTATTCTTTAATGATTGCGCACCGTTTATTGATATACCCATTATTGCGCCGATTTCCCTTGCCGTTAAATCCGTATAGTAAAAATATTCAAAGGCTTGTTTTTCTCTTTCGGTCATATAACTTTGTGCAAGTAAATATATTTCGTCCGTGTATCGTTTAGTTGGCTCTATCTCTTCTATAATGTCATACGGCGCAACTATTGTTTCGCCTAATGTTTGAGGCTCTCCGCCGTGTCGTCTTTCTCGGCTTATAGGCTCATCAAGTATAGTTAGTATTTCCGTATTGCCTTGCCTAACTTGATGATAAACTCTTTCACCGCCCCAACGGACATATAACGCTATATCATTGATAGAGCGAATAAACCTTACCGCATTTTCAAAATTAAACTTTTGAAAATACAATAAGCACTCTTGCGCTATGTCTTCAAATAGATTGTTTCGCAATCTATTTTTGCGACAGTATGACTTTGCAACAATTTTTATAAACTCATAATTTAGCAAATAATATTTGATAATTATTTCGCTATCGCCTTTTTTTATTTTTTCTTTGTCTTCAACTGCCGGCAAAATCGGTTTCATAATGTTAGCCCCCATTTGTATCGTTTGATATTATCTTTATTTCGGGTTTTATGTATGGTTTTTTCATTGCTTTTTATTTTCCCTTGCTTTCTTTTCTTCTTCCGCTTTCGCTTGTGCGTTTAACACGTTCAAAAGCATTGCAAGCAATGATTTGTCGCTATCTCGTTGCGGTTTTATTCCGCAATCGTAAACTATGCCGAACTCGTCCACGTTTTGCGCTTTATAGGTGGTGTATGTATTCTTATTGCCGTAACTGTCCGTTATTTGCTCTTGTCCTATAATTAACTCGGCTTTGTCTTGCACGTCAAAAACTATATCTAATGGCTCGTATCCGCCAATGTCTTTTGGCACAAAGTCAACTTTGACTTCACGCCCCCTTACATTGCCCCTTACCATATACGCCCAATACTTTTTGCCGTCCTTTCCGTCAAAACTCTCTCTAATTAAAGTTAAATTTTTCATTGTCTTTTACCGTCCTTTTTTTATTTTTCGTTTTTTTCTTTTCTTGTTTTATTTCGCCAACCCCGTGCGGTTTATAGCCTTTGGCTACCGTTTTACTTAAACCGCTTTGCGTGGGCTTTTTTGTCTTCTTCGTAATAGTCGTTGTCGTCTTCATCAAAATTTGCCGTAAAGCCTATTGCGTGGGTATAACTTTGCGGTATTTCTCTACGCCTTAAAGAAATACTGCCCGAACGATTTTCAACCGTTATAACATCTACTTCTTTATTGCTTAAAAATACCGTTACGCCGTATCGCAATAACTTTTCGCCGTCATTTTGCCTTGCCGTGTTCCGTCGCTTTTTCTTCATTTCGCCTTTTACCGTCCTTTAATTATATTTACACGATTTCGTGTAGGCTTGTATAGATTATATTACACAATATCGTGTAAGTCAACCATTTTTACACACTTTCGTGTAAAATAGTCTAAAAAAGGGGGTTTTAATATGATAAATATCGGTGAAAGCCTTAAAGAACATAGGGAAAATGCAAAACTCACGCAAACCGAACTTGCAAAAAGAACGGGCATAAAACAACAAAACATAAGCCGTTGGGAAAAAAACACACATATACCTAATGTTATGGACTGCATAACATTAGCAAGTTTTTATCAAATTTCTATTGATTATTTAGTAGGCTATGAGAACGAAGACGGCTCAAAAAATTCCGTTCAAATCACGGGCAGTTTTAACAATAATTCGGGCAGTATAAATTTTAAAGCATAAAAAAAGGCGATTCCGCAACTTTGTTGCCGATTCGCCTTTTTTTCTTTCTCTTAAATTTTCGGGTTAAATCGCTTTGCTTCTTCTTTTTCAAAGTCCGTCAAAACGTGTTGATATATTCCCGCAGTCGTTACGCTACTTTTATGTCCGAGCCACTTTTGAACCGTGTTCAAACTTATTCCGCTTTCTAAACACCTTGTAGCAAATGTATGTCTTAAATCGTGTATGCGGAACTTAAAGCCGTTTTTCTCTCGTATTTTGTCAAAATTCCATTGTATCGCCCTTTGTGTAAACGGGAAGATATATTCGCTTGTTTGCGGTAATTCTTTCAAAATTTCCGCTATTTGTGGGAATAGTGGTATATATCTTTCCGCACTTTCGGTTTTTGTTCCACGAATAAAAATTCGCTTTTGCTCGTTGTCTATGTCCGTCCATTTTATTGCTAAAATTTCCGAACAACGACAACCCGAAAGCAAGTAGAATAGCCACAACGGGCGATGCTTTTCGTCCTTGCTTATTGCTTTGACAAATTCCGCTTGCTCGTTTTTCGTTAAGGCTTTGCCTTTTTGTCTAACGTGCTTTACAAAATCTAACTTTTCGGCGGGGTTTTCTCTTATCATATCAAATTGATATGCACGCTTAAACACCGCACGAAAAATGCTATATACGACTTGTCGCATATAACTATATGGGACTTTGTCTATCGCAATAAGCATTTCACTTGCCTTGATTTCGTCAAGTCGCTTGTTTTCTATATTAGGCTTAATATAGTTATTTACGCCACTTGCCAAAATATTTAAACTTTTTGCCGTTATTTTCGGGGCTTTCGTTTCCGTAAGCCATAAATCCAAATACTCATAAAACATAGGAATATCACGGGCGGTAGTTTTACCGTCCTTTAATATTCCTATTATGCTTTCTATGTTGCTTTCTATTCGTTCAAAACGCCTTTCAAATTCCTTTTCTTTTGCCGTCTTTGTCATTTCTTTTTACCGTCCTTTTACTCTTTGGGAGCATTAGACGATACCTTGTAATATACAAGTCGGCTCTGTTTTTCAAAATGAAAAAGGACACCGAAACGGTGTCCTTTTTCGTGGCGGAGAAAATGGGATTTGAACCCATGCTACGGTTACCCCGTACTACTCCCTTAGCAGGGGAGCCCCTTCAGCCTCTTGGGTATTTCTCCATAAATGCTAAAATTTTTTTTAATTTGTTATTAAATTAAGTTTGCAAAACGGTAAAAAACATCTTCTTTCCTTGTTTGCTAAATTAGTTTAGCACAAATATTTGTAAATGTCAAAATATTTTTTTATTTTTAAGGGCAAAAAGCAAAAAATTTATAAATTTCAGTCATTTTTTGCGTTTTCCACCTTGTCATCACTCTTTACGCCTATGCAAACAACCTTGTCAATAGGCAAATAACTGTCTTTTCTTAAAACTTTTTTAACCGTTTTACCATTTTTTGTAATCTTTAGGTAGCCTATTGACCTTTCCCCTTCCTTACCATAAGAAAGCACCTTTTGTTCCCCTTTAACTAAACCGTACTCGCCACTTTCATCAAAAACTTCTTTTACGGCATAGGGCAACTTTTCTACCACAACGCTTTCCCTTTCTATCTTTTTATCAAGCCTTTCGCCATAAATTTCTATTTTAATTCTATTACCAACGACAAACGCCCTTATCACCACCGGGCTATTAGTGTTGTTTACCACTTTTAAGTCGGCATAGCCAAAACTCACCATAGCGTCAAACGACGGCATTATATAAGACACGGCTAAAGTATGTCTATGGTACTCAGTAACCGTTAAATCGGCTAAAATAAAGGCATTATAAAGAGTGGTAGAAACTTGGCAAACTCCACCACCTACGCCTTCGGTAAATTCCCCGTTTTGAATTGTTATTGCCTTTTGGTAACCCCTTTGTTCACTCCTTTCTCCAACAACCTTGTTAAAAGAAAACTCGCCACCAACGTCAATAAAAGCCTTGTCAATGCTTTTTACGGCAAGGGCAATATTATTTGACCTTTCCACCTTGCTTGTGTCAAAGGAAGTGTAAAAAGAACTTCTTAAAGCATATTCTTGTTTTTTAATAACGTAAGGGGTGGCAAAAGCCGTTTTAGAAGGGATTAGCAAAAAGGAAAGTATTATTAAAACAAAAACTTTAAGCCTTTTTAACATATAAAAAGTATGTGTAAAAGGTGAAAAAGCATACAAAAATAAAAAAAGGAAGAAAACTTGTTTCTTCCTTTTTAATTTGTTTTTTTACTATTTCTTTTTCTTAAATACTACAATGCTACCAGCAAGTAATACAGAAGAAAGAATTGCACCAGTTACGCCGATTACTGAACCACAACCAGTTTCAACGTCAACACCACCTTTAACAGGTGCGTCTGCCACGGTTGAGTTGTAAACGTTAACTACAACGATGTAATCTAAACCTTTAACTGTAATTGCTAAACTCTTAGCACCTGGTTTTAAGGTTTGTAAGAATTCTTTTTTGAAAGTGATTGACTTTCCGTCATTTGCAATAACGTAGTTAGCCATATCTACAACCTTAACGTTATCTGGGTCGCTCCAGTTGTCAATCTTTGTGATAGTGTGTCCCTTTAAGTCACAACTAACAACTAAATCTTCGTTCTTACTTGCATCGTAATCGTATCTTTCAGTAAATACAGGTGTACCAACTTTTGTTAAAGAAACTTCTTTTACGTCAAAGTATTCACCAGCATCTGTGAAAGTGAAGAACCAAATTGAATTACTAACGTACTTTGTTTCAATTTCAACAGTTGAAGTCGTCCAGTCAGTATAATCAGCAGGGTTAGCACTCTTTACAACAAATTGTTTGTCTGCAGTATGTTGTGCGTTACCGTCCCAAATTCTACCAACGAAACCTCTGTTCTTGTCTTTGAAGTTTAAACCATCACTAAATCTATAAGTAATAGTAAGCTTAAACTTTGTGATAGGTTGGTTTTCTCTTGGAATACAAGATAGTGCTACGAAACTAGAGCCACTTGAAGTTGCTCTTGCAAACTTTTCTCCCTCTTCTTCCATAATTTCAACCTTACCAGAACCTTGTAAGCCAACCTTTGAGAAGATACCACTATTAACTGCGATATAAGCACCTGCGCTAGTAGACGTTTGACCAACATTTATATTTTCAAACTTATAAGTTCCAACGTCTTCCCAAACTTCTGCAGCAGAAGCCATCATAGAAGTACTAAAAAGAGTAGTACAAATTAATGCTATTAAGGTAAATAAAACTAAAAATCTTTTTTTCATTTTTCTTCCCCTCCTAGTTTAACGTTACTTTCATAAGGAAAGAGTTGTAAACAGTTTCAAGAGTTAGAACGAAGTAGAATACTCTACCACCTAATTCTTGATATTTTTCGTGTGCGAAACCTGCGTAGAACTTAACCTTTTTGCTACCCATGTTGAAACTTGCAGCATCGTCGCCGTTAAATTGAGCATAACCCTTTTCCAAGTAGTCATAACCCCTAAATACGAAGTCGCCGTCAGGTCCGTCAGGTAAGAAGAAGTCTTGTTCTAATACCTTATGGTATTCGCCGTAGTTGCCCCAAACTGTATCAGAAAGTCTAAATCCGATAGAAATTGGGTAATATTCGCCACCAGTTGCTGCTAACTTTGTAGGTCTAAAGTAGAATAACATCCACTTGCCTAAATATTCGTTCCACATAACTGACATATTAGATGCAGGTTCGTTTTTACCACTTGCTAAAACAAAACCAGTTGTATCGTTGTTGATTGCTTTTAAGCCTTCAATACCCTTCTTCCAAATAGGTAATTCAGGGTTATTGCTTCTGTTACCACAGAAATATTCGTAAGAATCAAAATCTTCAATCTTGTCGTATTCAACTCTTGCAACTTTGATACCGTTTTGACGGCCACTTCTTCTACCGAAGATATAAACGTATCCGTCTTTACCATCTACTGGGTAACATTGTGCAAAGTATGGAGCAACTCTTTCTTCAGCGTTAGGAATTTTAGCGTTTGCTTCTGATAAAATGTCTGGAGTAATGTCTGCTTCAGTTTCAATACCCATATAAGTTGCTTCATCCCAATCTTCTGCTGCTGAATATAACGCATAGTTAAAGTAATCAGTTTTGCTTGTAGAAGGGAACCAAGTTAAATCGTGTACTCTTTCAAAAGTTTTGCAGTTGTCAGTTGATTTGATAACACCTTGGTAGTTAACCTTCCAAGTACCACCAGCACCGAAGTATCTGATTGATTCGTAGTAAATATATACGTTACCGTCAATTTCAATTGCGCCTTGTGGAATTTTTGTTCCTTCAACACCAGTTGCTACGCAATCTGCTCTGTCCCAATGCTTACCTTCAATAACTGCTTCAGCTTGGTCAGAACCGCCTCTCCACCAGTCGTCGTAAGTTAAACCGTCTGATAATTTGTAGTCTTTTGAAATAGCCATAACGCTTGAACGCCAGTTAGAACCTCTATCTTGACCGTCAGGTGTTTGAGCACGACCAGTTCCGTAAGTATCACCGTATAAAATATACATAGTGTTGTTTTTGCTATTATAAAATGGAATACCTAAGTCCGTACCACCAACGTCATCATGCATAAACTTTGTGTGGTTTCTTGAATCGTAACGGAATTGTGCGCCATTATCATCAATAGCGTAAGGGTTATCACCTGTGATAAGTTCAACGCCATCAACACTCATAATGTAGCTATCTCTTGTGTACTTGCTAAGTCTTGTTTCATCAATAGTTTCTTGTGGAGCACAAGCAGTTGCGCCTGCTACAAACACAGAACAAAGTGCAAGAGATAAACCTTTTACAAACTTCTTCATAAATTCCTCCTTAAATGTTTTACAATTTTGTTGTATAATATTTACAAATAAAAATAAATATTATAATCCTTAATATAGGTTTTTACGTAAGCACCTAACTTCTTGTTCTATACACTTACTAGAAACAAATAGGAAGAAATTTTACTTCCTTCCTACCTGTCCATTTTTTGTATGTGTTTTTTGAGATACAGAACAACATTATCCAATAAAATGCTTTTGTAATTACATAATACACTATTCTTTTTATTATGTCAAACATTTTTACGCACTAAAACAAGATTTGTTAAACTTTAAATATTGCAATATTCTTAGTAAATTACAGTATTTTATTAAACTATTACTTTGAAGCCGTATAACAAAAATAGCCACAAAAATCAAATTATGACAATATTTGTTAAACAAAAAAGACCCTTAGCAATATGCTAAAAGCCTTTTATTTTACTAACAATTATTCAAGTTCAACCTTTAATAAAACGGAGTTATAAATTGCCCCTGCTAAAGACAAGATAAGATAAAAAGATTTGCCATTTTCTTCCGTATATTTTTCGTGAACGAACGCACCGTAGAAAGGAGATGCCTTTCCGTTATAATTCCATTTTGCTTCCATAAATGCAAAGTGGTCTTCTTCCTTAAAGAATTCTTCGGTCAAAATTTGGTGGTATTCGCCATAATTACCGTAAGGCACGTCAGATAGTCTAAACCCTATGCTGTTAGGATAAATTAAATTACCCTCTTCATCAACCTTTTCCGGTCTAAAATATACAAGCATCCACTTGTTTAGGTACTTATTGAACATAACCGACATATTTGAAGTAGGTTCGTCTTCATTACTTGCCAAAATAAAGCCAACCGTGTCGTTGTTAAGTTCTTTTAAGCCTTCATACCCCTTTTTGTAAATAGGGCTACCTTCTTTATCGTTACCTAAATAATATTCGTATTCCGTAAAAATTTCAATATTTTCCTTCTTAACCCTTGCAGATTTTATTCCGTGTTGGCGACCGGCACGGCGACCGAACAAGTAAATATAACCGTCGTTACCGTCTACAGGGAAGATTTGCGCAAAGTAAGGGGCTAACCTATCTTCTATTCTATCAATTTTGATATCCGTGTCCTTTAACTCCATATCTTGCGTTGCAAACCTTTTAGAGTTTTCAAAATATTCGCCACTAACTTCAGGAAACCAAGTTAGGTCGTAAACCTTTTCAAAAGTTTTGCAGTTGTCGGTTGATTTTAACACACCTTGATAGTTAACAAACCATCTACCTACAGGCGCCCAACCCCTAATTGCTTCGTAAAAGATATAAACGTTGCCACCAATTTCAATACCACCTTGTGGAATTTTAGTGTCTTCCGTTTGCCAAGTTTTATCTAAAATGGTTGGAATAAGTTCATCTGCATAACCGTCGTTATTTTTGTTGTAATAACCGTCAAAAGTAAGCCCGTCAGATAGGTCGTAGTCACGGCTTATTGCCATTACGCTACCACGTTGTCTTGCCGTTGAAAAGGTATCGCCAAACAAAATATACATTGTGTCGTTTTTGCTGTTATAAAAAGGAACGCCAAGGTCAGTACCTTTTACAAGCGCCTTTTCGTGATTTGCCCAGTTTTTAGAAACGTAAGGGTGTATAAGATTTTCTCTTACGACCTTGCTTGTGTCGTCGTGATATCTTGAACCTGTTAAAAATTCAATACCTGTTACTTTTTTTACTAAATTTTTCATATTTATTTACCTTTTATTCAAGTTCAACCTTCATTAAAATTGAGTTGTAAATAGGGTTTGTTATAGAAACTATTAGGTAAAAAACCTTGCCCTTTTCTTCCGTATATTTTTCGTGAATGAAAGCAGAATAGAAAACGGAATTTGGTCTTGTAAACACCCAGTCAACACCCATAAAAGAGTGATGAACGCCGTCTTTTGTAAAGAAAGACTTGTCAAAAATTTGGTGATATTCGCCATAGTTACCGTAAGGCACGTCTGATAGCCTAAACCCTAAACTGTTGTCGTAAATTTTGTTGCCGTTTTCATCTTCAACTGCAGGTCTAAAGTAAACGAACATCCACTTACCTAAATATTCGTTATACATAACGGACATATTTGAAGTAGGTTCGTTTTCATTACTTGCTAAAATAAAACCAACCGTGTCGTTGTTAATCGCCTTTAATCCTTCGTAGCCTTTTATCCAAATAGGGTTTCCTTCTTTGTCGTTACCAGCGTAATATTCGTGTTCACTAAACTTTTCAATATCTTCATACTTAACTCTTGCAACCTTTACACCGTTTTGGCGACCTGCCTTTCTACCGAAAATATAAACGTATCCGTCCTTGCCGTCAACAGGGTAGCATTGTGCAAAGTAAGGGGCTTCCCTTTCTTCTGCCCTATCAATAACGGCATCCGTGTCGTTTCCCCAGTAGTCCCAAGTTGCAGAGTATTTTGCGTATTCAAAATGCTCGTCGGTCGTAGAAGTAAACCAAGTTAAGTCAGGCACTCTTTCAAAAGTTTTGCAGTTATCCGTTGACTTTAACACCCCTTGATAGTTAACGTACCAAGTACCAGGTTTACCCCAAGTTCTAATTGATTCGTAATAAATATAAACGGTACCGTTTACTTCAATACCACCTTGTGGAATTTTAGTTCTTTCTTTTAATTCTTCCCTTGGATAGTGTTTACCTTCAGAAACGGCGGTTGCGTATAAACCGTTTTGGTCTGAAAACCAACCGTCAAAAGTTAAACCGTCTTTTAGGTCGTAGTCGGTTGAATAACTCATAACGCTACTACGCCATTTTGTAATACCACTACCACGAGGGCCAAAAGTGTCGCCAAAAAGTAGGTACATAGTATCATTTTTGCTGTTATAAAAAGGAACGCCAAGGTCCGTACCACAAACTTCTGCTTCAGGAAATTTTGCGTGATTATCACTATCTACTATAACTTCCGTATCGGTTAGTTCCTTTCTTGAATACATTCTACCAGTCAAAAATTCAACGCCACTAACCTTTTTAATAAGTCCCATAATATCTCCCGTCTTTAAAAATAAATTTACCTTAATATTATATAAAAAACCCATAAAAAAGTCAAGGTAAGCAAAAAGAAAAAGGTGCTTTTTAAGCACCTTTTAATTGTTTTTTAATATTAGTCTTTTTTCTTTAATACAACTACTGCACCTGCAAGTAATAAACTAGAAAGGATTGCACCAGTTGTACCGATAACAGCACCACAACCACTTGAGTTTGCACCTGCAACGACAGGAGTTGGAACTATGTCAGAATGTAGAATATTGATAATTACTGCATATTGAATACCATCAATTTCAAAAATAATACTCTTTTGACCGTTAGACATTTTTGCTAAATAGTCTTTAGAAATTGTAATTTTATCAGTATCGTAATCAATTGAGTAATCGTCGCTAGTCAAATCTTCTCTAACCTTATTTGGGTCGTCAATACCTAATGGGTATTTATCAGTAATTTCGTATTGGTCTTCGTTCCAGAACCAAACTGCATCAATTTCTCTACCATATAAGTCTGCGTTAATCGTTACGTCTTTTGGTTGTTTTGCGTTAAATTCGTAGTATTCAGGGAATTCAGGAAGTGGGTTTTCTTCAATTCTAAATTCTTTAACGTCAAAGTAAGAACCTGCTACTGCATAAACGATTACGTGGAAAGCGTGTACTTTTAATACTGGTTTAACTTCAACTGTTGAAGTTAACCATTCGCCCTTTTGTAAAGTGTTCATGTTAGATTCAAAAGTAGCGTATACGTTAGTGTTGTTTGAACCACGAGTTCTAACTCTTAATGCGTTACCACTTGCAGAATCTTTGTTAGTAGCAAAGTTGTCTGAAAGTCTGTAAGTAATAGTTAGTCTGTAGTCGGTTGCGCCAGTTGGGTCTTCTGGGTCAAAAGAAATAATTGCATATTGGCCACTTGTCATACTGTCTTTAGCGCTTACTCTTGCGAATTTTACGCCACTTTCTTCCATAATTTCAATTGAACTTGCGCCCTTAGTACCAGTTGATACGATTTTTGTAAAGTTTTGTTTGCTTGTTAAACCTGTTTTGATATCCGTAACGTCAGAACCTGCAGCGGCAGTTGCGCCAACAGTTGCGTTAGCAAAGTTAACTGTAACTAATTCTTCGTATTGAATTTCTTCTTTTGCTCCTACGTTAAATGCACCTAAAGAGAAAATAACTGCAAATAAACATATAATAGCCGTTAAGCCTAATAATCTTTTTTTCATATTATCTTCCCCCTTAGTTTAACGTAATTCTAAATAACGCACTATTGTATGGACCAGAAAGCGTCATAATCATATAGAAAATCTTACCATTTTGTTCTTGGTACTTTTCGTTTACAAAACCACCGTATAACTTGATAATTTTGTTAGTCTTCCAAGAAGCGTCTGCGTTATAACCGTTGAATTCTAAAATATCGCTAGGAGTATCTACACCGTTAGGAGCAAAGAAGTCTTGTTCCATAATAGTGTGGAATCTACCATAGTTACCCCAAACTGTATCAGAAAGTCTAAAACCAACCTTTTCTGGTGACATCTTAACGTTGTTACCTTCAGCAAAGTAAGGTGGTTGATAGTAACAAATCATCCACTTGCCAAGGTATTCGTTATAACAAGCAGAAAAGCTTGAAGTAACTTCGTCTTGACCGTGAGCAAATACGTAACCAACTTCATCGTTGTTTAACGCTTTCATACCGTCGTAACCCTTAATGAATTTAGGAGTACCGTCAGCGTTCATACCTTGGTAATATTCGTATTCTTCAAAGTTTTCAATATTGTCCCAAAGAACTCTCGCAACCTTAATACCGTGTTGACGGCCTCTTGCTCTACCAAATAAATACATATAACCATCTTTACCATCTAATGGATAACATTGAGCAAAGTAAGGTGCTTCTCTTTCTTCAGCGTTCTTAATTAAACCCTTAATTTCAGCAGCTTCTGTTAATTCTGATGAACGTGCAGCTTCTGCAACAGTTTCTTCAGCAGATTTTACTGCGTAATCAAAGTGGTTGTCAACGTCAACGAACCAAGTTAAATCGTGTACTCTTTCCCAAGTAACGCCACCGTCAGTTGACTTGATTGCACCTTGGTAGTTAACCATCCAAGTACCGTTTGCGCCGAAGTTTCTAACTGATTCATAGAAAGAATATAAAGTTCCGTCTGGTGCTTCAATACCACCTTGGTTAATCTTCGTTCTTTCCCAACCTTTGTTGATACAGTTAGTTAAGTCTTCGTGCTTACCTTCAATAATAGCACAAGCCTTATCTTGTGGATAAGTACCACCCTTTCTGTATAAATCATCAAATTCAAGACCGTCGTTTAAGTCAGTGTCAGAAGTGATTGCCATAAAGTTAGAAAGCCAGTTTCTTGAAGTAGTATCTTCACCAAGTTCAGTATCTTTACGGTCAGAACCATAAGTATCACCGAATAGTAAGAACATCTTTTGTTGCTTTTCACTCCAGAACATGTGTCCGTTGTCCGTACCAGCTAAGTCATCTTCAATAAACTTTTTAAAGTTTCTTGATTGATAATTGTAGTTTTTACCGTCTTTGTATGCTCTATTTGTGTCGCCAGTTAGCATTTCAATAGCGTCAACGTCATAAATAATAGCATCTTTGGTGTAGATAGAGCCGTCTTTAGGTCCGTCAGGAGTTGGGTTAGGGTTTTGACAACCCATAGCTGCAACACCAATTAAACAACAAAGCGATAATGCTAATGCTTTTACGTGCTTTTTCATTTTTCTCTCCTTTAATTAATTTTAATTGATTTTACACGTACATTATACATCAAAAAAAAGCTTTTTAAAGGGGTCTTGTATAAGTAGACAAGTTTTGCAAAGCAAATGACAATATTTGTTAAATTTAAGAACTTTAAAAATTATTAGCAATTTACTAATAAAAACAGCAAATAAAAAAGTTGTTATCTATGCACTATTGTTTCCGTTAAAAGGCAAAAAAAGAAGGCTATTTTTAGCCTTCTTTTAACGTTTTTTAATATTTTAATATTAGTCTTTTTTCTTAAGTACAACTACTGCGCCAGCAAGTGAAAGAAGTGAAACAATTGCACCTGCAGTTCCAATAACTGAGCCACAACCACCCTTGTCGTCATCAACTGGAGTGTCTGGTGTGTCAGGAGTATTTGGTGTGTCAGGTGTGTCGTTTAAACCAATATCTTCTAAAGCGCCGTTGATACCCTTTGCCATTTCGTGATAACCTACTGTATTAGGGTGTAATTTGTCACTGTAATAGTGAGT
>JAFVYV010000010.1 GCA_017508485.1 Clostridia bacterium | reverse complement strand
GTTGTTTTATGTTTCACAATGGCAATTTCTATTGTGGGTTGTGGAAATACAAACAACGACGACGAAATGGTAACTGTAATGGATATGCTTGGCGAACAAGTTACCGTTAAAAAGAACCCTAAAAAGGTTGCTTGCGCGTCAAGAACGACTTATGACCTTTTAATTGCTTTTGGGGTGGCGGATAGTATAGACGGAGTTTATTACTCGTTGCTTGAAAATGAATGGTCGACTGTTTTTGATGCAAAAGCAAATGAAAGGTATAGTTTGGCATATCAAGAAAGTTATGAAACTTATGTTGCGCGTGGAGTAGATATTGTGTTTTCTCCCGAGAAATACATAACGGACGGGTTAAAAGAACACGGCATTAAAGCGTTGAATGTAAGTTTATATGGCAATCCTGATTTTAGCGGATACGTATATTTCTTTGCGGATTTAGTAAAGCAGATTTGGGATAGTGAAGAAGTAGCGCAAAAGGTAGATTCTTGGAAGGCGCATATGCAAAACGCGATTTCAGGCATTCAATCGGAACTTGCAAAGCACGACGATGAACAGAGAACGGTTTACTACGTGCGTGGCGACAAGAATAAAGGCGTAGGATATACGGATACGGTTGGCTCGTTTACGGAGTATGCATATAAAGTCCTTGGTATGAAACCCTTAAACGACCAATTTGAATCCAATGGACCATCAGCGGAAGAAATTTGCGAGCAAAATCCCGACGTGTTCGTAGTGGGTGGTATTTATCAAAAAACCTTAATGAACGCATTACAAGAAGAACCTTATAAAAATCTTGATGCTGTTAAAAACGGACAAGTTTTTAATATCCCTATCGGTCTTACAATGTTTGAGCAATTGGGAGTATTCTCTCCCGTGTTCCTTTGTGATCAAGCAAATAAACTCTATCCGAATTATTTTAACTACGACGTTAAAAGGCAAATTCAAGATTTGAGTAAGGAATTCTTTGGAGTGGAACTTATGGATACGGAAGCGCAAAATATGCTTAATGGTTTGAGTAGGGAGGGAAACTTACTTGCTTAATCAAAAGAAAAATTGGATGACGGGCGTATTTTTTACGCTCGTTAGCCTTACCTTTGTGGTTGTTTTCATTTTGGCTTTAATAGTAGGAAGATACGATATTTCTATCGGCAATTTTTTCAAAATGTTATTTAGCCAAAACGGATATGAAATGGAACGCAGTATCGTGGTAAATTTACGTTTACCGAGAACGATTATTGCAGCACTTACAGGACTTGCTTTAAGCGTTTCGGGGCTTTTATATCAAGAAACGTTTCAAAACAAGTTGGTTTCGCCCGATTTGCTTGGTGTATCTTCGGGTGCCGGCGTTGGTGCTGCGCTTGCAATCGTGCTTGGTGTATCTTCGGTTTTTGTAAGTTTCTTCGCTTTCGGTTTTGGTGTTTTGACGGTTCTTGCTACGATGTTTGTTGCCAAAGCTTTTCAAAATAAATCATCGATGGTATTAACGCTTTCGGGTATTATTGTCGGTGGATGTATGGGTGCGGTGTTATCGTTTGTTAAATACCTTGCTGATGCAGAAACAACGCTTGCAAGTATTACGTTTTGGCTTATGGGCTCGTTTGAACATTCGGTAATGGACGACGTGTACGTATTATTGCCTATTGTAACCATTTGTTCGATAGTTATTCTTGCGATAAGTTATCGTGTCAATATTGTTGCGCTTGGAAGAGAAGAAGCACAAACGAGGGGAATAAATTATAGGGCGTATAGAACGTTAATTATTATCGTTGCAACATTGCTTACGGCAAGTTCGGTTGCTTTTGCGGGAACGATTAGTTGGATAGGATTAGTTGTTCCGCATATCGTTAGATTGATGCTTGGTAGAGATACGAAGAAAACGATTCCTATGTGTATGCTTTTCGGTGCTACGTTTATGGTGATTGCCGATATTCTTTCTCGTGTATTTACGGCGGCGGAAATTCCTTTATCTGCGGTAACAGGTTTCTTCGGTACGATTATTTTCGTTGTATTGCTTTTTGTAAGGAGGGATACGATTCGTGAAAATGATTGACGTTAAAGAACTTTCTTTTAAGTATCAAAAAAAGGGGAAACTTGTTTTAGATAAATTAAATTTTTCTTGCGAAAAAGGCACAGTCAATGTTTTAATAGGTTTAAATGGTTCGGGAAAGACGACGCTTATAAAAACGATTGCAGGGTTATTGGAAAACTATCAAGGCGAAGTTTTTATAGATGGTAAAAATTTGAAAGGACTTTCTATAAAAGAACGGGCAAAGAAAATGGCGTACGTTTCACAACATTCTAATGCTGTTGACGATTTTCCTGTATTAGATTACTTATTGTTTGGCACGGTTAATAAAATGAATTTTTATCAATCTCCTAAGGAAGAAGATAAAAAGAGGGTTTTGGATTATGCTAAACAGTTTGGGATTACGCATTTACTGGATAAGAAGTTGGGTGAAATAAGCGGTGGCGAAAGACAAATCGTTTCTATTTGTGGGGCAATCGTACAAGACACCGATTTGGTTGTTTTAGACGAGCCGACTTCCGCGCTGGATATAAAAAATCAACACGCAGTTTTGGCTATTATTAAGAAAATAGCAAGAGAACAAGGGAAAACTTTTATTTTATCATCCCATAACCCTAATCACGCGCTATATTTAAGTAGCAATGTATTTTTACTAAGACACGGAAAAATTTTGGCGCAAGGACAAGCTGAAGATATTATAAATATTGAAGCGTTAAAAACTGTGTATGGTGAAGATATTTGTTATAGCGTAGAACTTCCATATAAGGAAATATCTTTTAAGGATTAGGAGTAAATAAATAATTCAAAAGGGCGAAACAGATGGTTCGCCCTTTGTCTATATTTAGTTGTATTTTCTTTTCTTTCTTTTTTTGACGGCTTTTAGGTGACGCAGGATAACTTTTTCAAGTCCGTCGTAGTTAATAAACCACGTGTTGCCGTGAAAATAGCGGGTAACTTGCGCTGACTTCATATAATGAGAAACCGTTGCTTTAACGCCTTTTTATTCAAAATAGCCTTTATACTTTAGTTCTAACTTACTTTTTGGGAACAAGTACTTATATAGTTCAATAAAATAATCATCCGTCATAGAAGCAATATAATCAACCACTATTTGATTTTTTTCCGTTTCCATATAAGGAAGGTCGCGCTTATAGTAAGGCTTATCTATATACTCAATATGATGTTTATAGATAGGGGAAGAAGTGTTACCGTTTTTTAGGTCGGCAAACAGTTTATCATAAAGTTCTTCCATCATTGTTTTAATTATAGCATTACTTTCATTATGCGTTTTATCAAAATAAATAACTGCATAGTTATCTCTTTTTGCAATATTTAGCGCATCAAAACACTCTTTATCCATTTTAATGTAAGGCTTATTATAACTATTTTCAATAATGTTAACTATAAGGTTATTTACAATTTCAGCATTTATAATGCCAATACCGTTGTCTTCAAAAGCAAGACTATCTAAAACTCGGCTTTTTTCGGCATCGTGCCTGTCTTTTCCAAGATAGGCAATTATATCTGAAATTCGCATAACTGCACCTTCTAGGGTAGAAGGAACCATTTTTAACACGTTTTTAGGGTCAACGTAAGTGCTTTCAATGTTTTTATCAAACTCATCAAAGTTAGATAGGGCAGTCGGTCTATATTCTTCAAGTTCAAGTTCGCCGTTATGTGAGGCAATACCGTCTAAAGTTTGAAGTGAAAGGTTAAGTGGAAAAATTTTGTCTAACACTCTAACCGAATGAATATTGTGGTTAAAATGCCTATTAGTGTGTTCACAGTAAAGTTCATCTAAAAACTTTTCGCCAGTATGACCAAAAGGGGTGTGGCCGATATCGTGCCCTAAAGAAATTGCTTCAATTAAATCAAGGTTAAGGTTTAGCGCTTTACCAATAGTTCTTGCCGTTCTTGACACAAGTTGAACGTGTAAAGCCCTTCTTGTAATATCGTCGTTTTTATAAAGAGAAAAAACTTGCGTTTTATCTGCATAACGGTTGTAATACGGACAATGCAAAATTTTATCAACATCTCTAATAAAAGCCGTGCGCCAAACGTTAGCATCATCGTGCTCATTAGCTTTTCTTCTTATAGCTTTTTCATTAGCGCAATAAAACTTAGGCTCTAGGCCATTTAGTTTATCATTTTCTATTAAGTTTTCTATTTTTTTTGAAAGTTCTTTATAATTTCCCATACGCTTATTATACATTATTAAAACAAAAAAATAAAGGTATTTTACAAGAGTGGGTTAAAAAACTTGGATTATAATAACCAAATAAAAAAGCCGTGGAATTTTCCACGGCTTTTGTTTTGCTTTTAAAATTTATCTTTCGTATGCTGGTAAAGTAATTTCAGTTGTACCAACGTTATTAAGTGTTAATTCCATAGTATAAGTTAAATTAGGATCAACAGTTAAAATAGAATAGTTAGCAAAAACAATTGCGCCATCTTTATATTCAATTTTAATATCAAAGAAAGACATTGTCATTAATCCTTGTGTAGTTTGATATTCAAAGACAATGCTTTGACCTTCTTTATTTTGATAGTAAGAATTTTCAGATGGGTCTTCACTTTGAATAAATTCTAATTGTTCTTCTTTTTGAACTAAGCAACCAAAAATGAAATCAAGAGAATCTTTTTTACCACTTACGTATTCAGCCTTTGTTTTATGTTTAACAAGAACTTCGTTGTTAGTGTTAATACTTTTTTCAAGTAAAACGTAATCAGTAGTATCAGTAGCATCCCACCATTTAGTACCAATTTGAGGGTAACGAGTAGGAGGAACAGATTCATCTGCAACATAAGTTGTTAGTTCCATTTTGTCTTCAGTAAATCTATAACAAAGGTAACCATAATCATAATCTGTAGAAGTAGTTTCTAAAGTAAAGTTAGTTAAACCGTCAACGGCCTTAGCAAAATCACTTTTATTACCGCCTAAAAGACCGCTTAGAAAAGAACAACCAGACATTGCTAACGCACTTATAGCTAACGCAATTGTTAAACCGAAAGCAAGTATTTTTTTCATAATTTTTCTCCTTAAAAATAAACTTTTCTAAATAATACACCCTTAGCAAAAATTTGTCAAGGCAAGTTGACTTTTTTATTGAATATAAAGTATAATAAAATAAATCAAAACAACATAAAAAGGTAATAAAAAATGAAACACGTTTTAATAACAGGTGCGTTTGGTGGAATGGGTAAAGCCACAACAAACCTTTTTGCAAACAAAGGATATAAAGTTTTAGCCCTTGACAAAAGGGTAGAAGAAGCCACTAACGAAAATATAATACCAATTTCAGCCGATTTAACTGATGAAAATAGCGTAATAAAAGCATTTGAAGAAGTAAAAAAGGTGACAGATAGCCTTTATGCAATAATTCACTTTGCAGGAATATATATGCTTGACTCTTTGGTAGAAATGGATACTAAAGAGTTTGAAAAGATATTCAAAATCAACGTAAACGGCGCATATTTAGTAAACAAAACCTTTTTGCCGTTATTAAAAAGTGGCTCAAAAATAGTTATAACCACAAGCGAACTTGCCGTATTAGACCCGTTGCCTTTTACCGGTATTTATGCAGTAACAAAAGGTGCGCTTGACAAGTACGCATACTCATTAAGAATGGAACTTCAACTAAAAGATATAAAGGTAAGCGTTCTTCGTGCAGGTGCAGTTGCAACCGATATGATAGGTGCATCAACCGACGCACTTGACCGTTTTTGCAATAAGACAAACCTTTACGCATTTTCTTCAACAAAGTTTAAAGATATAGTAGAAAAGGTAGAAGCAAGAAAGATTAAGGCAGAAAAGTTAGCAAAAAAGACGTACAAAATTTTAACCAAAAAGAATCCAAAATTTGCCTACAAAATAAATAGAAATCCACTTTTACTTTTACTAAACGCCCTACCAAAAAGTTTACAATGCTTTGCAATTAAAAAGATATTAAAATAGGGAATAAATAAAAACAAAAAATCGCAGTCAGTTGGCTGCGATTTTAATTTTTAGTTTTAATTACATTGCGTAATTCTTAAAGTAGTTTTGAATTAGAATAATAGGTGTACCTTTATCGCCACTACCACTTGTTAAGTCAGAAAGTGATGCAAGTAAGTCAGTAAGTTGACGTGGAGTTGTACCTAAACTTTGTTCCTTAGCAAAAAGGTTATCATCTTTATTCTTAATCATTTCTTGAACGGCTTTAACGGCATCTTCACCAGTTAAAGTTGAAAGGTCGTTATCAGCAACGTACTTTAACTTAATTTCGTTAGGAACGCCCTTTAATCCATCAGTAAAACCAGGGGAAGCAACAGGGTCGGCAAGTTCCCAAATACCACAAACAGGGTCTTTGAAAGCACCGTCGCCGTAAACCATACATTCAATAGTTTTACCAGTACGAGCCTTTAATTCGTTTTGAAGGGCAATAGCAAACTTTTTAGCATCTCTAGGGAAAAGTTTAACGCTATTTTCAGTAGCAAGGTTAGAACCAAGCACACCGTAATCAGCATTATAACCACTACCGTTAACGCTTTCAGATAAAATTTCATCTAAAGTAACAACCTTTTCAGCACCACCTGCTAATAAAAGTTTTTTAGTTCTATTTCTTGTATGAATATCAGCGGCAATAACGTACTTAGTATGTTTTAAGATTTCACAAGGGTTAGTTGCTAAAATAACTTCGCAATTACCAACCTTTTCATAAAATTCAATATAGTCAACACCAGTAAACTTATGTTTAACGTCGCCAAAAAGTTTTCTAAATTCATCACCCGTGAAAACGTCAGTATAAGGGTTAACATTCTTTTCCATAAGTTGTTCGTAAGTAATAAAACTATTACCAACTTCATCAGAAGGGTAAGAAAGTTGAACTATTAATTTTTTAACCCCTTTAGCAATACCTTCTAAAACCTTTGAAAAACGGTTTCTTGAAAAGATAGGGAAAACAAGTCCAACGGTTTCATCACCGAATTTAGCCTTAACGTCAGTTGCAATATCGTCAATAGTAGCATAATTGCCTTGAGACTTAGCAAGAACGGCTTCAGTAACGGCAACAACGTCTTTATCGTTTAGTTCAAAATTACCTTGCTTACTAGCATTGATAACGCAATCAGCAGTAATCTTAACAAGGTCGTCGCCTTTTCTAATAATAGGAGCTCTAATACCTCTTGAAATAGTGCCTTGATAATCCATAAAATAACCTCTTAAATAATTTACGCTAAAATTTTACCCCTTTTTTATCTATTTGTCAATCATATAAAAAAAGTATAGAAAAAATTTTTTTACCAAGCGCTAGATTTTGTATTTTTAAAACATATATAGAATAAAAAGTTGACTTAAGAAAAACAAAAAAGGTGCTATTTTTAAGCACCCTTTAATTTTTAAATTTTGTTATTAAATTATAAAAGTGGAATTGTTGCTAAAAAGATAACGTCTTTTCTGTAAGCAGAGTCGCCTTCAGCAAGAACGAAAGCCTTTTTGTGGATAATACCACCAGCCTTGTTAACAATTTCTTCTAACCCTTTAAGACTTGCGCCAGTTGATAAAACGTCGTCAACGATACCAACTTTTTTGCCTTTAAGTAGTTCAACGTCGTGCTTAGATAGGTACATTTTTTGAATTTGACCAGTTGTGATAGATTCTTTAATGGTAACGTCAATACCGTCTTGCATATAAAGTTTTTTAGACTTTCTAACAACTGCGTAGTAGTGCATACCAAGTTCTCTTGCAACAACGTGAGTTAATTGTAAACCTTTTGACTCAGCAGTAATTAACACGTCGCAATCGGCAAGGTATTTACTTAAAGCCTTACCACAATGTTCAGTTAATTCCGTATTGCCGTGTAAATTAAAAAACGCAATATTTATGCCACTAGGAAGTGGTAAAATAGGTAATTCTGCTTCATAGCCTTCAATATCAACTTTAAAAACTTTTTCCATATCAAACTCCTTGACACATTATTTTTACAAAAAACATTTTATCACAAACAAAACCGATTGTAAATACATAATAAAAGTTTTCTGTGCATATTTTTTATTAAAACTAAAAAAGAAGGACAAAGTATGTTTCACGCAAAAAGTATAGAAGACACCTTTTTATTTTTTAACTCAAGTAAAGAAGGGCTTAATGAAAACCAAATTTTAAAATCAAAAAAACTTTACGGAGAAAACAGGTTAAAAAAGCAAAAAGAAAAGGGCATAATAGGTAAAATTTTTGAAATTTTACTTGAACCTATGATGTTAATTTTGCTAATCAGCCTTTTAATAACCTTAACCACAAGCATTATAGAGTTTGTAAAAACAGGAAAAACTGATTTTATGGAATCAATAGGCATATTTTTTGCCATTTTTCTTTCAACGGTCATCACGCTTTTTATGGAAAGCAGTTCAAAAAAAGCCTTTTTAGCCTTAAACAAACTTTACGACAACCTTAGCGTTTTAGTGCGTAGAAAGGGGGTTGAAATTTTAGTAAAAAAAGAAGATTTAGTTTGTGGAGATATTGTCCTACTAAAAACTGGCGACAAAATAGTAGCCGACGGTAGAATTATAAAGGCAGAAGGGTTAGAAGTTGACGAATCTTCTTTAACGGGTGAAAGCCTTTCCGTTATAAAAAACGAAAAGGTAGTTTTAGATGAAAATATTCATTTAGCCGAAAGGGTTAATATGGCGTATTCCGGCACTTTTGTAAAGAACGGTAGTGGAGAAATGATTATAACTGCCGTTGGAGAAAGGGGTGAACTTGGCAAAATTACCAAAGAACTAAAAATAGAAAAGGAACAAACGCCCCTAAACTTAAAACTAAACGACTTAAGCAAAAAATAACAATCTTTGGCGCAATATTTTCAGTACTTATATTAGTTATAAACGTAGTAAAACTGTTTTTAACTGGCACTTTTAACTTTACCACTTTGCAAAGCGCATTTGTTTCAAGCATAATTTTAATAGTAGCGGCAGTCCCTGAAGGCTTGCCTACCATAGTAGCCTTATCACTTGCGCTTAATATGATAAAGTTAGCAAAGGAAAACGCACTAATCAAAAAACTTTCAGCAGTAGAAACAATGGGCGCAATTAACGTTATTTGTTCAGATAAAACGGGTACTTTAACGGAAAACAAAATGACGCTTGAAAAGGTGGTAATTACAAAAGGTAATGAAGAAGTTTTTTGGCAAAACGCCATTATAAACTCAAACGCAGAAGTATTAGTTAAAGGCAAAAAAGAAGAATTTAGTGGTAGTGGCACGGAAGTAGCACTCCTTAAAGGTGGAAGCGCAAAATACAAAGTCAAAAAGTTAAGAGAAGAGCACAAAATACTAAGCGTAGAGCCTTTTGACAGTACCGTTAAAAAAATGACCACCGTTATTTCTTATAAAAACGGTGTTAGAACGCTAATAAAAGGTGCGCCGGAAGTTTGCTTAAAACTTGTAAAAGAAGGGACTTCAACCTTAACTCAAATTGAAGGTTATGAAAAAAAGGGCAAGCGAGTAATTTGTTTTTTACATAAAGACGATGCTGAGTTTATCTTTGACGGTTTTGCCGTTTTAGACGATAAAATTAGAAAAGATGCATATAAATCGGTAAAAACTTGCCAAAAAGCAGGTATAAAGGTGGTAATGTTAACTGGCGATAACCTTTTAACTGCAACTTCTATCGCAAAAGACCTTAATATGGTAAAAAAAGGCGACTATCTTTTAACGGGAGATAAAATTGATAGTTTAACCGATAAAGAGTTAAAAAAGATTTTACCAAAACTATCGGTAGTTGCAAGAAGTACCCCTTTAACAAAACTAAAAATAGTAAAAGCGTATAAAGAATTAGGTTTTGTGGTTGCAGTAACAGGCGACGGCATAAACGACGCCCCTGCAATAAAACAAGCAGACGTAGGTATTTCAATGCAAACGGGTACGGAAATCACAAAAGAAGCGAGTGACGTAATTTTATTAGACAACTCTTTTGAAACCATAGTAAAAGCCGTATCGTTTGGCAGAAACGTTTACGAAAACTTGCAACGGTTTATACTTTTTCAACTATCGGTTAACCTTTCAGCCGTGCTATTTATAACCTTATCTTTGCTAATAACTGGCGTAGCACCCTTTAACACCTTAGAACTACTTTGGATAAACGTTATAATGGACGGACCACCTGCCCTAACCTTAGGGTTAGAAAGTGCAAGAAGTAGTTTAATGGACAAAAAACCGATAAAAAAGGAAAGCAATCTTTGTAGCAAAAAAATGCTTTTCAAAATCGGTGTAAACGGCTTGTTTATTTCCACCGTTTTACTACTTCAACTTGTCTTTAACTTTTTAGGGGTAGAAAAAGAACAGTCTTCTTCCGTTTTATTCACTACCTTTATACTATTCCAACTATTTAACGCCTTCAATAGTAGGGAATTAGGTCTAGATAGCGTACTAAAAAACGTAAAAAGAAACAAACCTATGCTTATAGTCTTTTTACTAACCTTTATAATGCAAGTTGTAATAGTAGAATTTTTAAGCAAACCTTTTGGCATTTCGCCACTACCGTTTATCGTTTGGGTAAAAATTTTGGCGTTAACCCTTTCAATAATAGTAATTTCAGAAATTTACAAACTTATTTTAAGAAAAAGAATAAATAAAAGGGGTGCTAAAAGCGTAAACTAAAATATATGACTAAAATAACAATAACAGAAAGGGGTGAAAACTCCAAAAACCTAAATTATATACTTTCTACCTTAAGAGAAATTTTTAACCAAACGGAATCTTCTTTTAAGGTAGTTGAAAACCAAAATAGAATTAAGTTAGAAATAGTTGTACCAGAAGTTTATAAAGAGATAATAAAAGAAGAAGTTTTAGACAAGGTTGCAGACGTTATAGCCATAAATTATAAGTACGACTATTTTAGAAAAAGCATATTAGTAAACGGTCTAACGGAAGTTGAAAGGGAACTACTTTTAGCCTCGCTAATTGCAGCCGACCTTGAAGAAGACAAAAAATATTCTATTGAAAGGTTCAAAAGGCAAACGGAAATTGCAATAGACGGAATATACAACTTTAAACTAATTCTACTTAAAAACAAGTGGAAAGAGATAGTTTCATATATTCCAAGTTATTTTTCAAAAGAGCAGTTAAAAGATTTTATAACCTACCTACTAGACGGTAGAAAAAAGAAAATCTACGTAGACACAGGCAGGGTTTACGACCTACGCTTTCGCCTTCAAAAAAGGGGAGAACTTATGAACGAAGATTTTTTAGAAGGTAAAATTATAAGGGAAATAATCTTAAGTGGTTGTGGCTTAATTGAATTAAACGGCGACCTACCAAAAACTGATGAATTTTATTTAATGGAATATTATGGCGATAAAGTTTTAATATCAAAAACCACTTGACAAAAACTGCTTTAGGGTATATTATGTAATGGATAAATAAGCCAAACGGTTTAAGACAAGTAGTAAGAAATAAGTTTTTTCAGAGAGTAAGGGGTTGGTGTGACCTTATAAAACCTTTTTTATGAAACCACTTAAATATCGGCAAGTTTTATGGTTTTAACTGTAAAAAACCTACTAAAGTGGCCAAATTTTTGGCAATTAAGGTGGAACCACGGATTTATTCGTCCTTAAACTAATCATAGTTTAAGGGCTTTTTTTATAAGGAGAAGTATATGGAAATTTTACTATTAGACGGCTCAAAATTAGAATATGGCGAAAAAGTAACTGTAGGAGCAGTTGCAAAAGACATAAGCGAAGGTCTTTTTAGAAACGCAATATGCGGTAAAATTGACGGGGAATTAGTTGACCTATCTTATGAAATCACAAAAGACTGCAAACTACAAATTATCACTAACAAAGATGCAGAAGGTTTAGACGTGTATAGACACACAACTTCACACGTTTTAGCACAAGCAGTAAAGAATATTTACCCAACTTGTAAGTTAGCAATAGGTCCAACTATTGAAAACGGTTTTTATTACGACTTTGAGTTCAAAACCCCTATCAAGGAAGAAGATTTAGCAAAAATTGAAAAGGAAATGAACGATATTATAAAGGGTAATTTACCTATTGAAAGATTTACACTTTCAAGAAAGGACGCGTTAAAGTTAATGGACAACTTTAAAGAACCTTACAAAAAGGAACTAATAAAAGCCCTTCCTGAAGGAGAAGCAATTTCTTTCTATAAGCAAGGCGACTTTGTTGATTTATGTAGAGGACCACACCTTCCATCAACAGGTTTAATTAAAGCGTTTAAACTAACTTCAATCACAGGTGCTTACTGGCGTGGAGATGAAAAGAACAAGATGCTTACCCGTATTTACGGCACGGCTTTCTATAAAAAGGCAGACCTTGAAGCATACTTATTAAAGGTTGAAGAAGATAAGAAAAGAGACCATAATAAATTAGGTAGAGATTTAGGTATATTTATGACTGAAGACACAGTAGGTCAAGGCTTACCAATCTTAATGCCAAAAGGTGCTAAAATTTTACAAATTTTATCTAGATTTGTAGAAGATGAAGAAGAAAGAAGGGGCTTTATGATAACTAAAACTCCTTATATGGCAAAAAGCGACCTATACAAAATTTCAGGTCACTGGGACCATTATAGAGACAAAATGTTCATTATCGGTGATGAAAATGCGCCAGACGTATTAGCCCTTCGCCCAATGACTTGTCCTTTCCAATACCAAATTTACAAAAACGGTCTAAAGAGTTATAGAGATTTACCTTGCAGATATAGTGAAACTGCTACCTTATTTAGAAAGGAAGCAAGTGGCGAAATGCACGGGCTTATTAGAGTTAGACAATTTACTTTATCAGACGGCCACATCGTTTGTACTCCTGAACAAATTGAAGGGGAATTCAAAAAGTGCTTAGATTTAAGTTACTACTTCTTAGAATGCTTAGGCTTAAAAGAAGACGTATCATTTAGATTTAGTAAGCGTGGCGACAATAAAGAAAAGTACATTGACAACGACAAGGCTTGGGAAGAAACTGAAGCGTTAATGAAAAAGATTTTAGACAACATCGGCTTAGACTACGTTGAAGCAGATGATGAAGCGGCTTTCTACGGACCAAAACTTGATATTCAAGCAAAGAACGTTTATGGCAAGGAAGACACGATTATTACAATTCAATTAGACTTCGCCGCAGGTAGAAGTTTTGGTATGACTTACGTTGATGAAAACGGCGAAAAGCAATATCCTTTCGTTATCCACAGAAGTTCAATCGGTTGTTATGAAAGAACACTCGCAATGCTTATTGAAAAGTATAGTGGTGCGTTCCCATTATGGATGAGCCCAACGCAAGTTATGATACTTCCTGTAACTGACAGAAGCGCAGAATATGCAGACAAAGTTCAAGAAGAACTAACTCGTTTAGGACTTCGTGCAGAAGTTGACCATAGAAAGGAAAAAATCGGTTACAAGATTAGAGAAGCAAGACTAGCAAAAGTTCCTTATATGTTCGTAGTAGGCGATAAGGAAGTAGAAGACGGTACCGTAGCCGTTAGAAGTAGAAAAGATGGCGAACTTGGTTCAATGGAAAGAAAAGAAATTTACGACAAGTTAGTCATTGAAGACAGAGAAAAAAGAGTATAATAACCTTTAATTTTCGCTTAAAACCCGCAAATTTTGCGGGTTTTATTAGTTTTTGATATTGAAAATTGATTAAACCTATGATAAAATAAAAGATAGATGATATAGGAGAAGGTTTTTAATATGAACAAAACAAAAAGTTTAAACGTTCTAAAGATGATAGGACTAATGGTGCTTGATATAATAACTCTTATTCTTCTTGCAGGTGTTGCTTGCATAATAGTAAGGGTAGATTTTAACCATTTGTTAGAGTCAATGCTAAAGTTAAAATGGATTTTACTAGTTGCCATAGTATTATTAGTCGGCTTATTTTTAGTAACGGGCGTGTACTCAAGTTATTTAAAATATTTAGGGGTTAAAGACGCAGTAAAAATCTCTATAGTAGTTGCTACCGTAATGAGTATAGTCGTTATTTTAGCGGGTATAATCAACGGTATTCCAGTTATATGGGCAATTGCATATTCTATTTTAAGTTTACTAGTAATACTACTTATAAGGTTTATTCCAAGGGCTTGGCACTTGTTCTTTGGTAAAGGTAAAAACAATAAAAAACAAAGAGCAATCATTATAGGCGCAGGTCAAGCAGGAAACCAACTTGTAGAAGAAATTCAGTCTTCATCAAAAATAAACCTAATTCCAGTATGTATTTTAGACGATAACGAAAATAAGATAGGCTTAAATATTCACGGTGTAAAAATCGTAGGAAAGACTAAGGAAGTTGAAAAGTTCGTATCAATTTATAAACCAGACCAAATTATAATAGCAATTCCATCAGAAGAAAAGAAGAAGATAAGCGAACTAATTAAAACCTGTCAAAAAACGGGTGTTAAGGTAAGAACGCTACCAAGTATTCACGAACTTATTAAAGGGGAAACGATGATTTCTGCTATTCGTGAAGTATCGGTAGTTGACCTTTTAGGTAGAGAAGAAACTAAAGTAAACCTAAAAGAAATTATGACTTACATAGAAGACCAAGTTGTAATGGTAACGGGTGGCGGTGGCTCAATAGGTAGTGAACTTTGCCGTCAAATAGCAAAAAGAAACCCAAAAAAGTTAATAATTTTAGATATTTATGAAAACACAACTTACGAAATAGCGCAAGAACTACAAAGAAGATGTCCTACGCTTAATTTAGAAGTGTTAATTGCAAGTATTCGTGACCAAAAAAGAATAAACGATATTTTTGAAAAATATAGACCAAACATAGTTTTCCACGCAGCAGCGCATAAGCACGTACCTTTAATGGAAACAAGCCCTAACGAAGCAGTTAAAAACAACGTTGGTGGAACGCTAAACGTAGCAACTGCGGCAGACAAGTTTGGCGTTAAAAGATTTGTTATGATTTCAACGGATAAGGCTGTAAACCCAACCAACATAATGGGTGCAACAAAGCGTATTTGTGAAATGATAATCCAACAAATGAACAAAAAGAGCAATACGGAATTCGTTGCCGTAAGATTTGGTAACGTTTTAGGCTCAAACGGTTCAGTTATTCCACTATTCAAAAAACAAATAGCAGAAGGTGGACCAGTTACTGTAACGCATAAAGATATTACAAGATTTTTTATGACCATACCAGAAGCCGTATCATTAGTATTACAAGCAGGTGCATACGCAAAAGGTGGGGAAATCTTTATTTTAGATATGGGTAAACCAGTTAGAATTTACGATATGGCTGAAAATCTAATAAAACTTTCAGGCTACGAACCAAATAAAGACATTATGATAGAAGTAACGGGTCTAAGACCTGGTGAAAAACTTTATGAAGAACTTTTAATGGCAGAAGAAGGCTTAAAAGAAACTGCAAACAAGCGTATTCACATAGGTAAGCCAATTGAACTTGATGAAGAAAAGTTGTTTATGAACATAGACGAACTTCTTTTAGAAGCATACAAAGAAACGGACAAGATGAAAGATTTAGTAAAAGAACTTGTTCCTACCTACGTTATTGATAGGAGAAACTAACCAAAAATGGCAGAAAATTTGAGCAAAAAAATGGGTAAGGGAATATTTTGGAATTTTCTTGAAAAGATAGGAACGGAACTAATAAGTATAGTTGTTTCTATCATTTTAGCAAGAATTCTTTTACCTGAAGACTACGGTATAGTAGTAATATGCTCAATTTTAGTTGCCTTTTTTAGCATATTTTTTAATCACGGCTTTTCACAAGCCCTAATAAAAAAACAAAATACCGACGATATTGACTATTCTACCGTGTTTTACACGGAAGTAGTCCTTTCGGTATTTTTTTATTTTATCGTTTTCTTTTTAGCGGGAACTTTTGCAAGTTTTTTCAATACTGAAAAGCAAGAACTTTTAACTTTAGTAATAAGGGTACTTGCCTTAAAAATACCAATTTTAGCACTAAGTAGCGTTCAAAAAAGCGTAATAGCAAAGAATTTACAATTTAAAAAATTCTTTTTTATAAGTTTAATAGGCACTCTTTTGTCAGGCGTTGTCGGTGTGTTTATGGCGCTAAAAGGGTATGGCGTATGGGCTTTAGTTGGCCAAATTTTAACCAACGCTTTTATTGATATGGTGTTCTTATTCATCTTTTCTAAATGGCTACCAAAACTAAAATTTTCATTTAAAAGACTAAAAGAACTGTTTTCAATATCATACAAATTTTTCATAGTAGGGGTAATTGACACCGCCTATGAAAAGTTAAGGGAACTTATTATAGGTAATAGATATTCTTTAGCAGAACTATCATACTATAACCAAGGCAAAAAATATCCAAAAATACTAGCAACCAACGTAAATAGTGGACTTGCAGGGGTACTTTTTCCAACCTTTTCAATGGCAAACTCAAAAGAAAAAATTAAAGAACAAGCAAGAAAGGTACTTTCTTTAATGAGTTTTACACTTTTTCCTTGCGTTTTAGGTTTTGCCGTTATAGGGGAATCATTTATAAAACTAGTGCTAACGGAAAAGTGGCTTTTCTCACTACCATACTTATACATATTCTTAAGCGTGGCACTTTTTTCACCAATTCACACCATCACAAGGCAGGTGTTAAAGGTAGAAGATGGCAAAGCCTTTATGTGGGTAGATATCATAAAAAAATGTATAAGTTTAACAGCCCTTATAATTTCCTGCTTTTTTGGTGTTATTTATATTGCCCTTTCATCTTTAGCAGTATCTTTTATAAACCTAATTATAAACCTAATACTAAACAAAAAATATATCGGTTATAAAATAAGCGAACAACTAATAGACTTTATGCCAAGCCTACTAATTTCTTTTATAATGGGTGGACTTTTAGTGCTTATTTCATTTATACCTATAGAGTACTATTTTGTTATGATTATACAAATTGTGGTTGGCGTAATTTTATATATACTTTTATCAAAACTCTTCAATAAAAAGTGCGTTAACCTACTTGTATCAGGCATAAAAAGTTTGGTAAAAAAAGATGTGTAAAGTAGTAGATATTCTTTATAAAAATCAAGACTTAACCTATAAACTTTTCCACCAAAAACTAATGCCAACCGTTGATGAAAAAAGGGTTATAGGGGTAAGAATACCACAAATAAAAAAGATAATAAATAGCCTTAAAAATTCTAAAAAAGCAAAAGAATTTCTAAAAGAAAACCACTTTTATTACGAAGAAAATAATATTCACGGTGGACTACTTCAGTTTGTAGATGAAAAAGACCTTTTTAACGAGATAGAAAGGTTTTTACCATACATAGACAACTGGGCAACTTGCGACTTTACAGTATCTTACTTAAAAAGGGTAAAAGGCTTAAAAAAAGAGTTTTTTGATAGGATAAAAATTTGGCTACAAAGTGAGCACCCTTACACAATTCGCTTTGCAATAGTTTTACTACTAACCTATTATAAAGAAGGCTTAGGAGAAGAAATTTACCACCTAATAAATAGTGTTGATAGCGAAGATTATTACGTAAATATGGCAGTCGCTTGGTTTTATAGCGTAGCGCTTTGCTACGACTACCAAAACGCAGTAAAAATTTTAGAAGAAAAAAGGTTAAAGCCTTTTATTCAAAACAAGTCAATATCAAAGGGGATAGATAGTTTTAGGTTAACCAAAGAACAAAAAGCATACCTAAAAACCTTAAAAATTTAAGCCCCTAAAAAACAAATTTAAAAAAATAAAAGCCGTGAATTTTCACGGCTTTTTAATTTAATTTTCATTTTATTACACTTCTAAATTTACGCTAGTTAAAGTGTATTCTAAAGCGCCAAGTCCGTTAGGAAGTTTATCAACAAATTTAACTAGTAATGCTCTATCGCTAAGACCTTTATTTGCCTTTTGATACCAACAGAACTTAGGTGAACCTGCAAGTTTTTCATTTAGTACGATAGAAGTAACAAAAGTATCAATACTACCGTCTTCTTTAATTATAGGTTCGCCACCAACAACAAAGTTGTTATCTTTAAATAGGTCTGTGTTAACCTTTTCTTCTGCTAAAACTCTAACTGCAACACCTTTAACCTTTCTATGCGTAGTATCAAAAACGTTTAGGCTAACTGCATAATCTTTTGCAAGTGGTAAACAACGAACTGCAAAAAGTAATTCTTCATTATCAATAACGCCTAAGTTTTTATAACTAACTTCTTGAAAAGCGTCAGTCGCTTTAACAATAGAATACTTACTATCGTTAGGGTATGCTTCAACTAAACTATCGTTTAGAATTGTAAGTTCAGCATTTCCGTTATTATAGTTAATAGTAGAAGTATATGCGCTATGAGCAATATTATAATTTTTATCTAAAGAAGTTGTGTTATAACTTTTTGTGTGGAAAATAGGTTGTAAGTAATAATCAACTTCATTAAACCAACAAGTAGAAGTAATCGTGTCGGTAAAAGAATAAGAGCCACTTTTATACACAAAAGTTACGTCAATATTAAAGAAAGTAGTAAGTTT
This sequence comes from Clostridia bacterium, assembly GCA_017508485.1. Lineage (GTDB taxonomy): Bacteria > Bacillota > Clostridia > Christensenellales > Borkfalkiaceae > SIG381. The sequence continues at coordinate 86,599 of JAFVYV010000010.1, read as the reverse complement.
ATAAAAACCCTTAAAACTTCCCGCATATGAAGAAGTAAAAGGTTTATAATTTTCATCTAAATCATAAACTGTTTCTAAAATAACAGTATATTCGCCAACGCCGTAGTTAACCGTAACAACGTCGTTATCAACTTTAGAATAGTCGTAAGAACTATGTTTAAAGCCGTCAATATTTTTTACCGTATAGGTATAAGTTTGTTTTGACCCAATAAATTTGCCGTCTTTAAACCAGTTTGCAGAATAACTTATAGGAGTAGGTGCTGTACAACCTGTAAAAAGCAATAAACTGCAAATTAAAAGGGCAAAAATAGTAATTAATTTTTTCATTTATATTCCTCTAAAAAGTTTTTTATAAAACGATAAAACAATTTTAGCACAAAATTAAAAAAAAGTGAACAATATTTATTAAAATAATAAATTTAAATTATAAAATTATATAGAAAAAGGGTATTTAGTGTGATATAATAAATTTTATGAAAGCAAAACTCATAAAAACCAACACTTATTTTAACGCAATTAATAAAATAGCAGAAGAGTTAAAGGGCTATTCTCGTGACCTAGAAGAAAGGAATTTAGTATTTACTGAAGAAAAGATGACCCTTTTAACAGAAAGGCAAATAGTATCCGTATTAGGTGGCACTTTTAATACGGAAGTTTTTTCTTTTATCAAATACTTAAAAAGAAGTAAAAGAATAGACAACCTTCTAAATAAAGAAGGGTCTATAATGCTACTTAGAAAGATTATAGCAGAAAAAAGCGAAGGAACAACGCTATTTAAAAAGGGTGTAAGTTATCAATACGCACCAAGCGTGTTTGAACTTATTGCACAGTTAAAAAGCGCAAAGGTTACCCCAAAAGATTTAGAAGAAGCAAAACAAAATTTACAAGGCACTTTATTTAATAAGGTTAACGACCTTGCATATATTTACGCTGAGTATGAAAGGCTACTAACGGAGCGTGGATTTATTGACCAAAACAACTACTTAAACGAACTTCCAAGCGTAATGGAAAAGGAAGATTTATCTAACACGAACGTATTTTTAGTAGGTTTTAACAGTTTTACAAAACAAATAAAAGAAGTAATTAAAGTTTTAGTAAAAAAGGCAAAAAGCGTAACGGCAATTTTAGTATCAGGGGAAAACACCTTTGCATACACTAACGAAACGGTAAACGCCTTTTTAAGCATACTATATGACCAAAAAATCAAGGTAGAAATTGAAGATTTTGCGCCTATCAGCATTGAAGGAAAGAAGATACTTGAAAATATTTTCAATCCAAAAGTTTACAAAAAAGACTTTAGTAAAGCCAACACAACTGCCCTTTCAATTTACGAAGGGGAAAATATGATAGATGAACTTGAAAGGTGCGCAAAAATAATAAAAAGCAAGGTAATTGAAGAAGGTTATAGATATAAAGATTTTACCATAGCAATTGAAAACGAACAATACAAAGACCATCTTTCAAAAATTTTTGAAAGGTATGAAGTACCTTTCTTTTTAGACGTAAGAAAGAACCTTTCAGAACACCCAATTTATTCTCTTTTAGTGTCTTATTTTAAGAACTTAAGGGGTGCTTTTAGCATAAAAGAAGTAATGAACTTTGCAAAAAATCCATTATTTTGCACGGATAAAGACTTTTTAGACGATTTTGAAAACTATTTATATAAATACAATATTCAAAGGGCGCAATTCAAAAAAGAGTTCACCTTTAATAACGAAAAATTAAAAGAGTTTGAAGAATTTAGAAAAAAAATAATAGACTGTCTTTCAAAAATTAAGGAAGAAGACTATGCAGAAAATTACGTAAAAGAAATAAAAAATCTACTTCAAAAAATAGATGCAGAAAATAAGATAAAAGAGTTAAGCGAAAGGCTAATAGAATATAACCAATTAGTAGAAAGTTCGTATAACGACAAGGCCTTATCTAGCGTTTTAGAAATTTTAGATGAAGTGTTAAAGATTTTAAGGGGAACAAGAATAAAGTTTGCCGAATTTTCTTTAATACTAACTAGTGGTATAAAGGCAAAAGAAATTCCAATTATACCACAGTTTAACGACGCAGTTTTCGTTGGAAACTTAAAGCAATGTGGCTTAGGGGTTTCAAGCCACCTATTCGTTTTAGGCTTAACGCACGAACTACCTGCCGTAAAAGACGACGTATCACTTTTAAGCGACAACGACTTAAGAGAACTTGATAAAATAAGCCTATTCGTTGAACCTACCATAAAAATAGTAAACGCAAGACTGCGTGAAGATTTAGCGTTAGGGTTAGTAGGTTTTAGCAAAAACTTATACCTATCATATCCATCACAAGTAGGTGGCAAGTTAAAAAAGAAAAGTGAAGTAATAGCGCATATTCAAAAAATGTTTTCTTTTGATAAAAAGGAACTAAAAATCGCTAAAAAGAGTGATAAAATAGGGGATATTTTAGTTCAAGAAAAGGTTAATTCAACAAGATTTTTATCTAAAAAACAAGGTGAAAAGGCTTTTGCGCTAATTACTGCAACGGCAAAAGAAGGTAACACCGAAGATTTAACTTTAGCATCAAGTTATTATCACGCCCTTGAAGAAATCAATAAAGAAAATTTAACGAATAAAGTAGAAAAAACTTTTGTAGAAGAACTAAATAAGACGGAAGATATTTACTTAAAAGATAAGGTAAACTTAAACGAACAAAAGGTTAGCGCAACCCTTTTAGAAAGTTATTTTAACTGTCCTTATTCTTCATTTTTAAAGAATTTACTTTTACTAAAGGAAAGAGAAGTAGGAGAAGTTCAAGCCTTTGATATAGGTAATTTTATCCACAAAGTTTTAGAAGAATATTCAAAGGTAATTGACAAAGTAAAAAACAAACAAGATAGTGATAAATTAGCAGAAGAAATTGCAAACAAAGAACTTGAAAACTACTCACATTTTCTAGAAGATAGCATATCAAATAGAATTATAACTAAAGCCGTTATTGAAGCAAAAAGAGAGTGTTATGAAGTATATTTAGAACTTCAAACTTCATCATTTAAAATAACTGGTGTAGAAAAAGGTTTTAGTAAAAAAGACAACATAGTTTTAAACACCAAAAACGGCGATATTTTCGTAACGGGTAAAATAGACAGAGTAGATGAAACTGAAGACTTTATAAGAATAATCGACTACAAAACAGGCACTCAAGAAGACAAGAACAAAGACTTATATATGGGCAAAAAAGTGCAACTTTTCCTATATATGAACGCGCTAATAAAAAGCACGGGCAAAAATCCTGCAGGGGTATATTATTTGCCACTTAGCGATGATTTAGTCAACCTTGATGAGGATAAAAAGGTGTTTTTTGAAGGTCGTTCACTAAAAGATGAAGAAGTGTTATCCATTATAGACAACACTTTAGAAAATGGTGTAAAAAGTAGCAAAATAAAGGTTGCTTTTAACAAAAACGGAAAAATTGAAAGAAGCAACGCATCTTTACTTGATAAAGAAGCCTTTAACGACTACTTAAAATACGCTATGCTAATATCAAAAAAGGGTGCTGAAAATATAACTGACGGTGTAAAAGTAGCATCGCCAACAGAAAAAGCCTGTGATTATTGTCAGTTTAAGGGGTTATGTTCTTTTGACGGCAAATATTTAAACAAAAGAGATGCAGAAGTCAGTCAAGAAACTATCTGCCAAGCAGTAAAGGGGGAAGAATAATGGGTTATACAAAACATCAAGAACAAGCCGTTTTGTTTAATGAAGGTAACGTTCTAGTTTCAGCCTCTGCTGGTAGTGGTAAAACCAAGGTAATGGTAGATAGACTAATTCGTTTAGTTAGTGAAGAAAAGGCTAAAATTGATGAAATTTTGGCAGTAACGTTTACTGAACTTGCAGCAACCGAAATGAAAGAAAAAATAAGGGAAGCCCTTATTGAAAAAATAAACGACGGAAAGGAAAACTTAAAGTCAAGTTTAGTAGAAATTTCAAATGCAGATATTTCTACAATGCACTCTTTTTGTTCAAAACTTATTCGCCGTTACTTTTACGAAGTAGGGGTATCCGTTGACTATGAAATTATTGAAACGGAAGAAGCACAAGAGTTAAAAAATAAGGTAATAGAAGACCTTTTTTACCAACTTTACGAAGAAAATAACCAAGACTTTTTATACTTAACCGACTGTTTAAGTAGCAAAAGGCGTGACAACAGTTTTAGGGAAACAATTTTAACCATTTTTGAACAAGTTTCATCTGAAGAAGACTTTAACTCATTTTTAGATGAAAGCGTTTTCAACTACACAAAAAGGGGTTTTAACTACTTTAAAGATAAAATTTTAGAGCAATACAAAAAAAGTTTAACCGAATACAAAAAAGAGTTCGTTTCATTAAAAGAAGAATTAGAAAAGGAAGATAGTGAAAGTTTTAAAAGTCATATTCTAATTTTAACCGATATTTTAACAAAAACCAATGAAATGCTAACCTTTACTAATCCGTTTAAATACTACGTTTTTTCTAAAGAAAAATTTGGTTCTGCAAGTAGTAAAGGGTTAAACGAATATCAACTACCACTAAACGAAAAATTCAAAGCATTAAAGGGTAGTTTTCAAGAATTCGTAAAGGAAAAATTTTCACTTTTAGAAGATGAAGAAGTAGAAAGAAAAGCCTTTGACAACGCTTTAGTAACTACTGAAAAACTTGTTTGGCTTGTTAAACTTTTTAAGGATAGGTATCAAGAAGAAAAGAAAAAGTTAAACAAACTTGACTTTAACGACCTAGAACATTTTGCTTTACAAATATTAAATAACGAAGATATTCAAAAAAGTGTTCAACAAAAATACAAATACATTTTTATTGACGAGTATCAAGACACAAACGGTATTCAAGAAGCCATAGTAAACAAAATTGCGTCAAACAATTTGTTTATGGTAGGCGACGTAAAGCAAAGTATTTACGCATTTAGGGGTTGCAACCACAAAATTTTCCAAGAAAAGATGGAAAAGTTTAGCAAAACTAAGGACGTAATAGGATTGCACGACAACTTCCGTTCAACACCAGCCGTAATAAATATGGTAAACAAAGTCTTTTTAGACAAAATGACCAAAGAAGACTATGGCGTTGACTATTGCGATGCAAAACTTAACTATGGTGGACTATACCAAAATAAGGAAACTGGTACTCAATATTTTGGTGATGCAAAACTATACCTTCTTCCATACAAAGCAAAGGAAAAGAAAAACGAAAAGGCAGAAGTTTACGATATCTTAAAAAATTTAACCATAAAAACGGAAGAAGATGAAGAAGTAAACTTAGCAGTTAGCATAATTCGTAATAAACTAGGACAACTTTTTTACGACGTAAAAGAAAAAAGGGAAAGACCTATTGAATATAAAGACATAGTCGTTTTAGCCCGTTCAAGAAGTTCTTTTTTCCAAAAACTATCAAAAGCGCTTATGGAAAACGGAATACCCGTTTCATTTGACGCAAAAGCAAAGATAGAAGACTACCCTGAAATCAACGTTTTAATAAATTTATTAAAGTTTATTGACTGTGCAAAGCAAGACGTACCACTTGCATTTACCTTAAAAAAGATATGGAAGTTAACAGATGATGAACTTTACGAAATAAGAAAAGAGTTTAAAGATAAAAAATATTTTTACGAAGCCTTTTTAGAATATAAAAATAAAGACAACGACCTTGGCAAAAGGCTAAAAGACTTTTACGACTATTTTGAAGAAATAAGGTTTTTAGCAGACTTTGTCGGCGCAAAAAAGGTGCTTGAAAAGGTTATAGAAGATAAATCTTTTGAATTCACCCTTTTAGCATCTCCTTTAGGAAAGGACAAGGTAAAAAATATAGAAATCTTTTTAGGTGAAGCCGTTAAAAACGGCATAGCCTTAACGGTAAGGGAATTCCTTGAAAAAATAGAAAATTTAGAAGAAAGTTCAGCCTTTTCAGAATCAGCCGAAAACGCAGTAAAAATAATGACGATGCACGGTTCAAAAGGGTTAGAATTCCCTGTAGTAGTATTGCCAAACTTAAACAAAACCTTTAACGTTCAAGAGTTAAGGGACAAGGTGTTATTTGATAGAGAGTATGGTTTAGCCGTAAAAAGTTACGACTTAGAAAATAGAAGCGTTTCTTCAACCATTTTAACAAAGTTTATTAAAAACCAAATAACGCTAAATAGTAGAAAGGAAGAACTTAAACTTTTCTACGTAGCCCTAACCCGTGCTAAAAACGAACTTTACCTAACGGCAACCTTAAAAAAGGAACAAAAACCGGTTATAGGTTTAGGGTCATCTTATTATGACTTTATTTATGGACTAGAAGGGGAAGAAACGACTGCCGAAACTATCTTTAAGAGTAAGCCGGAAGAAAATGAAGAAATAGTAATAGGCAAGGCTGATGAAACCTTAAAAGAAATTTACAAAAAGAACCTTTTATTTACCTATAAAGGTGATAATCTTCCGTTAAAAACTTCCGTTACAAAGAGTTTAGATAGTAGTTCATCTCACGAAGATTATGAAATTCCAACCATCTTCCTTGAAGAAGACGTTAAAGAAAAGGGAACGCTTATGCATCGCTTTTTAGAACACGCCCTTTTAGAAGATGAAAGGGTTAGTTTTCAACTTGAAAATATGTTAACTGAAGGTGTTTTCACAAAAGAAGAAAGTGAACTTTTAGATATAACTGTGCTTGAAAATTTACTAAAAAGCAATATTTTTAAGGACATAAAAGATTACAAAAAATATCCGGAAAAAGGTTTCATAATAGAACTACCTGCTAAAGAGTTAACGGATACTGATTCGGAAGATAAAATACTACTTCAAGGTATAATTGACCTACTTTGCATAAAGGGTGATGAAGTAATAATTTTAGACTACAAGTATTCTTATAAAGATAAAGACGCACTTATAAAAACTTACAAAAAGCAACTAGATTTATACCAAATTGCAGTTGAAAAGGCGCTAAACAAAAAGGTAATTAAAAAGGCTTTAGTAAGTTTAAGAAAGGGTGAAGTAATAGAAATCGACTAAAAAAGTTAAAAAAACAAAAACAATTCTTTATTTCGCCTACTAAAAAAAGTTATAAAAATCAAGAAGGAGAAATTTTATGAGTATCGTTCTTGATTTTTTTAATTTATTAAAGGCATTTTTAACAAAATATCTTGATATTATTTCTTTAATTTTAACGGCAATACTAGTCGGTCTTTTTACACTTTTTTTAGTTTTAACCTTAAAAAGAAAGAGTTTTTCTAAATGGTTTTTGCGCCTTTTAGTTCCGTTAAACTTATGCTTTTTAGTCCTATTTTTAGACAAAATTACCCTTTTTGTTTTAGTTTTGTTTTTAAGTAGTTGTTTTTATTTAGTGCTAAAATTTTTAGGGGAAAGTAAGGGATTAAAAAGGGAAGAAAAAGAACTTATTGACCTAATAAATTTAGAATATAAAAAGGCAGAAGTCAAAGCGCCTAATATAAAGGAAGAAAAAAGTCTTTTATTTGATGAAGAAGACCACTTTTTAGGTGGAATTAAAGAAAAGATAAAAGAGCAGGTTATTGAAGATGAAATATGCTTAGACCACGCACTAAACGTAATTAAAAAACTAAAAAAAGAGCAACTATCTTTTTACGACAAAAAGGAAGTTGAAAGGATAGAATACACCCTTTTAACAACGGAAGGGGAGATAAAAGGAATAGTAAAAACCAAGGTAAACGAAGGTTTACAACAACTACTTAAAATTATGGCAAAATACAGTTTATAAAAAGAACAAAAGCAGTTTATAAACGCCAAGCACAATCAAAATACAAGGGGCAATAAAAGAAAATTTTCTAACAAAATTAAAAATTTTAGTTTCATAAAGCAGGGTGCTTAAATAAATCATAAATCCGTGCACAAAGGCGATAATAAAGGGCAAATAAAAATGCGAAAAACCCATAATAGATAGCGAAAGGTTAAAAAAAGCACCGTCAAGCCCAACTGCAAAACCGACAAGAAGAATTTTCAAAAAAGGTTTATTATAGTTAATCTCTTTTTTTATATTAAGAAGGTTAAAAACTCCTATTAAAATTAAAATAATTCCACCAAGACAAGCCGTTTTTTCCGTTAAAACGTTTTGTAAAAAAACACCTAAATAGTTGGTTAAAAAGCAAAGTGCTAAAACTACTGTTGCTACCCCAAAAACCAACTGTTTTTTATTTTTACAACTATTAGAAAGTGAAAAGCCCGAAATAAAAGAATCAATGCTGACCAAAAAAGCCCCCAAAACAACAAAAAGTAAATTCATAAGTGCGTCCTTAAGTTCAAAAAGTAAAAGTATAGTATTTTATGAAAATTTGCTTAAAAAGGTTAAAGAAAAACTTTAAAATATAAACAAATATATATAAAGAAGATTGACAAAGGCAAAAATTTTGTGTAAAATGTTATAGACTGTAAAATTATTTACATTTGTAGGAGTTTATATAAATGATTAACACACTAAAAAACAAACTTATTTTAATATTCGTGGCTATAACTTTAGTGTTTACGATGGCCTTTGCCGTTAACGTAAATATGGTAAAAGCAACGGAAGAAGTTACAACGGAAGATTATATCGTAGCAGTAGAAGGGGACAAAAGAATTAAAAAAGATTCTGTAATTTCAAACGGAGTCCTTGCTACAAAAATTGATAAAGACGTAAATTTAGAATATTTTGGAGATATCGTTATAGACGACTTTATGGTAGTATTTAACTTTACTGACGAAATGGAAAGTCTAAAAGTAAACTTAACTACCAAAGGTTTTTATGAAGATAAAGTTACTAACGTTTTAGAACTAAAGTTAGAAGGTGGTGTTTTAAGCGCAACCTTTAACGGTGAAGGTAATCTTACTTTAAGTAGTAGAGATGTTGAATTAGCAGTAAAAGTAGTTGACGGTTTTATTATTCCTACGGTAAACGGCACGCCTTTTGCAAACGCTAACGACGACTACAAAGTAGAAAAGCAAGAAACGACTGTAGCAACTTTAGGTTTTGATATTAAAGTAAGTGGCGAAACTACTTTTGCTATTGACCAAATAACTCAAAAAGCATCAGATAGCGCTTACTTACAAGACTTTACTCTTACTAACGGCGAATTAGCAGTTAGACCTAAAGCAATAGTAGTTCTTAACGAATTTTTCTCACTTGACCAAAACGGAAATATTAGATGCGTAAAATACTTAAACACTACTTTAACAATGACCTTTAAGGCATTAAACGTAATTCCTGAAGATATAATGGAAGATATCAAAGTAGTAGAAGCAGACGGCGTATCTATCGTTAAGCAATCAAACGGCACGGCAACTTTAATTTTAACTAAAAATAACGCAGTAATCACTTTAAAACAAGGCGAAAATCTTTACAAAGAATTTACAGTTCAAGGCTTATTAAAGGGTGACGGTTTAGACGTAACTGCACCAATTTACAACAAAAACGCAAAAGCAATAGCACAATTTAAAGAACAATTAGAAGAAGCAACTATGCAAGAAGGTGGCGAATACCACATTCAAATAGGTGCAACTCAAACTTTAAAAATCCCTACTATGAAGAGTATGGTTTATGATGATTACACAGGTTATGAAGACTTAAAACAAGTAGTATACTACTACACTCCATCAACTTCATCACAAACTTCTTCAATGGAAATTCCTATTAGGGAAGCAGGTACTTATAAATTCTTCGTTGCATTTGTTGACTTAGAAGGCAACGAAATGGAAAAAGAAGACTTTATAGTTGAAGACGACAAGGGCAACTACGTTGGTTTAGCAAGTGAATATGGCGACTACGTATTTACTTTCACAATTGAAGACGACGCACCAATGACTGTTACAGGCTCAGCACAAGAAAACGGTTATTTAGAAGTTAAATATACTGCAAAAGATTTTGACATTACCGGTGCAGACTATAGTAGTGTTTACAAACTATACTATAGAGAAAGTGAATCAAAAGACTGGGTAGAAATTCCTGCAATCAAAACCGTTACTGAAGATTACGACTATACAGTATTAAGCGCAATCGGTATTGACGGTAAAGAAGATTTAGAAGCAATTTCATACAACGGCAAGTTAACCTTTATACCAACAATGAAGGGTGAATACAAAATCACTTGTGATATCGCAACTACTTACTCAAGTAGAACGGCAAGTGGTGAAACTGTTGTTCTTGTACAAGACGCAGTTCAAAAGGTAAACACAGGCGCAATCGTTTGGATAGAAAACAACGTTGAATCTTTCATTTTCTTAACGATTGGTACACTTTCACTAATAGGCCTAGTAGTTGTTTTATTCGTAAAACCTAAAGAAAAGCAAGACTAAAAATCACAAAGGCTTTAAGCAAAGTTTGCTTAAAGCCTTTTTTGTCAAAAAAGGTAAATTATGTTAAAAGAGTTTTTTGTAGAAGAAAGTAAAAGTATAACTAGCCTACTAGAAGAAAAATTAGGTATAGGCTATTTTTCCGTACAAAAAATTCTAAAAAATAAAGATATAAAGGTAAACGGCAAAAGAACTTCAACCAATTTAGAACTAAAAATAGGCGACAAGGTAGAAGTTTACTATAAAGAACTTTTACAAAAAAAACTATACGATATTATATTTGAAAACCAAGATATTTTGGTTATAACTAAGCCAAAAGGCATACTATCTGAAACGGTTTTTGAAAGCCTAAAAGACAAGGCGTTTTTTATCCACAGACTAGATAGGAACACTTCTGGAATAATGATTTTTGCTAAAAACGAAATGGCAAATCAAGAACTTTTAAAAGGCTTTAAAAATAGAACTTTTGAAAAGTATTATAACGCCACCCTTTACGGTCACTTAAAAAAGGATAAAGAAGTTTTAACGGCATACCTAAAAAAGAACAAAGAAGACAGTTTAGTATCAATTTTTGATAAAAAGGTAGAAGGCTCTGTTAAAATTATAACGGAATATAAAGTGCTTAAAAAACTGGTTGAAAAGGATATCCCTATAACTGAAGTAGAAATACTTCTTCACACGGGCAAAACCCACCAAATAAGGGCACATTTTGCGCATATCGGTCACTTTGTAATAGGGGACGGAAAGTACGGCAAAGGCGAAATAAACAAAATCTTAAAAAAGACCAAGCAAGAACTAACTGCAAGTAGACTAACGCTTCATTTTGAAAGCGAAAGCCCACTTTATTATTTAGATAACAAAACTTTTGAACTTTAAGGAGTTTTATGCCACAAGACGCATTTACGCTAAAATACGTAGCAGAAGAACTTAATAGCACTTTAGCTAGTGGAAAGGTAAACAAAATAACCCAGCCAACTAAAGATGAAACGGTAATAACAATATATAAAGGCAAGGTTTACAAACTACTAATTTCAGCAAGCGCAAACACGGCAAGAACGGTAATAACCAAAGGGGAAAGTGAAAACCCAATAGTACCGTTCAATTTTTGTATGCTACTTAGAAAACACCTAACGGGCGCAACGCTTGAAAGGGTTGAACAATTAGAGTTTGAAAGAATAATAAAGTTTACTTTTATAAATAAAAACGACTTTTTTGAAGAAGAAGAAAAGGTGTTAATTGCCGAAATTATGGGTAAGTACAGCAATATAATGCTACTATTTAACGGCAAAATTTTAGGGTCAATAAAAACTGCTTCTTTAGAAGAAATGTCAGTTAGACCAATTCTAACCGGCTTAGACTATAAAATGCCACCAAAACAAGAAAAAATTTCCCCTTATGAAAAGGAAAAAGTCTTTGAATTTATAAACGCCTTTAACGGCACGGACTTAACAAGTTATATCTTCAACGGAATAATGGGTATTTCAAGGGAAACGGCACTTGAAATAGTAACCAGATTTTTCAACAAAAAAGAGGTGCAAGAAATAAAAAATAAGCAAGAATTTGCAAGTTTTTTAATAGATTTTCTATTAAACGCAAAGGTTAATCCTTGCATAATAACTGCTATGGAAAAAGACTTAGACTTTTTTGTTTTAGACTATAAAAGTATCTTTGGCGATAGAACTTTTTTTGACAATATTTTTGAAGCAGAAGACAAGTTTTATTTAGAAAAAGAAAACAAAAAAAGCATAGCAGAAAAGAAGAATAAACTTCTATCAAGCATCAACGCAAATAGAAAAAAACTTAAAAAGCGTTTAGCCATAATTGACGGCAAAGAAAGAGATGCAAGTGATATGGAAATAAACAGAATTAAAGGTGAACTTCTTTTATCAAACGCATACAAAATTAAAGGGACGGAAGAGTTTGTAATTTTAGATAACTACTACGATGGCACGAAAATAAAAATCGCCTTAGAAAAGGGGTTATCCGTATCAAAAAACTCACAAAACTACTTCAAAAAATACAACAAACAAAAAAGAACTTTAGCGATGATTTTACCGCAAAAGGAAGAAATTTTGCTTGAACTAAACTATCTTGATAGCGTTGAAGACGAACTTAATTTAGCCTTAACTAAAGAAGACCTAACTCACGTTGAAAGCGAACTACTTATTTCAGGAATAATTAGGGCAAACACGCAACCAAAAAAGAGCAAAAAACCGGAAATAAATTATAGGCTTTACGAAGTAAACGGCGTAAAAATTAAGGTAGGCAAAAACAACGTTTCAAACGAAGAACTAACCATAAAAGCAAAGCCAAAAGATTTATGGTTACACACCAAAAATTATCCTTCAGCGCACGTTATAATAGAAAACGAAGGAAGACCGGTTAGTGATGAAGTTTTAAAAATAGGTGCAGAAATTTGCGCCTACTATTCAAAGGGTAGGTACGGCGACAAAATTGAAGTAGACTTCACCTTAAAAAAGAACGTAAAAAAGCCACCAAAGTCAAAATTAGGCTTTTTTATCTACCAAACTAACGAAACTCTTATAGTAAATCCAAGTAATCACGAAGAATTTATAAAAAGTAATTAAAACTATTTGCTTTTTTTTAAAACTGTGGTAAAATATTTAAGAATCAAAAGAATAAATAATAGGAGAGTATTATGAAATATAAATTTGAAAAGGCTGAAAAGAATTCAGTAAAGATTCACATTACCTTAGACGCAAAGGAATGGCAACAAGCAAGAGAAAATGCATACAACAAAACTAAGGGTCAATATTCAATGCAAGGATTTAGAAAGGGTAAAGTTCCTATGAAAGTTTTAGAAAACGCTTATGGCGTAGGAATTTTCTTTGAAGATGCTATTAACGACAGTTTTCCTAAATATTATGGCGAAGTATTAGACAAAGAACCATCTATTGAAGTTATTGCAAGACCTAATTTAGAAATTGAAAAGATTACTGAAAAGGGTATCACTTTATTAGTAACAGTACCAGTAAAGCCTGAAGTAAAACTTGGCGCATACAAAGGTATAAAGTTTGATAAAGTTGAGTATAATGTAGAAGACAAGGATATTGAAGAAGAAATTAAGAGACTTAGGGAAAGAAATTCAAGACTAATTGACGTAACTGATAGAGCATGTGAAAACGGCGACAACGTAATCATTGACTACTCTGGTTCAGTTGACGGCGTTAAGTTTGACGGTGGCACGGCGGAAAAGCAACCTTTAACTTTAGGTAGCGGACAATTTATTCCAGGTTTTGAAGACCAAGTAGTTGGTATGGCTATCGGTGAAGAAAGAGATATTTTGGTTAAATTCCCTGAAGAATACCATGCAGAAAACTTAAAGGGTAAAGATGCAGTATTCCACGTTAAACTACACGAAATCAAGAAGACTGAACTTCCTGAAGTTAACGATGAATTTATTAAGGAAGCAGCCGGTGCTGAAAGTTTAGAAGCCTACAAAGCAGAAACTAAAGAACGTTTAGAAAAGATGAACGCTGACAGAGCAGAAAGAGAACTTGAAAACAAAATGATTAAGTTTATCGCTGACGACAGCCAAGTTGAATTAAACGATAGCGTAGTTGAAGACCAAATTGACAGCATGGTACAAGATATGGAATACAGAATGATGTACCAAGGCTTAAAACTTGAAGACTACTTAAAATATATGAACATCACAATGACTGATTACAGAAAGAATTTTGAAGGTCAAGCAAGAGAAATGCTTAAATCACAATTCGTAATCGGTGCAATTTTAGATGCTGAAAAGATTGATGCTAGTGAAGAAGAAATTCAAAATAGAATTAACGAAATGGCTGAAAAGCAAGGCAAAAAGCCAATTGACGTTAGTGAAAAGATGGATACAAAGCAAGTAGAATACATCAAGAACGATATTATTATTAAAAAATTATTTGACTTCTTAAAGAAGGAAAACGAAATAAAATAGTTTAGGTGAAAAATGATAGAAAGAAATACCGTAGTACCTTACGTTGTAGAACAAACGAGTAAAGGCGAAAGAAGTTATGACATATACTCAAGACTGTTAGAAGACAGAATTATCTTTTTAACGGGTGAAATTAACGACCAAGTAGCAGACGCAGTAGTTGCGCAACTTATCTACTCAGAAGGCAAAGACCCAAATAAAGATATTTGTTTATATATTAACAGCCCAGGTGGAAGTGTAACTGCCGGTTTAGCAATATACGATACGATAAACTATATCAAATGTGACGTAACGACCATTTGTATAGGTTTAGCAGCAAGTATGGGTGCATTTCTTCTTTCAAGCGGAACAAAAGGCAAAAGATACGCTCTTCCAAACAGCGAAATTATGATTCACCAACCGTTAGGTGGCGCACAAGGTCAAGCAAGTGATATTAAAATCCAAGCCGACCATATTATGAGAACTAAAAAGCGCCTAAACACTATTTTATCACAAAATAGTGGTAAGCCTTACGAACAAGTTGAAAAGGATACTGATAGGGACAATTATCTATCAGCCGAAGAAGCAAGAGAATACGGCTTAATTGATGAAATTTTTTATCAAAGACCATAATTAAACGGAGACTTTAATGAAAGAAAACGAAGAAGTTTGTTCATTTTGCGGTAGGGAAAAGAGCGAAGTTAAAAATCTTATAGCAGGTCCAAGTGGCTCATACATTTGTGATGAATGTATAGAAATTTGTCAAGAAATTTTAAAGGAAAATAGCGTAAAACTAAGCAAGAAATTTTCTTTATTAAAACCACAAGAAATCAAGGCAAAACTTGACGATTACGTTATAGGACAAGACGAAGCAAAAAAGACGCTTTCCGTTGCCGTATATAACCACTATAAAAGAATAACCAGCATCAAAAAAGATGATGAAGTTGAAATAGACAAAAGCAACATTTTAGTTTTAGGTCCAACTGGTAGTGGCAAAACTTTACTTGCAAAAACTTTAGCAAGAATTTTAGACGTACCGTTTGCATCTTGTGATGCAACCACTTTAACCGAAGCCGGTTACGTAGGCGAAGACGTTGAAAATATTTTGTTAAAACTTATCCAAGCAGCCGACTATGATATAGAAAAGGCTCAAATGGGCATAGTGTATATTGATGAAATAGACAAAATTGCAAGAAAGAGTGAAAACGTTTCAATAACCCGTGATGTTTCAGGCGAAGGCGTACAACAAGCATTATTAAAAATAATTGAAAGTACGGTTGCCTCAGTACCACCACAAGGTGGTAGAAAACACCCACATCAAGAAAATATAAAAATTGACACCACTAACATACTATTTATATGTGGTGGCGCATTTGTTGGGCTTGACGATATCATCGGTAAAAGAAAGGAAAATTCATCATTAGGTTTTGGTGGCAACGTGTCTGCAAAAACAGGGGACAACAAGGGCAAATTCCTGCACGAAGTTCAACCAGAAGACCTTATTAAATACGGTTTAATACCAGAATTCGTTGGTAGAATTCCAATAACGGTAAGTCTAAATCCGTTAGATGAAAATGCGCTTGTTAAAATTATGACAGAGCCAAAGAACGCACTTGTAAAGCAATACAAAAAACTAATCGGTTTTGACAACGTAGAACTTGAAATAACCGACGGTGCAGTTGAAGCAGTTGCAAAACGTGCAATAGAACTAAAAACGGGTGCAAGAGGACTTCGTACAATATTTGAAAATCTTATGATAGACACAATGTACGACCTACCTGGTAGCGACGATATTGAAAAGGTTATTATTGATGAAGAAGTGGTTAAAGACAAAAAAGAACCAAAAATAATCAAAAAAACAGCATAACTAAAAGGAACTGAAAAATCAGTTCCTTTTTTTATATTACAACGCCAAACCCACCACTAAAAAGCATATAGAGTAAAAAGATAGAAAGGGTGGCAAAAAGTGGCATAACAACCATCATATAAAGGTCTCTTAAATGGTGTTTTAAAATGAACATAGAAATAAAAATTCCAAGCGCACCGCCAAGAAGACCAGATAGCAAAATTTTACCGTCTTTAATATCAACCTTTTCATCTTTATCTATTTGCTTTTTTTGTAAAACAAGCATAAAAACGCCGTAAAAATTTATTGCTAAAAAATAAACTATTGCTAAAACGTAAATTAAAAGTCCCATTTGTAAATTAATTTGTGCAAATTTCAAAAAAATATAGACAAAACGAATAAAAAATGTTAAAATATACCTATAAACGAAGGGGATACTAACTATGAAGTGTATGTATTGTGGTCATTTAGACAGCAAGGTTATTGATTCAAGATTAACTGAAGAAGGCACAATGATTAGAAGAAGACGTGAGTGTATAAATTGTGGCAAACGTTTCACCACTTACGAAACTATTGAAACAACGCCTGTTTTAGTTGTAAAAGCAAGTGGTAATAGACAGGCTTTTGATGCGTCAAAAATCAAAAGTGGTATCATAAGAGCGTGTGAAAAGCGCCCTGTACCTATGTTTAAGATTGACAAATTAGTTGATGATATTCAAAAAAGAATATACAACTCTTTAGACCAAGAAATCACTAGTAAAGAAATTGGTGAAATGGTAATGGAAGGGTTAAAAGAAATTGATGAAGTAGCCTACGTAAGGTTTGCATCAGTTTACCGTTCGTTTAAGGACATTTCAGCATTTATGAGCGAACTTGAAGAGATGTTAAAAAAGGGTGAAAACAAACAAAAATAAAGTGTTTTAATTATTAGAACTTGCCATAAAAAAGCAAGTTCTTTTTTTTGTAAAAAAAGGGGTTTAAAAAGAAGAAAAACCCTTGCAATTAAAACTTTATTGTGATAAAATAATTTAGAACGGATTATTGTATTCCGTAATAGTCAAGAAAAATAAAAAATTTTTATAAATAGCGGAGGTTAAGATGGCTAAGCAAACGACATTACCATTCAAAGGCACACCTGAACAAGAAAAACTTTTAAGAGAAAAATTACAAGAATTAAAAGGCCAAAAAGGTGCATTAATGCCTGCATTACAAATAGCACAAGGAATTTACGAATATCTTCCACGTGAAGTACAAATTATCGTTGCAGAAGAAATTGGCGTACCACTATCAGAAGTGTACGGTGTAGCAACGTTTTATTCACAATTCTCTTTAGTACCAAAGGGAAAATATAAAGTTGCAGTATGTTTAGGAACAGCTTGTTACGTAAAAGGCGCTGGTGACGTAATTGCAGAAATTGAAAAGCAATTAAATATCCCAACTGGTGGAATTACACCTGACGGAAAGTTCTCATTAGACGCAACAAGATGTATCGGTTGCTGTGGTTTAGCACCAGTATTAACTGTTAACGATGACGTTTATGGTAAAGTAGTACCAGCAGACGTAGAAGGAATTTTATCAAAATACAACTAAGCGACGGGCTTAAATTAAGGAGCAACTTATGAGAATAAGAGAGATTGCAGAAGTGTTACACGGCTCAATCATTTGCAGAGAAGACTTAGCGGATAGAGAAGTAATTTCAGCATGTGGTTCGGATATGATGAGCGACGTGTTGGCATATACAAAAGACCAAGCAGTATTAATTACTGGTCTATGTAATCCACAAGTTGTACGTACGGCAGAAATGATAGACGTATTATGTATCGTTTTCGTTAGGAACAAGATGCCTGATGAAGAAACTATTGAACTTGCAAAAGCAAAAGACATAGTAATGGTACGTACGCCACATAGAATGTTTTCTGCTTGTGGAATATTATATAAAGAAGGGCTTATTTCAGGAAACTAAATGGAAAAAATACATTTAGAATTTGACGTTGACGGACGCAACTTCGTATCAGCAGGTACGGCGACTGCAAAAGTTAAAGCGTGTTTAAAAGAAATGGGCATCAATCCGGACGATGTCAAGCGTGTAGCGATTGCTATGTATGAAGGCGAAATTAACATGGTAATACACGCAAATGGTGGAAAGGCACTTGTCGACATATACGTTGACAAAGTAGTTGTAAAGTTAATTGACACAGGCAAAGGAATTGCCGATATCAACTTAGCAATGAAACCGGGTTATTCAACGGCGTCTGACGATATAAGACAGTTAGGCTTCGGTGCCGGAATGGGTCTTCCCAACATGAAAAAGCATTCGGACGAATGCATAGTAGAAAGTGAGGTTGGTAAGGGCACGACCGTAACCCTTATAACCAATTTACATTAGAAAAGTAAAATAAGGTAAAGTTATGGATAGACTAAAAAGTTTACACACGGTAATGCTTAACAGCGAACGTTGTAAAGGTTGCGTCACTTGTATGAAAAGGTGTCCAACTCAAGCAATCCGTGTAAGGAACGGAAAAGCAAGTGTAATTTACGATAAGTGCATTGGCTGTGGCGAATGTGTTAGACTTTGTCCGCACCAAGCAAAAATCGCAAGTTATGATAAGTTTGAAGTAATAAACGACTTCAAGTATAAAATTGCTTTACCAGCGCCATCACTTTACGGTCAATTTAACAACTTAAAAGACGTAAATTACGTATTAACAGGTTTAAAAAGGTTAGGCTTTGATGAAGTTTTTGAAGTAGGCAGAGGCGCAGAACTTTGTTCACACGCAACTCAAGTACTACTTAATAAAGAAGTTATCAAAAAACCGGTAATAAGCACGGCTTGTCCTGCAGTTCTTGAACTTGTATACGCAAAGTACAAAAACTTAAAAGACAATTTGTTAAAACTTTTAGCACCGGTTGACGTTGCGGCAAAACTTGCAAGAGAAGGCGCAATAGAAAAGGGCATACCGGAAGAAGATATCGGCGTATTTTTCATTTCGCCGTGTCCAGCAAAAGTTTTTGCATTAAAAGCGGGAATAGGGGTTAAAAAACCGTTAGTTGACGGTGTGCTTGCAATATCTGAAGTATATATGAAACTCCTTCCTGAAATGAAAAAGATAGAAGAACCGGAAAAACTATCAAAAATGGGTGTGCTTGGCCTAAACTGGGCTGCATCAAGTGGTGAAGCAATCGGTGCAGGAAGACCTAAATATCTTGCAGCAGACGGAATTGAAAACGTAATAGACATACTAAACTCTATTGAAGACGGTTCACTTAGCGACGTTGATTTTATTGAATTAAACGCTTGTATAAGTGGTTGTGTAGGTGGTGTACTAAACGTAGAAAATCCTTTTGTAGCAAGGGCAAGATTAAGGGGACTTCGTAGCAAATTCCCACAAACTGCAAACACTCTTACAGACGTAGGCAAATCTTTTGACTATTATAAGTGGGAAGAAGAGCCAGACTATACGTCAAAATCAAAACCGGTAGAAGATAGACAACAAGTATTTAACAAAATGTTAGAAATACAAAATCTTTACAGCACTTTACCACAAAGCGATTGTGGTTTATGTGGTGCTCCAAGTTGTAGGGCTTTTTGTGAAGATATAGTAAACGGAAAAATTCCTAAAGACTCAAAATGTTTAATGCTTGATAGGTAAAATATGACTGTAAATCAACTAGCAGAATTATTAAATGCAAACAAACTTAATATTGCTAACGGAGAAAAAGAAGTTGCAACTGGCTATGCAGGTGACTTACTAAGTTTCGTAATGGGTAGAGCGCCTGAAGATTCAGCGTGGTTTACCATTATGACCAACGTAAACATTTTAGCAGTAGCAACCTTAACCGACGTAGCAGTAGTAGTCGTTTGCGAAGGCGCAACGGTTGATGAAAGTATAATAGAAAAGGCCAAACAACAAGAAATTAACCTTATAAAAACGGAATACGACGTATTTAACGCAATCAAAAGGTATTTAGATGAAACTTAAGTACGACTTTCATATCCATAGCGGGTTATCCCCTTGTGCAGAAAAGGATATGACACCGGTTGATATTGTAGGTTTGGCAAAACTAAACGGTTTAGATATGGTTGCAATAGCCGACCATAACGCCATAGGAAACGTAGAAGTTGCCTTAAAAGCAGGTGAGTTTTACGGAGTAACGGTAATCCCTGCGTTTGAACTTCAAACTGCCGAAGAAATACATATATTATGTTTATTTGAAAGTTTTGAAGATTTGAAAGCGTGTTACGATAAAATTGAGTTTTTGAACATAAAAAATAGACCGGAAATTTACGGTAATCAATATTTTTATGACGAAGACGACAACGTTATAGGTGAAGAAGAAAGGCTACTTTTAACAAATGCTGAAATTCCTTCACACAAAGTTTATAACTTAGTAAAAGAGCATAACGGAATAGCAATCCCTGCACATATTGATAGAGATGCAAACAGTATGCTACAAATATTAGGTGCTATAACGGAAGAATTCCACGTAATTGAACTTTCAACAAGAGCAACGGGTGAGTGGTACGATAAATACCAAGATTATTATATATTAGTTGATTCGGACGCACACACGACCGACCGAATAGGAAAAAGCGTAATAGAACTTCCTGAAAATTCAGCAAAAGCGTTAATTTCTTATTTAAGGGGTTATAAAAGGGGTCAAAAATGAGAGAACTTTCCTTGAATATTTTAGATATAGCAGAAAATTCTTTCAAAGCCGAAGCCACGGAAATAGAAATAGTGGTAAAAGCCGACGCAAACTTTTTAACCATATCGGTAATAGATAACGGCGTAGGAATGGACGAAGAATTTTTAAAAAGAGTAACCGACCCTTTCACAACCAGTAGAACTACAAGAAAGGTTGGAATGGGCATACCACTTATAAAGATGCAAGCAGAACTTTGCGAAGGAAGTTTTGATATTCAATCAACAAAGTGGGTTGGCACAACGCTAACGGCATCATTTAAGACAAATCACATAGATAGACCGCCTTTAGGAGATATAGCAGAAACGATAGTATCGTTAATAGCCGACCTAAAAGGTGCAGAACTAACTTTTAGGTATGAGTTAGAAGGGGAAGAACCGTTCGTTCTTTCCACCAAAGAAGTAAAAGAAGAGTTAGGCGACACTATACCAATAGATACGCCGGACGTTCTTATATTTATTAAGGATTTAATAAAAGAAAATATAAAGTTAAGTATTGGAGGGTTTTCATTATGAAAAGTATAGCTGACATTAAGGCAATTAGAGACAAGATGCAGTCTGAAATCATTTTGAGAGACAGCGATGAAACCAATGAAATCAGAGTAGTTGTAGGTATGGCTACTTGTGGTATTTCAGCTGGTGCAAGACCTGTTTTCAACACATTGATTGACGAAGTTGCAAAACGTAAACTTACTAACGTAAAAGTTACAAGAACTGGATGCTTAGGTATGTGTAAATTAGAACCTATCGTTGAAGTATTCGTTCCAAACCAAGAAAAAGTAACTTACGTTCACGTAAATAGTGAAAAAGCAATGGATATCATTGTAAATCACATCGTAAATGGTAACGTTTGCAAAGACTATCTTATCAAAGACGAAGATTAATTAGGAGTGAAAATAAATGTTTAAGAATCATATTTTAGTTTGTGGTGGTACAGGTTGTCACTCAAATCACAGTGGCGAAATCCTAACAGAATTTGCAGCGCAAGCAAAAGCACAAGGTTTTGAAAACGATATACAAGTAATCCAAACTGGTTGTTTTGGTTTATGTGCAAAAGGTCCAGTTGTAATCGTATATCCAGAAGGTGCTTTCTATAGCCAAGTTCAAGTAGAAGACGTAAAAGAAATCGTATCAGAACATATCGGTAAAGGTAGAATCGTTGAAAGATTATTACACAAAGAACCAGAAGAAATTAAAGCAGTTAAGGCTTTATCTGACACAGTATTCTATAAAAGACAAACAAGAGTTGCTTTAAGAAACTGTGGTGTAATCAATCCAGAAAACATTGATGAATACATTGCATACGACGGTTACCAAGCATTAATCAAGGCTTTAACAGAAATGACTCCACAAGAAGTTATTGATGAAATCAAAAAGTCAGGATTAAGAGGCCGTGGTGGCGGTGGTTTCTCAACCGGTTTAAAATGGCAATTCACTAAGGACGCAAAGGGCGACCAAAAATACGTATGTTGTAATGCCGACGAAGGTGACCCAGGTGCATTCATGGACAGATCAGTTCTAGAAGGTGACCCACACGCAGTAGTTGAAGCAATGACTATCGCAGGTTATGCAGTAGGCGCAACTCAAGGTTACGTATATATTAGAGCAGAATATCCAATCGCTGTTAGCAGATTACAAATTGCAATTGACCAAGCACGTGAATACGGACTACTTGGTAAAAATATTTTAGGTACAGACTTCTGTTTTGACCTAGACATCCGTCTTGGTGCAGGTGCATTCGTTTGTGGTGAAGAAACTGCACTTATGACAAGTATTGAAGGTCATAGAGGTGAACCAAGACCAAGACCTCCATTCCCAGCAGTTAAAGGTTTATTTGGTAAGCCAACTCTACTTAACAACGTAGAAACTTACGCAAACATTTCACAAATCATCTTAAAGGGTGCTGACTGGTTTACTCAAATGGGAACTGAAAAGAGTAAGGGTACAAAGGTATTCGCTCTAGGTGGTAAAATCGTTAACACAGGTCTTGTAGAAATCCCAATGGGTACTACTTTAAAAGAAGTTGTATATGAAATCGGTGGAGGTATTCCAAACGGTAAGAAGTTCAAAGCAGCGCAAACTGGTGGACCTTCTGGTGGTTGTATCCCTGCATCATTAATTGATACTCCAATTGACTACGATACTTTAATGTCAATCGGTTCAATGATGGGTTCTGGTGGACTTATCGTAATGGACGAAGACAACTGTATGGTAGATATCGCTAAGTTCTTCTTAGAATTCACAGTTGACGAATCTTGTGGTAAGTGTACTCCATGCCGTATCGGTACAAAGAGATTATTAGAATACTTAGATAAGATTACAAAAGGTCAAGCAACAATGGAAGACCTTGACAAGATGGAAGAACTTTGTTACTACATCAAAGAAAACGCACTTTGTGGTTTAGGACAAACTGCTCCAAACCCAGTACTTTCAACTTTAAGATACTTTAGAGATGAATACGAAGCACACGTTAAGGAAAAGAGATGTCCTGCAGGCGTATGTAAAGATTTATTAAAATTCAGTATTGATAAAGAAAAGTGTATTGGTTGTGGCATGTGTGCTAAACAATGTCCAGCAAGCGCAATCGTTAAGACAGATTACGTTGCACCAGGACACAAATTACCATCATACACAATCACAGATGCTTGTGTTAAGTGTGGTGCTTGTATTGAAAAGTGTAAATTTAACGCTATTTCAAAGGGTTAATATTGGGAGGAAACAGTAATGGTTAATTTAAAAATAAACGGTATTAGCGTAAGCGTTCCTGAAGGAACAACTATTCTTGAAGCAGCAAAAGTTGCAGGTATTAAGATTCCTACCCTTTGTTATATGAAAGATATAAACGAAATCGGTGCTTGTCGTATCTGCGTTGTAGAAGTTAAAGGCGCAAGAAGTATGGCTGCAGCGTGTGTATATCCAGTAGCAGAAGGAATGGAAGTAATCACAAATTCTGAAAAGGTATTCAAGTCAAGAAAGGCAACGTTAGAATTAATTCTTTCAAACCACAGAAAAGACTGCTTATCTTGTGATAGAAACTTAAACTGTGAATTACAAGAATTATCAAAAGAATACGGTTGCGATACAAAAGCATACCAAGGTTCAGTAAGCAAGTTTGAAAAGGACGACTCAACTGACTATTTAGTAAGAGATAACACAAAGTGTATATTATGTAGAAGATGTGTTGCAGTATGTAACAAACTTCAAACAGTAGGTGTTATCGGTGCTAATGACAGAGGTTTCGCAACTCATATCGCTTGTGAATTTGAAAATAATTTAGCAGACGTTCCATGCGTAGCATGTGGTCAATGTATTAACGTTTGTCCAACAGGCGCATTACACGAAAAAGAAGAAATTGACAACGTTAAGGAAGCGTTAGCAGACCCTAACAAGTACGTTGTAGTAGCATCTGCTCCATCAGTAAGAGCAGCTTTAGGCGAAGAATTCGGTTACCCAATCGGAACAAACGTAGAAGGCAAAATGGCTACAGCATTAAAGATGTTAGGCTTTAAGAAGGTATTTGACGTTAACTTCACAGCAGACTTAACAATTTTAGAAGAAAGTCACGAACTTATTGAAAGAATTCAAAACGGTGGCAAACTTCCAATGATTACAAGCTGTTCACCAGGATGGATTAACTTTATGGAAAGATATTATCCAGACCTAATCGGTAACATCAGTACTTGTAAATCACCACAACAAATGTTCGGTGCAGTAGTTAAAACTTACTTTGCAAAGAAAGCAGGTATTGACCCTAAAGACATTTACGTTGTATCAGTAATGCCTTGTACTGCAAAGAAAGGCGAAAAGAACAGAAGTGACCAAAATGCAGCAGGTGTTCCTGATATTGATGCAGTATTAACTACAAGAGAACTTGCTAAGTTCATTAAGCAACGTGGCATCATCTTCAACGAATTAGCAGATGGCGAATTTGATAACCCAATCGGCGAATTCTCAGGCGCTGGCGTAATTTTCGGTGTAACTGGTGGTGTTATGGAAGCAGCACTTAGAACTGCAGTTGAAACAATTACTGGTAAAGAACTTCCTGCTTTAGACTTTACTGAAGTTAGAGGTTTAGAAGGTATTAAAGAAGCAACTTACAACGTAGGTGGCTTAGACGTTAAGGTAGCAGTAGCAAGTGGACTAGCAAACGCAAAAGTTCTTTGCGACAAGATTAGAAACGGCGAAGCAGATTATCAATTTATTGAAATCATGTGCTGTCCAGGTGGATGTATCAACGGTGGTGGACAACCAATCATTGATAACTACACAAGAAAGAACGTTGACTACAAGGCATTAAGAGCAAGTGTTCTTTACAATCAAGATAAAGACGCAAAACTTAGAAAGAGCCACGATAACCCTTACATTAAGGAATTATACGATAGCTATTTTGAAAAACCAGGTAGCCATATCGCTCACGAAGTTCTTCATACAACTTATACTGCTAAGAAAAAGTATTAAGATTTAACTTAAAAAATAAAAAAGGATAACAAAATTTTGTTATCCTTTTTTTGTTATCATAAAAAGGCTAAAAATTTAATATTTTATTAACAGTTATGTTTTTAGTTAAAAGAAGTAAAGTTATAGCAATAATTTTAGCAATTTCAGTAGTTGCCTTTAGTTTGTGTATATTTGGCGTAAGTAAAGAAGCAAACGTAGATAGCAACAAAATAACCGTTGTTTTAGATGCAGGTCACGGTGGAATTGATAACGGTGTTAGTGGTAAATATACAGGTGCATTAGAGAGCGACCTTAATTTAGCCATAACCAAAAAGGTAAAAAACAACCTTATAAAAGCAGGTATCAACGTAGTTTTAACAAGGGAATCTTCTAACGGACTTTACGGTTTAGCAACAAAAAATCGTAAAAGGAAAGATATGCTAAAAAGAAAGGAAATAATTGAAGGGGCAAGTCCAAATTTAGTTGTTTCAATACACCAAAATTACTATTCTTTACCATCAAGACGGGGAGCACAAGTTTTTTTTGACGCAGAAAAGGAAGAATCAAAAAATTTAGCAAAAAAACTTCAACAAAGCCTAAACAATATGGAAGAAGCAAGTAGAGAGTGCACGGTGTTAAAGGGGGACTACTACATACTAAACAGTCACAAATACCCATCAGCCCTTATTGAATGTGGCTTTTTATCAAATAAAGAAGATGAATTGCTACTAACGACCGAAGAATATCAAGAAAAAATAGCCTACGCAATTTTTAAAGGTATAATAGATTATTTAAGCACCACAACCTTTTATGGAAATAACGTGTAAATTAAACCCCAGACTTGTTTTTAATAAAAAAGTTTGGGGCTTTTTATTGTAATTTTTATAACTATGTGATAAAATAAAAGGGTTAAATATGAAAATAGGGGGAGTGTTGCTTGTTTAATCTTGGCGATACCATAAAGAAGGAAAAAGCGCTTACAATGAACGCAATAACTTTAGCGTTTGTAGGCGACGCCGTGTATTCACTATATTCAAGGGAAAAGTTAGTTTTTACTAAAGACTTAAAGGCAAGTGAAATGAACAAGGCAGTTATAGATGAAGTAAGGGCATCTTCCCAAGCACTTTTTATTGACAAATTACTTCCTATTTTAACGGAAGAAGAACTTATGGTCTACAAAAGGGGTAGAAATAGTAAAAAACCAACCAAGGCAAAGAGTGCCACGGTAAGAGAATATAATATGTCCACAGGGTTTGAAGCCGTTTTAGGTTATTTATACATAACGGGACAAATTGAAAGATTAAATTATTTACTAAATTACAGAGGTTAAGATGAAAGTAGAAGGTAGAAACGCAGTTAGAGAATTATTAAAAACTGATAAAGATATTGACAAAATTTTAGTTCAAAACGGACTTCGTGACGTTGAATCAAAAAAACTTATTGATAAAATTCGTGAATACAAAATAAAGGTACAGTTTGCCGATACTTTCGTTTTAGATAAAGAAAGTCAATCTAAAAAACACCAAGGTTTTATCGCTTTCGTTAGCGAATACAAGTACGTTGAAGTTGAAGATATCATTGAAACCGTACAAAAAAAGGGTAAAGAAGGGTTTATAGTACTACTTAACGAAGTTTTAGACCCACACAACCTTGGCAGTATAATAAGGGTTTGCGAATGCGCAGGTGTTGATGGTATTATTATAACAAAAAACCGTAGTGCAAGTGTAAACGACCTTGTTATGAGAGTTTCAGAAGGTGCATTAAACCACGTAAAAATTGCAAGAGTTGTAAATATCAACCACACTATTGAAAAGTTAAAGGAAGCAGGTTACTGGGTAATGGCAGTTGAACTTGGTGGCGACAACATTTATGAAAGCGACCTAACTGGCAATTTAGCATTAGTTATCGGTGGTGAAGATAGTGGCGTTAAGCGTTTAACAAAAGAAAAGTGTGAAAAAATTCTAACAATACCAATGAAAGGAAAGGTAAACTCTTTAAATGCGTCAGTTGCTTGTGGCGTTGCCGTGTTTGAAGCATTAAGACAAAGAAATTAGTATGAAAGACTATGGCATTTTAACGGATGAAGAATTGATTGAGTGTGCCAAAAAAGGGGACTCTCAAGCAGAAAATTCGTTAATAAAAAGATACACCAACTTAATACTTAAAATAATAAACCAAAGAGTAGGCAGGGTAGAAGATTATAAGAAAGACGAATATTTACAAATAGGTCGTCTAGCCGTGTCAAACGCAATAAAAGCGTATAAAGGAAACAGCAGTTTTACCACTTTTGCATACGTTTGCATTGATAGAAGAATTTTAGATGAAATAAAGTCAAAAAACACAAAGAAAGAAATTATAACAAAAAATCTTCTTTCATTAAACTCAAGTAGTCCTGAAGATTTAAGCAGAATTGAAAAGATAATTGACTTAAACGCAGTTGACCCTGAAAGCAAAATTATCAGCGAAGAAGCCGTTGCAGAAATTTGGGTAAAAATGGAAAAGGTACTTAGTAAATTTGAATTTGACGTATTCAATTTTTACTTAAAAAACTATTCTTATAAAGAAATAGCAGTCAAACTTGACAAAACGGAAAAGTCAATAAACAACGCCGTTCAAAGAATAAGAAAAAAACTTGTAGGCAAAATATAGGAGAAAGTAGATGTCATACGTTGCATTGTATAGAAAGTATAGACCGGTTGATTTTGAGTCAGTCATAGGTCAAGACCATATAAAAACGACCTTAACAAATCAAATCAAAGAAAACAGAGTAGGTCACGCATATTTATTTACTGGTACAAGAGGTACTGGTAAAACTTCAGTTGCAAAAATATTTTCAAGGGCAATAAACTGTTTAACACCAAAAAATGGTTCTCCTTGTGGCGAATGCGCAGTTTGTAAAGCATTACTTACGCCATCTAATATGGACGTAATTGAAATTGACGCAGCATCAAACAACGGTGTAAACGAAATAAGAGATTTAAGGGAAAAGGTAACCTATCCACCGGTTGAAGCAAGATATAAAGTTTATATCATAGACGAAGTTCATATGTTAACTGGTCCTGCTTTTAACGCATTACTTAAAACGTTAGAAGAACCACCAAAACACGCAGTCTTTATTTTAGCAACTACGGAAGTTCACAAAATTCCACAAACCATACTATCTCGTTGTATGCGTTTTGATTTTAAGTTAATTGACGCAAAAGAAATAGCAACTTTAGTTGCAAAAATCTTTGACGATATAGGTAAAGAATATTCAAATGAAGCCGTTATGGCTATAGCAAAAGCAGGGGAAGGCAGTATAAGAGATGCCCTTTCAATTGCAGATACTTGCGTTTCATACTCAAACAAAAAGTTAGAATATGCTGACGTTTTAGAAGTTTTAGGCGCATCAGATAACGGCAAACTTTTAGAACTTGTTAAAAACATTTTAATAGGCAATAGTGCAGAAATTTTTAACTTAATTGACCAAACTGCAAAACAAGGCAAGGGTATGAGTGTTTTATGTAAAGATATCATATCTATTACAAGGGACCTTTTAGTTATAAAAACTTCACCTAACGCAAACGCAATACTAAACCTTCCAACCGACAAGTTTGAAGAAATGAAGAAGATTTCAGCCTTAGCAAGTGAAACTTTTATGATAAAGGTTTTAGAACTTTTTTCTTTCTGTGAAAGCGACTTAAGATACTCAACTAATCCAAGAGTTTTAGTGGAAACAACGGCTTTAAGGGCGGGTATTCCTGAAAACAGTTATGACATAAACAGTTTACTTTTAAGGGTTTCTAAACTAGAAGAACAGGTTAAAAAGGGCGTTGTAGTTAATAACGCAGTTAGTGATACTTCTGCTACTCAAACAAACCTTGTTGCAAAAATAACTAGCGAAATAGTGCAAGAAGAAAAAGCACCCGTAGTAGAAAAGGTAGAAAAGAAAAAATTAAGTTCACTAACTAACGAAGAAGCAACTGCAATAATAATATCAGGGCTTAGAAAAAGTGAAAGGTATATGTTATGGGCAAAACTTCAAAGTGCAAAAATCACAATTCAAGGTGAAACTTTAGTTATAAGCGTTTCAACCGATAGTGATTATGAAATACTTAATATGGAAGATTCTTTAGCATCAATCAAAAATGAATTAAAAGAAATAGATGCAGAAGTAAAAATTATAAATTTATCAAAAGAACCTACAAACAAAGTGTTAGATGAAATTGAAGAAATGAAATCAAAATTTGGTGTAGACACGGTAATCGTAAAAAAGTAAAAAGGAGAAATTAAAAATGGCAGGATATAAAGGTGGCTTTGGCGGTGGTTTCGGTGGTGGAAACCAAATGCAAATGATGAAGCAAATTCAAAAAATGCAACAAGAAATGATGAAGGCTCAACAAGAACTTGAAGAAGCCGAAATTGAAGGGGTTGCATCAAACGGACTAGTTAAGGTAACTTTAAACGGTAAAGGCGAATTTTTAGGCATATCAATCAATCCAGACGTAGTTGACGTTGACGATATTGAAATGCTTGAAGACTTAATCGTGGTAGCATTTAACGATGCAAAGCAAAAGTCAGATGCATTATCACAACAAAAAATGGGCAAATTTAGTTCATTAGGTGGATTTTAATGAAAGTTTATATAGAACCTATAGGAAAACTTATTAACGAGTTTACTAAACTTCCTGGCGTTGGTAAAAAAACTGCGCAAAGATTTGCATATAAAATAATAAATATGACAAAAGAAGAAGCAGAAGAATTTGCCGAAGCAATTTTACTTGCAAAAAAGAACGTTCACTACTGCAAAATTTGTGGAAATTTTTCTGAAGATGAAGTTTGTGATATATGTAAATCACGTTCAAATAGTACGATTTGCGTTGTAAAAGAACCAAAAGACGTAATAGCAATTGAAAAATTAAACGAATATCAAGGGGTGTACCACGTTTTACACGGAACGATATCTCCAATGGACGGAATAGGTCCAAACGATATAAGAATAAAAGAACTACTTGCAAGAATAGACGGAAGCGTAAGTGAAATAATTTTAGCAACCAATCCAGACGTAGAAGGTGAAGCAACTGCTATGTACATAACAGGGCTTGTTAAACCACTTGGCGTAACGGTAACAAGACTTGCGCACGGAATTCCTATCGGTACTGATTTAGAATATGCCGACGAAGTAACTTTAGCAAGAGCCTTCGTTGACAGAAAGACTTTATAATAGAGGAACAATGATGAAAATTTCTGTTTTAGGCTGTGGAAGATGGGGTTCTTTCATTGCTTGGTATTTATGCAATAAAGGATACGACGTAGCAAACTGGGGTATTGAAGGCAGTTATCCTTATGAAGTATTAAAAAATGAAGGCAAGAACGAATACGTTGAACTTGACAAAAGAATTGACCTAACTTCAGACCTTGAATACGCCGTAAACAAAAGTGATATATTAATAATCTCAATACCATCACAAGAAGTAAGGGGATTTGTAAAAAGACTAATCGCATACGATTTAACTAACAAAACTTTCCTGCTTTGTATGAAGGGTATAGAAGTTGAAACAGGCAAGCGTTTAAGTGAAATTTTAATAGAACACGGCATTGACAAAAACAAAATAGCCGTTTGGGTAGGACCTGGCCACATACAAGCATTTACGCAAGGTCAACCAAGTTGTATGGTAATTGACTCTTATTCAAAAGAGTTAACAACCTATTTAGCAGACAATTTTAGAAGTAACCTTATTCGTTTTTACTATGGCGACGATATTATCGGTAGTGAAATAGGCGCAGCCGCTAAAAACGTAATGGGTATTGCAGCAGGTATGTTAGACGGCTCAGGCTATTCAACCTTAAAAGGCGCTTTAATGGCAAGAGGAGCAAGGGAAGTTGCAAGGCTTA
The DNA here is from genome assembly GCA_017508485.1 of Clostridia bacterium. Classification (GTDB taxonomy): domain Bacteria; phylum Bacillota; class Clostridia; order Christensenellales; family Borkfalkiaceae; genus SIG381. The sequence continues at coordinate 55,532 of JAFVYV010000010.1, read as the reverse complement.
TAAAAGTTATGGGTGGTAACGAAATGTCTGCATATGGCTTATGTCACCTTGGCGACTATGAAGCAACTTTATTTAGCCAGTTCTCACACAACAGAGTTTTGGCGAACAATTCGTTAAAAAAGAAAAGTTTAGTAAACTTGCAGAAGGTGTTGCAACAACAAAAGCAATGATGAACCTTGCTAAAAAATATGGCGAAGAACTACCAATAACAAACGCCGTTTATGAAATTTTATATAACGGCAAAGAACCAATGGAAGCGTTCTCAAAACTGTTTGAAAGAAGGACAAAAAAAGAATTTTAGTAAAATAAAAAGGCTGATATATCAGCCTTTTTTTATTTGTAATACTTTATAATGTTTTGAATTTTTTTCTTTATATCATCTTTTAAGTGTTTAGGGGAAACAACCCTTAAGCCATCACCAAAACTTAAAATTTTACCTATCAAAATATCGTCTATAGGTAGGTTTGCTTTAGCAGTAATTTTATCGCCTTTTTTGACGTTATTAACACCAAGCCACTCTTCAACGTCAGGTGCAATCTTTTCATCAACTTCAAACTCAACAAGTTCTGTATTATCTGCTAAATACCAGTTTTCAAAAGGTAAAATTTCAGGTATAGGGCGTTTTTCAAAAGTTTCTTTTAACAAGGTCAACTTTTCAATACGACCTATCTTAAAAAGCCTAAACTCATTTCTTAAATTACAGTAAGCAAAAACGTACCAAAGCCCTTGTTTAAGCACGATATTATGTGGTTCAATTAGTCTAACTGACTTTTCACCATTTCTATCTAAATAATTTATTTCAATCATTAAGTTATTTTCAATACTGTTTTCAATTAAGGTTAGTTTGTCTTTATACTCGTTAGCATCAGCCCAAGAAGAAGAGTCAATAATTAAATGTCCACTTTTAATATCAACGTCGTAATACTCTTTTTTAATTAAAGAAAGTAGTTTGTTTATAACGGTAGTAATAGTTTTATTTTCAACGTGTTCGTTTAATCCCTTTAGGGCAGAGATAACTTCAGTATATTCCGTTTTAGTTAAAAAACCAGCAGGTAGCCTATAATTTTCCATAATACAAAAACCACCGGTATTACCACGCTTGGTGTAAATAGGAACACCTGCGTATTCAATACACTCAATATATCTATAAACCGTTCTTACAGAAATTTCATACTTTTGAGCAAGGTAGGTTGCTTGTACCGTCCTTTTCGACAAAAGTTCAAATAAAATTCTAAGCATTAGTTCGTATTTCATAATATTTACTTCCTTAAATTGACATATTTATATTGTAGTGTAAAAAAACAAAGTAGTCAAGTTTTTTTAATATTTTTTTCAAATATGACAAGCGTGTGTCATAAACTCTTAATAAAATAGGGGTGTAAATAAGGAGGAAGCGATATGAATATAGCAAATAAAATCAAAAAGATATTTAATAAAAAAAGAGTAAAAGTAATAACTGTTAAAAGGGTAGAAGAAAATAAAAAAGAAGTGCCTTTAGCATTTACAGACACGCTTAGTAGTTTTTGTCAAAAATTTAGTATGGAAGAAATTATATTTCAACTTAAAAGAGATAGGGTAGCACAAGCCGTATTAAAAAACACTAGGATATAATTAAAATAGCTCAACCTAATTAAGGCCCCCCCTTAATCTCAAGCCGTAAGGATTTTTTATACTCCTTACGGCTTTTACTTTTAAATATAAGAAGAAAGAATATTTGCAATTTTTTGGTTAGCACCTAAAAGGTCTAAACTTTCAAGATTTTTAGTAATAGTAAACCTATCTTTATATAAGTTAAAAATAGACTTAACCAAACTTTCTTTAGTCAAATCTTCTTCGTAAAGGGTTAAAGACGCCTTTTTATTAGTAAAATAACGGGCGTTTTCAATCTGGTCGCCCCTAGAAATCTCTTTTGATAAAGGAATAAAAAGGGTTGGTATTTTAAGGCTACAAAGTTCAAAAGTGGCGTTAGCACCTGCTCTTGAAATTGCAAGGTCTGAAATTGTATAAACTTTTTCCATATCTAAACAAAACTCTAACTCAAAATAACCCTTTTTAATCAAGTTTGTTTTATTATTTTTGCCAACGATATGCAAAATATTAAAGGTAGGTAAAAGGCTATCAAGCGCATCTAAAACGGCTCTATTAATTTTTTTACTACCTAAACTTCCACCCATAACCAAAATGGTTGGCTTATCATCAAAGCCAAACTCTTTTTTGAACCAAGACCTATCTTTTTTAAGGTTAAAAGTTCTAATAGGGTTTCCAACAAAAACCCCCTTTTTAATCTTTTTTGCAGTATCGGGAAAGGCTGTTAAAACCTTATCGCAAAAGGGAATAGAAAGTTTGTTAGAAAGTCCAATTGAAAAATCGCTTTCGTGCAACACCACGGGGATATTTAGTAGTTTAGCGCCAACGACTACCGGGTAAGAAACGAAGCCACCTTTAGCAAACACAACTTTAGGGTTTAATTCTTTTAATATTCTTTTGCTTTCCTTAACGCCTTTAATCAAGGTAAAGGGTATAGAAAGGTTTTTTAAGGTAAAACTTCTAACCAGTTTTTGTGACGGCACTTCAAAAAACTTTAAGCCGTTATTTAATGCAATATTTTTTTCTACTGAAGTAGAGCCGATATAGTAAACGTTATCAAATTTTTTAAGGTAGGGTAAAAGGGCAATATTCGGTATACAATGTCCTGCCGTGCCACCACCCGTTAAAACAATATTATTCATACTATATTTATATGTAATAACCAAATTTTTATAAACAAAAAAAGGATAGAAAAAAATCTATCCTTTTTAATTTAAGTTTTATTAAAGACTATTTATCGTCGTCAGAGAAATCTTCTAAAACTTCACCGTAAGTGTATTCTTCTTCAGTTTCAGTATCTTCAGTAGGTTCTTCAACAACTTCTTCAACAACTTCTTCAACAGGTTCTTCAATATTTTCTTCAACTACTTCTTCCGTGCCTTCATCAAAATCAGCAAAAGAAACAGTCTTCTTTTTAGCACTTGCAACCTTATTTCTACTTACAACTTTGTAGTGAGATTTAGCATCATTCTTATTCTTCTTTCTTCTAATTCTGTAAGCCTTAACGATAACTGCAATAAGTGCAACTAAAAGAGCAACAGCAAGAAGAATTGATGAGAAAGATAACCAGAAAGTAGAAGGGTCATAGTCGGTCGTGCAACCAGAATCTTCGTTAGTATCAACTTCAGGAATTTCCTTTTCCGTAGGGTCAATCGTGTTAAAGATTGCGTAAAGGAAAGTTCCGTTATGTGATTTAGGTGCATAATAACCTTCAACTAATTCGTAATCAAAATCACTTGCTAAAACAGCAGTTGGGTAATAAACGAATTGTAAAGCTTCTTCAACTTGTTCGTTATATTCTTTTTCAGCATCAGTAAGTTTTCTTGTAAAGTAAACTGCATCAGTATCTTCAATTACACCATCAATAAATGCTTGGTATAAAGGAGTGCCAGAAGTTTCAAAATTACCTTCAGAGAAAGTAGAAACAACTAAACTATCAAAGAATACGAAACCTTGAGAAGTCTTAGCGCCATCTCTTGAACCGTTCCATAATTCAATTTTAATATCTTTAGCAGTAGCGCCAGTTGCTACGTAGAAACTTAATTCAACAAAACCGTCTTCACACATATCAGAAGTAACTTCAAAGAATAGGTCGGTTGAGTAAGCCTTTCCGTTATCTGCCGTGAACTTTTGGTTTAATACAGTAAGTTTATTTGCATCAGCAACTTCAGTTAAGTAAACGAAAGCCGTAGCATCGCCAACAACCTTAACCTTAACACGAATAGCAGAATAACTATCAGCGCCAATAGTTTTTGGTGCAGAAATGAAACCGTAAGAAGATGCAGTATCGTTATAAATCATAAGTGGTTGAATTTCATCATCGCCAGTTTCAAAACCAAGGTTAGTTTCAAGGTTAGCGTAAGAATAAGCACCAAAGTACTTAGAATTTATAAGACCAGCATCTTTATTAGTGTTAGTTGCTGTTTCAGTATTTTCATCGTTAATATACTTATGGTTAGAAGAAACACCAGTAAAACCTACAACGTTAGCAGGAGAGTGTGTGATAGTACCGTTATCACTTGGTGCAACTGAGAAAGAGAACACGGTGTTCTTATCAGTTTCTTCAGTATAGTCAACGGAATTATTTGCATATAAAGCAGTCGCAAAAGTTTTTGCGTTATCAACAGATTTATTATTTAGGAAATATATGTCGTATTTATCTTTAACGTCGGCAGTATCCGTTTCTTCAATTTGAACTTTACCAGTAGCATATCTAAAACCTGCTAAAGTAACGCTACCAGTAGGGTAGTTAGTAGGGTCGTTATTATTAGCAACGTCAGTAGGTCCTAAGTATAAAGCCAAATAGAAGTTTTTAGGTTGACCGTCAACAAAGTTGTTCTTTAGAATTAAAGAATATTCAGTCCATTCAGTATCTTTAGCGTTATTAACAGTTAAAGTGTACTTGTCGGTAGAAGGGTTAAACACACCTTCAGTTTTAGTATCGTAAACGTAAAGTGAAAGACCACTCTTATCAAACTTATCAAGGTTAGCCTTTAAGAAGAATGAAATTTGCATAAATTCTTGGTTGTTAACCTTAAAGCCGTTAGATTTTAACACTACTTCATAACTTGTCTTGTTAGCAGTAATCTTAATACCATCAGTACCGTTTACGCCGTCAAATTCATCAATAACGTCTACCTTCGTGGCTTTAGAAAGGGTATCTGTAGTATTAAACTTATTACCTTTGATACCAGTAGAAGAAGTTGTGTAATTACCGTTTATGTTTAAGTTTTGAACGTCAAGTTCGTTAAAGTAATTAACGCCACTATCTTTAGTTGCTAAAGAGAATAATGCGCTATTAGTATTGTTTAAGGTAAGCGTAGTGCCTTCAACACGTTCGCTTGAAGTAGCACTCTTTAAGTTTAGACTAGTAAAGTCGTAATCAAAAGTATTACCAACTTCAGTAGCATATTCACTAGCAGTTAATTCTTCAAAAGCAACGTTATCAAAATAAGCAGTACCTTCAACGGCATAGTCAAAGAAGTTAGCGCCGTTACCATAACCTAAACCTAAAACTACTTTGATAGTAGAGTTAGCATATTCGTTAGGGTTAACGTAAATAACGTAAGTTTCCCATTCGCCGTTTGTGTTAATGTTAGAAATTCTATATTCGTCTTGAGTGATACCACCAACTGTAGGAATAACTCTAATATTAGCACCAAAAGAGTTAGAAGTTTTAGAACTTAAGTAAGCCGTGTTAACAGAAGCACTAATCTTACCGTACTTACCGTTAGTTAAAGTAAGCGTTTTAGAACTTGTTGCTTTTTGTGCAGTACCAAAACCGTAATAATTGCTACTTTCAGAAGCCGTTAAGAAGTTGTTAAGCATTAAAACGTGCTTTTCACCACTTGCAGTTTCAGTAGCAACGCTAGGGTTTTTATAGAAAACTTTACCAGCACCTTCAGTTGAAGAATTATAATCAGTATCATTACCCATAACTCTATCAACAACGGTTTTCTTAACCCATTCGTTAACATCAGTAGAAGATGCGTCATTGCCAAGTACTTCTTTAGCTTGGTCTTTTAAGCCGCCAGTATTATCTACATTAAAGTAATACTTAAGTGCCCAGTTTCTAAAATCAGAATCTTCATAAAGTTTGTTAATAGTTTCATTAAACGCTTCATCAGTCGTTTTAATTACACCAGAAGAAACTTTAGAAGAAGTAGCCCCGCCGTCAACGGCGATAGACCAGTTGCCAACGGTAGTATCAGGGTAATCAACAATATTCATTGATGAAACGCCAAATTCAAAATTACCGTTTGTAATCAATTGCGTATCAGTTTCAGTCTTAGTAAACTTTCCTTCATCAATTCCGTCTTTATCATCGCCACAAGCAACGGTAAAGGCAAGAGCCAAAGAAAGAAGGCAAACTAAAAGAAACGCAAATACACTTTTTGATTTAAGTCTTTTTAATCTTTCAGTCATAATCTCTCCTAAATAGATAAGTCCTATTATTTTAAAAATATCTTATATAAGTATATAGTATTTTAGTAAAAAAAGCAAACGATATTCCAAGTTTTATCGCCATTAATAAAGAAAAATTTAGAAAAAATCGTTATTTTTTACAATAATTGCAAAGACTAATATTTATGAGAATAAAAAAAGGCAGTAAATTAGAAAAAATAGTAATGATTTTAGCAGGAATTATTACCGGTTTTATAAACGGAATTTTTGGTGGTGGCGGGGGTATGATAATAGTGCCAATACTGACTTTTCTGCTTTCTAAAAAGAACAAAATTGCTCACGCAACGGCAATACTAATAATACTTCCTATGACCATAGTAAGCGCAATTTTTTATCTAGTGTTCGGTAGTTTTAAGTGGGATATAGGTTTACCTGTAGGAATAGGCGTTATTGTAGGTGGCGTAATAGGGGCTTTTTTGCTAAAAAAACTTTCTGCAAACTGGGTAAATATACTTTTTATAATAGTAATGCTTTTTGCAGGTGGAAAGATGTTGTTTTTTTAAGGAGATAAAATGAAGTTCGTTTGGTTTATAATATGTGGTTTAATAGGTGGTGGCTTTGCAGGAATGGGTATGGGTGGCGGTACTTTTTTAATACCGTTACTAAACGTTTTTTATAACGTAGAGCAACATACTGCACAAGCAATAAATTTAATAAGTTTTATTCCAATGGCAGTAATATCGTTGATAGTGCATTTTAAGAACAAACTAATAGACAAAAGGGGAGTTTTATATCTAATAATACCAGGCGTTTTAAGTGTGGTAGGTGGTGCATATTTAGCAAAGTTAATAAAAGGCGATTTGTTAAAAAGAATTTTTGGTGGCTTTTTAATACTTTTAGCAATTTTTCAGTTAATTATTTTTATAAAAGGCATAAAAGATAAAAGCAAGGAAAATGCTGAACAAAACACATAAAATAATTTAAAAGAAAATTAAAAAAGGGTATGTACAAACAAAAAATATTGTGATATAATACTAGCGTAAATAATATTTTGGGGACGGATACGAAATTGGAAAAAATAGCGATAATTGATCTTGGTTCTAACACAGCGAGACTACTTATAATTGACATTCAAGATGACGGAACGTTTTCTATCGTAGACCAGTTGAAAGAAGCACCTAGGTTAGGTGAAGGAATGGAAAGGGACGGTTTCTTAAAACCAGCCCGTATTCACGAAACTGTAACAACGTTAAAGATGTTCCGAAAGTTATGCGATGCTTACAGTGTTGATAAGGTAATAGCCGTGGCTACTGCCGCTGTTCGTCACGCAAAAAACCAAAGAAGCTTTTTAGATGAAGTTTCAGCCATATGTGGCTTAAAATTAAGAGTACTAACTGCTGAAGAAGAAGCAATGTACGTATATAAAGGTGTAATAAACACAATGGATATTGCCAAAGGTTTAATTTTTGAAATCGGTGGTGGTAGCACAAAAATCGTTTATTATAATAGACGTAATTTATTAAACTACGCAACACTTCCTTTTGGTGCAATTACTTTAACGGAACTTTTTGCAAAAGAAGGGGAAGACCCAGTTGCAACTACAAATAAAATTGAAGAATTTTTAGTTGAACAACTAAATCAAATAGAATGGCTAAAAGAAGTTGACCCAGAAACTCAACTAATCGGTGTAGGTGGCTCGTTTAGAAACTTAGCAAGAGTTTCAAAGATTATGGGAAAGTATCCTTTAAGAACCATCCACAACTACGTAGTTACTGGTGAAGACTTTGAACATACATATAATCTACTAAAGAATTTAGATATTGATAGAAAGAGAAAGATAAAAGGTATCTCAAGTGGAAGAGCAGATATTCTTCCAAGTGCGTTTGCCGCAATTTCTGCTTTCAAAAAATATATGAATATTGACAATATCGTAATAAGTGGTAGTGGTTTAAGAACTGGTCTTGTATTTAACTATGCCGTTCCAATTACGCAAGAAAAGCCAATACAAGACGTTTTAGGTTTTAGTTTAAATACGATAATCAACAATTTTGGTTGCAACAAAACTCATATAGAAAACGTACTTAACTTATCAGTTCAACTCTTTAAGCAACTAAGGGTTTTACATAAATTCCCAAGGCAATACCTAAAGATAATGAAGGTAGCCGCAAGCCTACACGAAACTGGTAATAAAATACATTTTTACAATTTTGAAAAGCATAGTGGCTACGTAGTACTAAACTCTAACCTATACGGTATAAGTCATAGAGATATGGTTTTAGCATCTTTCGTAGTAGCAAATAGTGAAATTGAAGACGTTAACCTAATTGAATGGGCAAGATACAAAGACTTCGTAACGGAAGAAGATTTAGAAGCCGTTAAAAAGATGGGTGTAATGTTAAGACTTGCCGACAGTTTAGATAGATGTTCGTTAGGTCTTGTTAAAAATATCAACTGTGATATTCTTGGCGATTCTGTTATTATGAAGACGGAAGTTGAAGGTGACGCAGGGTTAGAAATTAACGCAGCACTTCAAATTTCAAGTGATTTTAGAAAGACGTTTAGAAAGAATTTAGAAATACTTTAAAAACAAAAAAATCGCCGTTTAACACGGCGATTTTAATATACAAAGATGAAATTAATTTTAGCAAGTACTTCGCCAAGGCGAATTGAACTTTTAAAAAACGCAGGTTTTTCGTTTGATATAATCTCACCAACTTGTGATGAAGAGTTAGATGCAAACTTAAACCCTTCAAAAAAGGTAGAAAATCTATCCTTTTTAAAAGCAAAATCAGTTTTTGACCTAAATACTGACAGTATAGTTATAGGCGCAGACACGGTCGTTGCCCTTGATAATGAAATTTTAGGTAAACCTAAAGATACTTTAGATGCAATTAAAACTCTATCAAGGTTAAACGGCAAAACGCACTTTGTAATAACAGGCTTTACCGTTATAAGTAAAGATAAAGTAATAACAAAAAGCGTTGTTTCAAAGGTAAAATTCAAAAATCTAACAAAAAAAGAGATTGAAAATTACGCAAAAAACTACAACCTTTTAGACAAAGCGGGTAGTTACGCAATACAAGACGGCGTAGTGGTAGAAGGTTTTGAAGGAAGTTATTCAAACATAGTTGGACTTCCTATGGAAAGTTTAGAAGAAATATTAAAGGATGTATATTATGGCAGGAGATAGAATAGCAATTGATTTTGGCAGTTCATACACCAGTATTTATAAACAAGGTAACGGTGTTGTTTTAAGCGAACCTACCGTTGCTTGTATTGATACAGCGCCAAAAAGCAAAAACAAATTAAAATCAGTTGGTCTAGAAGCAAAAAAGAACATAGGCAAAACGGGTGTAAACAGTAAAATAGTTTTCCCTATATTTGAAGGCGAAATTGTTAACGAAAAGGTTGCAAAAGACGTTTTAGCATCTTTTTTTAAGAAAATAGAATTCAAATCAGGTTTTGGTTCAAGCGTATTATATAGCGTACCAGCAGGTGCCGATAGCACTTACTTAACAAAGTTAAAGAAAATTTCTTACGAACTAGGAATAGGTGGCGTTGATTTTATTGAAGCGCCAGTTCTATCTGCGTTAGGTCAAGATATTCCGTTAAACACAACAAATCCTTACTTTATAATAGACCTAGGTGGTGGCAGTACGGATATAGGTATGGTATCTTTAGACGGCGTAGTAGTAGGCTTTTCAGTAAATATAGGTAGTAGCAAAATTGATGGAGACATAATTGACCTATTAGCAGAAAATTACGGTTTACAAATAGGTTTACAAACGGCTGAAAAGATAAAAATAAACGTAGGTAGCCTTGTTGAAAAGGACGGTATGGCAATTGCAGTAAACGGAAGATGCGTTGCTACTGGTAAGCCAAAATCAATTTCAATTTCAGCAAGTGATATCGTTGAAGTCGTTAAAAAGTATTACGACAAAGTTGCAGAATTAACTCAAGCATTACTTGCAAAACTACCTGTTGAAGCCTCTGCAGAAATTCGTGAAAACGGAATATTCGTTTCAGGTGGACCATCACAAATTTACGGATTAGAAGATTATTTTGCACAAAAATTTAGCATTAAAGTAACGGTTGCAGAAGACGGACCTTATTCAGTAATAAAGGGTGCAGGTGTTGTTCTTGGCAAAAAAATGCTATTAAAAAAATTAAAACTAAAAACGGATAAATAACAAACATAAATAACAAACAAAATCGACAAAAGGTACGAGTTTTTGGCTAAAAAGTCACTTTCTCGTACCTTTTTTTGTTTTAAAATAAACAAAAGGTGAAATCGTGGCAACAAAAATAGTTATAACGTCAGGTAAAGGTGGCGTAGGCAAAACAACGGTCACTTCAAACTTAGGGGTGGCGTTAAATAATTTAGGATATAGAGTTCTTTTAATTGACCTTGACTTTGGACTTAACAACCTAGACGTCGTTATGGGCATAGAAAACAGAGTTTCTTACGACATTTTAGACGTTTTTGAAGGAAGATGTAGGGTAAAACAAGCGTTAGTAGAAATAAAAGAGCATAAAAACCTATTCGTACTACCATCAATAACAAAAACGGTAAGTAGCATAAGTGGTCAAAATATAAAACTTATTATTGAAAAGGTAAATGCAATTTTTGACTATATAATACTTGACTGCCCTGCCGGTATAGACGTAGGTTTTCATAGGGCAATATCAATTGCAGATGAAGCAATAGTGGTAACCACCCCTCAACTTTCAAGTTTAAGAGATGCAGATAAAGTTATATCAATACTAAAAAGTTATCGGTTAGATAGGGTGTCTTTAGCAATAAATAGGGTTAGGGGTGACCTTATTTTAGAAAACAAAATGATGATGCCAAGCGACGTGGAAGGTCTTTTAAAAACCAATTTAATAGGCGTTTTGCCAGAAGAAGATATAGTATTTTTAAGTAGTGGTGGCGTACCAAAAAATAGCAGTTCTTATAAAGCGTACAAAATTTTAAGCCAAAATTTAATTAAAAATACCAAAAAAATTTACGACACAACTAGCAAATATTCAGGCTTTTTTGGTAGTATAAAAAGGGGGTTAAAACGGCTTTGAAAAAGGTAGAAAAAAAGGAATTATTAAGGCTAAAAAATATAATTGAAAGCGATAGGCTTTTAATAAAAGAAGATTTTGTAAGCGTAGTAATAAACGACTTAAACGAACTTCTAAAAGACTATTTTGAAATTAAAGAAGTGCCTATTTTAACAATACTAAGGGAACGGGACGGTTATAAAATAACGGTCACGGCAGAAGCAAATAGAATAAAAAGTTTTTCTTTTTTACCAAAAGATTAAGTTAAAAAACATAAAAAACCTTTTTTTACAAATACTGTAAACAAAGGTTTTATTTTTTTTATTTTTGACCTAATAAAAATCTAAAAATTCTTATACATATGCAGGAAAAACACTTGTTTTTAAAAAACACTTTAATTATATCAATCGGCAACTTTTTAGCAAAAATAATAGGTGCGTTTTATAGAATTCCACTCACCAATTTTTTAGGTGGGGTAGGTATAGGTTTATACCAAATGGTATTTCCAGTTTACGCACTACTACTTGATTTTTCAATGGCAGTACCAACGGCACTTTCAAAAAATTTAGTTCAAATTGATGATGAAAAAACAAAACAAAAATACCTTTCATCTTCCTTTAGACTACTATTTTTCGTTGGGCTTTTCGGCACTCTTTTTTTAGCCTTGTTTTCAAAACCAATTTCCACTCTGCAAGGAGATAAAAACGCATATATAGGCTATATATTTTTAGCACCGTCCGTTTTAGTTGTAAGTTTAATTTCTTGTTTTCGTGGCTTTTTTCAAAGTGAAAAAAATATGTATCCAACTGCCCTTTCACAAATAATTGAACAGGTGGTAAAACTAATTTTTGGCTTAATTTTAGTCAACCTATTTTTAGGTAGCATTAAAATTCAAGTAGGCGTATCAACCTTAGCAGTAACCATAAGCGAAGTTATAACTTTAATATATTTAGCCCTTTTTTACAAAATAAAAATAAAAAAGCCGTTGTTTACAAAAATAGAAAAAGATGAAAGAAAAATTTTAACAAAAGACCTATTTAAAACGGTGCTACCTATAATGCTTATCGGCATATCTTTTCCACTTTCTCACTTAATTGACAGTTTTTTAATAGTAAACTTATTAAAAAGTTATAGGGAAGACGCCACTCTTTTATACGGTTTATTTTCAGGCTCGGCGCACTCAATAATAAATATGCCCGTTTCCGTGTGTTACGGCGTGTCCGTTGCGCTTATACCAATAATAGCAAAAAATAATGGTAAACAAAGGGAAAGGGGAATAACAAACTCAATACTATTAACCTTACTTTTAGCCTTTCCTTGTTTTTTAGGTGTATTCTTTTTTGCACCTACCATAGTAAATATTTTGTTTTCAAGGTTAGATTACTTTAGTAAAGCCACCTTAATAGGCTTACTAAAAACTATGTCGCCAACAATAATTTTACTATCACTTACGCAAACCACCAACTCAATACTAATAAGCATAAACAAACCGTATAGGTCGCTAACGAATATGCTTACTGCAATAACCATAAAAATTCCGTTAACGGTAATACTACTTTTTAACCAAAATATAAATATCTATGCAGGTGTAATTGCTTCAATATGTGCGTTTTTAGTTGCTACTTTTTTAAATTTGTTGTATATTTGTATAAAGTTTAACGAAAGTAGGGAATTAAATGGATATAAAGTCTATAAAATTAGGTAACTTAACCATAAAAAACAACTTGTTTTTAGCCCCAATGGCAGGTTTTACCGACTTTGCATTTAGAAAAATTGCTTGTGACTATGGCGCAGGTTTATTAGTGACTGAACTTGTAAGTGCAAAAGGTATAATCTACAAAGCACCGGGGACAAAAGACCTTTTGCGCACGGCCGACAACGGTTTAACTTCAGCGCAAATTTTTGGTTCAGACCCAATTTGTATGAAAGACGCAATTGAAAGTGAAGATTTAAGTCCATTTCCTATAATTGATATAAATATGGGTTGTCCCGTACCTAAAATTATAAAAAACGGTGAAGGTAGCGCATTACTTGGTAAACCCGACCTTGCAGAAAAAATAGTAAAAGAGTGCGTAAAGACGGGCAAAATTATCACGGTAAAAATTCGTACAGGCTTAAAGCAAGACAACTTAATTACTGAAGAATTTTGCAAAATGTTAGAAGGCGCAGGTGCAAGTTTAATTACAATTCACGGAAGAACAAGGGAAATGTACTATTCAGGCGATATCTTCTTTGATGAAATAAAAAAGGCAAAACAAGCCGTAAAAATACCAATTATTGCAAACGGCAGTATAGTTTCAAAAGAAAGTGCTGATGAAATGATGGAAAAAACGGGAGCAGACGGCGTTATGATAGGCCGTGGCGCAATAATAAAACCGTACATATTTAGCGAACTTCAAGGAATTGACTATGAGTTTAGCCTAAAAGAAACGCTAATTAACCATTTAGACCTACTACTTACAAGATACGAAGATAAGCGTGTAGCAGTAAATTTTAGAAAGTTTTTACCTTACTACTTAAAAGGAATGAACGTAAAAGAGTTAAGGGTAAAAGCAAATATGACCGAAACGACTAAAGAATTAAAGGAATTATTTAACCAATATCTTTAACAAAAAGGGCTAATTTTCAATATTATGTATAGAATACCTAATGTTGGAGAGATAGTTGAAAGTTTGTTTTGTGTCAAACCAAAGTTTAAATTCTTTTTGGTCAAATAGTTTAGAAAATATAGATAAACCAGACCTATTAGTGTTTGGTTTTAACGGCTTACCCCTTGTTAGTTATAAAAAGGAGTTAGAAGGCAAAACGGAATATTTTTCCGACCTATCTAAACTTTCAAAAGACCTAAACACCGTGCTTATAAGTGGTTGCGATACAGACACTTACGGTACTTTTCGTCACTCTGCAGTTATAGCAGATAAAGGCAAAATACTAGGCGTATCCGATATGGTAAACGTTAGTAGCGAAAGCGAATTTACAGGTGGCGCAGGGTTTAGGGTTTACGACACAAGTATAGGAAGAATAGGTGTAATTATAGGGGAAGACATATTTTTCCCTGAAATTTCAAAGACCTTAAGTTTAGGGGAAAGCGACCTTATAATATCCGTTTATAAAAAAATAACTTCTTCAATACCACAAATAATGTTAAGAGCAAGTGCGTTTACAAACGGCGTTATAATATCAATGATAGCCGAAGACTACGTTCAAGTAGCCGACACTAACGGAGAGATATTACTTGCAGGTAAAGGCACAAAAGAAATAGACTTAAAAATAAAAAAAGACTACCACAAAATAACCACCAAATCACGGGGGTTAAAAGGGGTTTTTTAAGGAGAAAATATGGCGTTACATATCGTTTTAGTAGAACCGGAAATTCCACAAAACACAGGCAATATTGCAAGAACGGCAGCCGCAACCAACTGCGTTTTACACTTAGTAAAACCACTTGGCTTTGATATATCTGAAAAGGCAGTAAAAAGAGCAGGGCTTGACTACTGGAGTTCGGTTAAAATAGAAGTGCACGAAAACGTGCAAGAAGTGTTTGATAAGTATTACACGGGGGACAACTTCTACTTCTTTAGTACCAAAGCAAAAAGCGTATACACGGACGCAAAATATAAAGATAACGACTTTTTATTTTTTGGTAGAGAAACAAGGGGACTTCCTGAACCACTACTTGAAAAACATTACGACAAAACGGTAAGAATACCAATGTTTTCAGACCTTCGTTCACTTAACCTTTCAAACTCAGTTGCAATAGCCGTTTACGAAGCACTTCGCCAAAACGACTTTAACGACTTAACTAAAGAAGGCGAACTAACTGGTAGGGGATATTAAAAACAAAAAAAGGGATGCAAAATTGCATCCCTTTAATTTTTTATTTACTTAAATATTCCATAAATTTTGTAAAACTTTTTTATCAACTAAATCGCCAAATTTACAATATCCTTTTGATGAAAAGTGTAAATTATCAGAAGAAAATTGTGAAGGACCAAGGTCATTTTTGATATTACTTGCTAAATCGTGGAATTTAATGTTGTAATTTTTTGCTAAAGCGTTATTATAACAAACTGCAAGTAGTTCGTTAATTTTTGAATTATAACCTTCAGTAAGTGGTGTCCAAAAGTTCAATAAAGTATATTTTATATTTGGATTTTCGCTACTTAAAGTGGTAAGCATATTGTCAAAACTATTAACAAAGTTAGTCTTTTTAGCATCAGTCCAAGTTGTTTTATCTTTAATAAAATCGTTAGTACCTAACTTGATAAATACGTAATCAAAATTTTCAGCATTAGCAACACAGTCAGACCATTTTTGCGTTGCTTGATAAGAAGCGCCTGAAATATCAGTTCTCATAGTTTTACCACTTGAACCAAAGTTATAAACGTAAACAGTTTTCCAGTTTAATCTTTGCAAAGTTGCAGGATAAGACCAGTAGTTAACGTTAGCAAAGTTATTTTGAGGGTGGTATCCTTCAGTATTACTTGCGCCTATACAAGCAATAGTGATAAGGTCGTGCGTTCCTTGAAGGGAAAAGTCAGCATCAATATTTGCTACTTTTTTTGTATAATTATTTTCATCAGCAAGGTAGTCTAAAAAATAATTAGTAGCAGCATAAGTTGTTCCATAACATCCACCATAGAAGAAAAGTTTATTGTTTTTAACACCAACAGAATAATCGTAAGGGGTAAAGATAGGTTGGTCGGTTAAACTAACACGGTTTGTTTTACCAATTAAAATTTCCTTTTGAGTTTCCGTGCTTTCAGTATCCTTTTTAATTTCTAAAGTAACGCCAAACTTTTCATTTATTTTAGCAACGAATTCTTCTGCAATAAGTCTGTTAAAATCCCATTCCGTACAAGAAGCGGCAGATAAATCTGCTTTCATAGCGTCTTCGTATTCATATTTTCCATAAACTACGGTATAATCTTTTAAGTTGTTTCCTAATATTTTCATTTTTAATCCACCTTTATTACAAGCGGTGCCAGTAAGACCGATTGTAAAAATCATACACAATAAAATAGGTAATATTTTTTTCATAAACCACCTCTAAAAAATTAATTTACTTTTTAATTATACGTTAATTGATATTTTTATAAAGTCTTTTATTTATAGTTTTTAGCAAGACCACCTTCAGAAGTTTCTCTATAAATAACCTTTAAGTCTTTGCCCGTTTCATACATAGTTTTAACAATCATATCAAAACTAATCTTTCTTGAATCAACCAAAAAGTCGGCAAGGTTAACTGCGTTTAATGCACGCATAGCGGCAACTGCGTTTCTTTCAATACAAGGTATTTGAACAAGCCCTAAAATAGGGTCGCAAGTTAGCCCTAAATGGTGTTCAATACACATTTCTGCAGCATACTCAATCTCATCAAGGTTAAGTCCGTAAAGTTCAGCGGCGGCAGCGGCAGCCATAGCACACGCCGTACCAACTTCTGCCTGACAACCACACTCAGCACCACTAATAGATGCGTTAGTTTTAATTAAATTACCAATAATACCTGCCGTTGCAAGTGCTTTTATCACTTGTTCATCAGTAAAGTTTCTTTTAACTTGTAAAAATTTTAGTACTGCAGGTACAACGCCACTTGCACCACAAGTAGGGGCAGTAACAATTTCGCCAGTAGATGCGTTTTGTTCACTAACGGCATAAGCAAATGCACAAATTAAACGGTTTGTCTTTGTTTCTTCACTCTCATCAATGTGTGTTTGTCTATATAAAAATCTTGCCTTTCTTTTTAGGTCAAGCCCACCACGAAGTACCCCTTCAGTATTAAGCCCGTCGTGAATAGACTTTTTCATAACTTCCCAAATTTTAGTTAGGTAATCCCAAATTTCCTTACCTTCACACTCTTCAACGTAGTCGTAAAGTCTAATACCTTTATTATCGCAATATTCTTTAATTTCATCAAAAGAATTAAGTGGATAAACTTCCTTTTGTTCAGGTAATTTTTGACCTTGAATTTGAATTTCACCACCACCAACGGAGAAGACTTTTAAAGAACCTAAAAGTTCACCGTTATTATAAGCAAAAAGTTCCATAGTGTTAGGGTGTTCTTTAGTTTCAGTAATCTCGTCAAAAACAATTTCCACCTTATTTTCAAAAGCTTCTTTAATAACCATATCGGTCATATGTCCCTTGCCCGTTTTGGCAAGTGAGCCGTATAAAATAACCTTAAAATTATCGGCAGTAGGGTATAAGTTTTTAAACATAATACTTGCGTTAAAAGGTCCAATAGTGTGTGAAGAAGAAGGTCCTCTTCCAACTCTGTACAAATACTTTAATGATTTCATAATTTTTCTCCTATCAAATAGAATAACACTTTTTTTACCTATTTTCAATAGCAATATAATAAAAATATAAAAATATATTTTAAGTTGTTAGCCAAAAACGGTTGACAATCTTTTCAAAAAAAATGTAAAATTAAATCGTGAAAGTGTAAACACCTTTTCACCAAACTATATGACAAGGAAGAAAAAATGGGAAGTGCGATTTGGGAAAACATATTTTTCATACTAGGTGGCGTTGCCATACTAATGTTCGGTATGAAAATTATGGGGGACAATCTTGAAAAGTTAGCAGGTAACAATTTAAGAAAGTTGCTTGGCAAAATGACCAATAATAAATTTGCCGGTGTAGGTATAGGTGCTGCCGTTACTGCAATTATAAACAGTAGTTCAGCAACAACGGTAATGCTAGTAGGGTTTGTTAACGTAGGTTTAATGACTTTAGCACAAGCAACCACCGTTATAATGGGTGCAAACATCGGTACTACCATAACGGCGCAAATATTATCTTTTAGCAATATAGGTAAATTAAACATAACGGCAATTGCAGCGCTTGTTGCAACAATCGGTATGGGCTTTGACCTATTTTCTAAAAAAGACAAGTTAAAAAAGATAGGCATTATCTTTTTAGGACTTGGTATGATATTTATCGGTTTAGAAATAACCGGTATGTCAATTGAACAAATCGTTTATGAAAATCCAGCAGATAAAGCAACTATTCTGCCTGTGTTTAAGAAGGTTTTACAAGCAGACGTATTCCCACTATTATTGATATTGATAGGTGTTGCAATAACAGGTGTTATTCAAAGTTCAGCAGCCGTAACGGGTATTTTAATTGCATTAGGAACTGCAATTTCTTTTGACAACGCAATATTTATTATATTAGGTTCAAACATCGGTACTTGTGTAACTGCATTAATTTCAAGTATCGGCACAAACTCAAACGCAAGAAGAACGGCAATCGTTCACATACTATTTAACACTTTAGGTTGTATAATCTTTACAATTCCACTTTGGATATTTAAAGACCATATTGAACCTATAATGGCAACAATAAGTTTCACAACCGAACCAGGAAGAATGATTGCAAACTTCCACACAATATTTAACGTAATTACAACTTTAATTTTACTACCATTTACAAACCTATTAGTAAAAATGGCAGAAAAACTTGTTCCAGACAAAGCATCTCAAAAGAAAAGGGTATTTTCTCTGGACGACCGTATTTTACAAACGCCAACTATCGCTGCAAACCAAATTAAAACGGAAATAGTTAAGATGGCAGGTCTTGCAAAAGAAAGTTTAAATTTATCTTTAGGTATTTTACTTGACAAAAACTTTGATGATGAAAATGCGTTAAAAGAAAATGAAGAAACGCTAAACTACCTAAACGGTAAAATAACGGCTTTCTTAACAAAGATAATGGCAAAAGACGGTTTAACTAACGAAGAAAAGAGAATAGGTACTTATTACCACGTAGTAAGCGACCTTGAAAGAATAGGCGACTATTCTGAAAACATTATGGAATACGCCTTTAAGTTAAAAGATATTGATAGCGAACTTTCTACACAAGCCATTGATGAACTTAAAGATATTCAGTCAAAACTTAACGACTTAATGGATAAAGCAATGTCTGCTTTTGAAAATGCCGACAGGGGTTTACTTGCAGAAGTTAACGCAATAGAAGAAAGTATTGATGAAATTAGCGTTCAACTAGAAGCAAAGCATATTGAAAGACTTCGTCAAGACGAATGTTCGCCAGACGTTGGTTCAATATTCTTACAAGCCGTATCTAATCTTGAAAGAATAGGCGACCACATCACAAACGTTGGCTTTAGCATTATGAAGTATTAAAATTATAAAAATTAGTTAAAAAGAGAGATTAAAAAGTCTCTCTTTTTTTGTTGTAAAAAAATAGGCGGTAAAAAATGGCAAAAAACCCCCGTTTTTAGCGATAGTATGCGAAAATTGGGGTAAAAAAGTTAATTTTTTATATCAAATTTACCCACAATACTATTGACATTATTAAAATAAAAGATTATAATTTTACTGTAAATAAATAAAAATTTTTATTCTTATTAGGAGGCAATGATTTATGAACAAAAAGTCAGTTAGAGATATTGACGTAAAAGGCAAAAGATGTTTAGTTAGAGTTGACTTTAACGTTCCTATGAAGGACGGAGTTATCACAGATGAAAACAGAATTAACGGCGCACTTCCTACAATTAAGTATTTAATTGAAAACGGTGCAAAAGTTATTTTATGTTCACACATGGGTAAACCAAAAGGACAAGTTAACTTAAAATACACTTTAAAGCCAGTTGCAGATAGATTAAGTGAAATTTTAGGACAAAAAGTTGTATTCGCAACAGACGTTATCGGCGAATCAGCAGATAAAGCAGTTGCAGAAGTTAAGGAAGGCGAAGTAGTTTTACTTGAAAACACCCGTTTTGAAGCCGGTGAAGAAAAGAGAGACGAAGCATTCTGTAAAAAACTTGCATCTTACTGTGACGTATTCGTAAACGACGCGTTTGGTACTGCACACCGTTCACACGGTTCAACTGCAGCAATTGTTGAATACGGTTTCGTTAAAGACGCAGTTTGTGGTTTCTTAATTGAAAAGGAACTTTCAGTAATGGCAGATTCATTAGAAAGACCAGTTAGACCTTTCGTTGCAGTATTAGGTGGAGCAAAGGTTGCTGATAAGTTAAAGGTTATTTCAAACTTACTTGAAAAGTGTGATACTTTAATTATCGGTGGTGGTATGGCTTACACCTTCTTAAAGGCAAAGGGCTTAAGCGTTGGTAAATCTTTAGTAGATAACGAACAAATTGAATACTGCAAAGAAATGATGGCAAAGGCAGAAAGCCTAAACAAAAAATTATATCTTCCAATTGATACGGTTGTTGCAAAATCTTTCCCTGACCCAATTGATGCAGAAATTGAAGTTAAGAACGTTGACGTAGAAAATATGCCTGAAGATGAAATGGGTCTTGACATAGGTGTTAAATCACAAGAATTATTTGCAGATGCCGTTAAGACTGCAAAAACAGTTATTTGGAACGGACCAATGGGCGTATTTGAAAACCCAACTTTAGCAGGTGGTACAATTGCAGTTGCTAAAGCACTTGCAGAAACTGATGCAACAACTATTATCGGTGGTGGTGATAGTGCAGCAGCAGTAGCAGAACTTGGCTTTGCTGATAAGATGACACACATTTCAACTGGTGGTGGTGCATCACTTGAACTATTTGAAGGCAAAGTATTACCAGGTATTGCTTGCTTAAACGAAAAAGAATAATTAAAATTTTGAGATACAGGACAAAGGGGTAATATAATGAGAAAACCAATAATAATCGGTAACTGGAAAATGTACAAGGACAAAGAAGAAGCTATAAAGTTAGTTGAAGAACTAAAACCTTTAGTAGCAAAAGCAAAGGTTGACGTAGCGCTTTGTGTTCCATTTACTCTTATTCCAGTAGTAAAACCGTTGCTTGAAGGCACAAAAATTAAATTAGGTGCACAAAACGTAGCCTATGAAGAAGAAGGTGCATATACTGGTGAAGTTAGTGCAAAAATGCTTAAAGACTTTGACGTTGAATACGTTATAGTTGGTCATAGTGAAAGACGTCGTCTTTTTGGTGAAAAGTGTAGAGATATCAGTTTAAGGGCTGCGCAAGCGCTTAAATATGGTATTAAACCTATCGTATGTTTAGGTGAAACGCTTGAAAGAAGACAAAGGGGTACTCACAAGAGTTATTTAAAAATTCAACTTTTAGAAACTTTTGAATCAATCCAAGACGTATCAAACGTAATTATTGCATACGAACCACTATGGGCAGTTAACACGGGTGTTGTAGCAACTCCTGAAGAAGCAAACGAAGCAACTGGCTACATTAGAAAGTTAATTAAAGAAAAGTATGGTTCAGAAGCCGCTAAAAATATTAGAATTCAATATGGTGGAAGTATGAACGGTGGTAACGCAAAAGGCTTATTAGCAATGCGTAACGTAGACGGTGGCTTAATTGGTAAAGCAAGTTTAGATGCTGAAGCATTTGCCGCTATCGTAAATTGTAAAGAATAAAATAGTAAAAGAGTGTGAACTAAAGAGTTTACACTCTTTCAATGTATTATTGAGGTAAAAAATGGAAACTAGACCAGTTTGTTTATTAATTATGGACGGTTATGCTATTTGTGATGACAAAGCGTGTAACGCAATAGCAATGGCAAATTCAGAAAACGTAAAAAGATATATGAAAGACTATCCAAGCACTTTACTTGGCGCAAGTGGGCTTGACGTAGGTCTTCCTGAAGGTCAAATGGGCAACAGCGAAGTTGGTCACTTAAATATGGGTGCAGGTAGAATTGTATATCAAGAATTAACAAGAATAACAAAGTCAATTAAAGACGGTGATTTTTTTGAAAATGAAGAACTTAACTACGCAGTAGATAGCGCAATAAAAAAGGGCAAAAAACTACACTTGTACGGCTTACTTTCAGACGGCGGTGTACATAGCCACTTAACACATCTATTTGCACTTTTAGACTTAGCAAAAAAGAAGGGGTTAAAAGAAGTTTACGTACATTGTTTCTTAGACGGTAGAGACGTTCCACCAACTTCAGGCGCAGACTTTATTGAAACGCTTGAAAAGGAATTAACTGTTAAAGGCGTAGGCAAAATCGCATCAGTTTGTGGTAGATACTATGTTATGGACAGAGATAACCGTTGGGAAAGGGTAGAAAAGGCTTACGATATGTTAACAATCGGTAATGGCGAAAAGAGTGAAAACGCAGTAGAATACGTTAAAAACTCTTACGTAAACGGCGTTACTGATGAGTTTATGCTACCTTGTAATATAACTGAAAACGGAAGTCCAGTTGCTTTAATTGAAGAAGGCGACTCTATAATTTTCTTTAACTTCCGTCCAGACAGAGCAAGAGAAATTACAAGAGCAATGAGTGAAAAGGAATTTGCAGGTTTTGAAAGAAAAACTGGTTTTGTAAATCCAACTTACGTATGCTTTACACAATACGATGCAACCTTTACAAACGTAAAAATTGCATTTAAGCCACAAGTATTAAACAACACTTTAGGGGAATACTTATCTAAAAAGGGCTTTACACAACTTCGTATTGCTGAAACGGAAAAGTATGCACACGTAACTTTCTTCTTTAACGGTGGCGTAGAAAAGGCTAACGAAAACGAAGATAGAGAGTTAATTGCATCTCCAAAAGTAGCAACTTACGACTTACAACCAGAAATGAGTGCTATTGAAGTAACTGACAAGGTTATTGAAAAGTTAGACTCAAATAAATACGACGTAGTTATATTAAACTATGCAAACTGTGATATGGTAGGCCATACTGGTATTATGGACGCAGCAATCAACGCAGTAAAAACGGTAGATGCTTGTATTGACAAAGTTATAAAGAAAATTCTTTCTTTAGGTGGTACTGCGTTAGTAACGGCCGACCACGGAAATGCAGATAAAATGATTGATGAAGACGGCAAACCGTTTACAGCGCATACAACGAACAAAGTACCGTTTATACTAATTGGCGACAAGTTTAAGGGCGTAACTTTAAGAAACGACGGTATCTTAGCAGACATAGCACCAACTATGCTTGAAGTAATGAACGTTGAACTTCCAAAAGAAATGGAAGGCAAAACCTTAATTATAAAGTAAAAAATGGTAAAAAATAGTTGTAATATTTAAATTTATGTGCTATAATAACGAAGATTTGAAAAATAAAGTTATTTAGAGAGGACGTTATGAACGGATTAATGAATATGTTAGCGGGAAACGAAATTGGTGGATTATACGAATTAGTTCCAGCGCTTAAAATCGTTTTATTAGTAATCATGGCACTTTGTGCCTTATTTATAATTTTAGTAGTATTAATTCAACCAGGTAATTCATCAGGAATAAGTGCGTTAGGTGGAACTAGCGAAACTTTCTTTGAAAAGAACAAGGGCAAGACTTTTGAAAGCAAAATGAAAAAGTTAACAACAGTTTGCTATATCGTTTTAGCAGTATTAAGTGTTGTTTTCTACATCTTATTGCTTATCTAATAGGCACTATTAATCAAAGAACTAACAGCGATTCCTTAAGGGGTCGCTGTTTTATTTTTTAAGGTAATTTATGATAAAAGTGGATTTATTTAAAGGAAAAATAATAGGGAACGAAAGGGGTTTTGCCTTTTTAGAAGTAGAAGGTGCAAAAAACGACTTTTTTATTTCTCATAAAGACTTAAACGGCGCTCTTCACGGCGACGTAGTTTTGGCTAAAAATCTTTTTAGAAAAGGCCACTCTGAAAGCGCAGAAGTAGTTAAGATTTTAGAAAGGGGCGTAAAAGAATTAGTAGGCACTTTTCACACTTCAAAATCAGGTGGTTTCGTAGTACCTGACGACAATCGTTTTTCTAACGACGTATTTATTCCACACAAAAAAATTAACGTTGCAAAAACTGGTGATAAAGTTGTTTGTAAAATAACTTCATACCCTAAAAAACAAAACCCGGAAGGAGAAATAAAGGAAGTTTTAGGCAAACA
The DNA here is from genome assembly GCA_017508485.1 of Clostridia bacterium. Lineage (GTDB taxonomy): Bacteria > Bacillota > Clostridia > Christensenellales > Borkfalkiaceae > SIG381. Next base: position 31,646 of record JAFVYV010000010.1, on the reverse strand, counting down.
GTTTGAAAAGGAAACGGAAATTAAATGTATTGCAAAAAGTTTTAATTTACCTTTAGCCTTTCCTAAAAAGGTTGTTGACTACGCAAAACAAATTTCAAAAGAAATTGATGAAATAGAAATAAAAAATCGTGAAGATTTTAGAAATAAAGTTATAATCACCATTGACGGAGAAGATGCAAAAGACTTTGACGATGCAATTTCGGTTGAAAAACTTGAAAACGGCAACTATTTGCTTGGCGTTCATATTGCAGACGTAACTCATTACGTAAAGGAAAACGACCCTATTGATAAAGAAGCCTATTCAAGGGGAACAAGCGTATATTTTCCTGAAATGGTTATACCAATGCTACCAAACGTACTATGTAACGACCTTTGCTCACTTAGACCTAATCAAGACAGGTTAACCCTTTCTTGTATGATGGAAGTTGATAAAGAAGGCGAAGTTGTTGATAGAAGAATAGTTAAAAGCGTAATAAGGTCAAAAAGAAGAATGACTTATGAAAGGGTACAGCTCATTTTAGACGGCGACAAAGACCTTTGTGTGCAATATGAAGAAATACTTCCGTTAATAAAAGATATGGAAACCCTTGCTAAAATTTTGGTTAACAAAAGGGACAAAAAGGGTAGCATAAATTTAGACGTAAAAGAAAGTAAAATTACCGTAAATAAAAAGGAAATTTTTATTGAAGAATATAAAAGGAACTTTTCTAACCAAATAATAGAAGAGTTTATGATATGCGCAAACGAAACGGTTGCAGAATATATGTTCTATTTAGAAAAACCGTTTATTTATAGAATACACGAAAAGCCTGATGAAGAAAAATTAAACAAATTTTTAGAATTTTTAAACGGCTTAGGTATTGTTGTTAAGTTCAAAAAGAATAAGGTTTTTCCAAGCGATTTTAACGCATTACTTAAAAAGTTAGAAGGAAACGACAAGTTTTTTTTGGTAAACAGGGTAATGCTACGTTCAATGCAAAAAGCAAAATATTCGCCTGAAGACGTAGGTCACTTTGGACTGTCAAGCGAACACTATTGTCACTTTACTTCGCCTATTAGAAGATACCCTGACCTTGTTATTCATAGAATAATAAAAGCCTTTTTAGACGGAGAAGGGGACTTAGAAGAAAGATTTGGCGAGTTCGTTTATACGGCATCAAACGAATCTTCTAAAAAAGAAAGAAACGCAATAGAAGCAGAACGCGCCGTTGACGACTATTATAAAATTCAATATATGAGTGGAAAAATAGGCGAAGAGTTTGAAGGTATAATAAGTGGCGTAACAAACTTTGGAATATTCGTTGAACTTAAAAACACGGTAGAAGGTCTAGTTAGACTAAACGTTCTAAAGGGTGGTAGATACCTTTTTGATGAAAAAACTTACACCCTTTCAAATAAAAAGAACAAATATAAACTTGGTGACAAAGTAAAAATAAAGGTTGCAGGCGTTGATTACGGAAATAAAAGGGCAGAATTCCTTTTAGTAGATTAAAAAATATTTACAAACAATATTTTTTATTGTATAATAAAATATAGTGGATTTTTAGAAGATGGAAGATAAAATTATTACTGTCAACAGACAGGCAAAACACGAATATTTTATAGAAGAAAGTATAGAGGCAGGAATAGTTTTAGAAGGGACTGAAGTTAAGTCAATAAGGCTTGGTAGCGTCAACCTAAAAGACAGTTTTTGTCTTATTTCTGGTACAGCCGTTTACTTAAAAAACGCGCATATAGCCGTGTATGAAAAGTCAGGTGGCTTTAATAGTCGTGATGCCAAAAGGGACAGGAAACTTCTTCTCCACAAGCAAGAAATTTTTAGGTTAAAAGGCAAAATGAGTGAAAAGGGTTACGCCCTAATACCACTTAAAATGTATTTTAGTGGTGCGCTTATTAAAATTGAACTAGGGCTTTGCAAAGGTAAACACACCTTTGACAAAAAGCAAACGCTAAAAGAAAAAGATTTAATGCGTAAAGCAGATAGAGAAATAAAAGAATATAAATAAACTTTAAGGAGAAATCAAAATGTCAAAAAAGAGAATTGAAACCATTTGCGTTCAAGGGGGCTACACTCCAAAAAACGGCGAACCAAGACAAATACCTATTTACCAAAGCACAACTTTTAAGTACGACACCAGCGAAGAAATGGGCAAACTTTTTGACCTAGAAGCAAGTGGTTATTTTTATACAAGACTTCAAAACCCAACCAACGACCTAGTTGCCGCAAAACTTTGCGAATTAGAAGGTGGTACTGCAGGTATGTTAACTTCATCAGGACAAGCCGCAAACTTCTTTTCAATTTTCAACGTAGCAAACGCAGGCGACCACGTAATTGCATCAGCAGAAATTTACGGTGGAACTTTTAACCTTTTCAACGTAACGATGAAAAAAATGGGTATTGATTTTACCTTTATTCCATCAGATATAACTGAAGAAGAATTTGACAAAGCGTTTAGACCAAACACAAAAGCAGTATTTGGTGAAACTATTGCAAACCCTTCTTGTTCAGTACTTGACATTGAACTTTTCGCAAAAGTTGCACATAAACACGGTGTTCCACTAATTGTTGACAACACTTTTGCAACACCAATCAACTGTAGACCAATTGAATGGGGTGCAGATATCGTAACTCACTCAACCACAAAATACATTGACGGTCACGGTGTAAGCGTAGGTGGTGCAATCATTGACGGTGGTAATTTTGACTGGAACAAATATGCAGACAAATTCCCAGGATTATGTACGCCAGACGACAGTTACCACGGTGTAACTTATACTGAAAGATTTGGTAAAGAAGGTGCGTTCATAACAAAAGCAACTGCTCAACTTATGAGAGATTTTGGTTCAATCCAATCTCCACAACACGCATTTTACATCAACCTTGGTTTAGAAAGTTTACATTTAAGAATTAAACGCCACTGTGAAAACGCATTAAAAATGGCTGAGTTCTTAGAAAGTCACGAAAAAATTGAATGGGTAAGATATTGTGGACTTAAAAACGATAAATATTATGAATTAGGTCAAAAATATTTACCAAACGGTTCTTGTGGCGTACTTAGTTTTTCAGTAAAGGGTGGAAGAGAAAAGACTAACGAATTTATGAAAAACTTAAAGGTTGCCGCAATTGAAACACACGTTGCCGATGCAAGAACTTGCTGTTTACACCCAGCAAACGCAACGCACCGTCAATTAACTGACAAACAACTTGAAGAAGCAGGTATACCTGCAACTTTAATTAGATACTCTTGTGGTATTGAAAATATTGACGACTTAATTGAAGACGTAAAACAAGCATTAGAAAAAATTTAGATTAAAAGGATAAAGATATGCCTATAGTAATACCAAAAGACATACCAGCATACAAAGTGCTAAGGGAAGAAAAAATATTCGTAATGAACGAAAAAAGAGCGTTCACACAAGACATAAGACCAATTGAAATTGCAATTTTGAACTTAATGCCAACAAAAGAAGTAACAGAAACGCAACTAATGAGACTTTTGTCTAATTCTCCTTTGCAAATAAACTTAACTTTAATCGGAACGGAAACGTATAAAGGCAAGCACACTCCAAGCGAACATCTAGAACGTTTTTATAAACCGTTTAGTGAAATTAAGAACAAAAAGTTTGACGGTATGATAATAACGGGCGCACCCGTTGAAAATATGGAATTTGAAGACGTTGCCTACTGGAAAGAGTTAGAAGAAATTTTTGACTTTGCAAAAAACAACGTAACAAGCACTATATTTATTTGTTGGGGCGCACAAGCCGCTTTATACTATTATTATGGTATTCCTAAATACGCTTTACCTAAAAAACTTTTCGGTGTGTATAAGCATAAAAAACTAACAAGACACGAACCACTTCTTCGTGGTACTGACGATAGATTTTATATGCCACACTCAAGATATACTACTATAAATATTGAAGACGTAAAAGCATGTAAAGACGTAATTTTACTATCATCTTCAAAAGAAGCAGGTGCCGCTATAATGAAATCAAGGGACAACAAGTTCATTTTCATTACAGGCCACGCTGAATATGATAGAGATACCTTAAAATTAGAATACGAAAGAGATAGGGAAAGGGGATTAAACACAGCCCCACCTGAAAACTATTACGTTGAAGACAATCCAAACGAAATCAATATGAGATGGAAGTCAACGGCAAACTTAATGTACGTAAACTGGTTAAACTATTACGTTTACCAAGTAACGCCGTTTACGTTAGAGTAAAAACTAAAAACCACCAATCGTGGTTTTTAACACGGGGGTGTTTTAGATTCGATTGGGTGTGAATTTTCAGTAAGCATTCGTAGGCTCGGCTACGTAAAAACGGAAACTTAAATTTAAATGCAAACAATAATAAGCTTGCTTTTGCTGCCTAATTAACGCAGCATGTCCTTTTTAACTTCGCCTATTGGGTTAAACTGGGCATCAACCTAGATAGGGTACTTTTATTTAGTTGTGGTTAAGGCTTTATAAAGGTTCTAATTAACCTGCGAAAAAGTGTTAGTTGTCGGTAACTGAACTTTTTAAGAGGATAAACTACTGACTAAAATGTAGAAAACTGATTTGAAGCATTTAAGACCAGGGTGCAAGTCCCTGCATCTCCACCACGTCAGGGCAAGGCTATTTCGTCCACCGTTGCTACTGCAACGGCTTGACCTATGAGCCTGCCCCTCCTTTACAAGTAAAACCTTTTGCTTTGTAAAATCTTTTACTTGTTTTTTATTTATGATAACAAGCCTTACGTCAGCAGTTTGTTAACGCAAACTGCACGACAGATAGCGGGCTTCTCCTTTTATCCTAAAAATATTTTTTTCAAAAATCTTTTTAGGATTTTTTTATTTTAAATAAAACTGAAGATTTTTAAATAAAAAACGAATATTTTGTCGTCCGTTGCTTGTTATTATTTAAAAATTATGTTATAATCCTATCAATAGATATGTATAAGGAGATTTTTGCAATGAAGAACTTCAAAAGAATTATTTGTATGCTATCATCATTGATTATGACGGTAGGTTGTTTTGCTTTCATTGGTTGCGGTCCAGACCAACCTAAAGGAATTGACTTTGCAACATATAAAGAAAGTCAAAAAGCACCAACTATTGAAAATGATGACTTAGAGTACATTCCAACCTTTAATCCTGCAGAAGTAATCGGTTCATTTATTTGTGATAACGACAAAGCTGGTAACGATACTTTAAAAAGATTTTTTGTAGGTGGTACTGACTTAGGTTTATCAATCAACGTTAAATCACAAGGTGACCCATACACTTTATTATTATTTGGTGATACTTTCCCTGCACAAAACTGTAGGGGTGAATGGCGTTGTGGTGTTGTAGCAAAATCACAAGACTACAACTTAGAAAACAACATCATCTTAAATTCTTTCTGGACGAAAGATGGTTTCAAAACTGAAACTAATCGTGAAGAAGGCGAAATGGCAGATGCTATCATTTTCTCTCTTGGCGATACTGAAAACCAAGGCGAAACCACAAAGATTTACACAGGTGGTTGTGAAGTAAACGGTGTAATTTACGCATTCTACGTTTCAAGACACGAACAAACTGAAAAACCATCTCGTCCAAACTACAACAACTACGGTGGTTGTATTAAATCACTTGACGGTGGTACTACTTGGGAAAGAGTATGGGATTTAACTTGGGCAAACCACGGTTTAAGTCCAGCACACTATGAATGGTTAAATTCAGACCCAACTACAAGAGACCCTGGTTTCTTATCAACTCCAGAAGGAGATTTAGCTTGGAACGCAGGTTATTTCCACCCAGAATTTGGTTATGATGATAGAAATACAAACGCAACAAATCCTAAATGGTCTGGTACACACGCAGTATATATTCAAGAATTAGTAAATCAAGAAATTATTGGTTTTTCAGCAGGTTACAACGTTGCTGATGAAAACAATATGGTAAACGGTGTTGATATGGATATCAACAAGCGTGTAGGTTTCCACTTCACACAAATTTATCCATTAGTAGCAGGTGATGGTTACGTTTATATGTTCGGCCGTGGTGGTTACAGAAGTTCAGGTGTTGCTTTGGCAAGAGTTAAAGAAGAAAATATTGAAGTATTTGCAGAATACGAATATTTAACAAGTAAAGAAAACGGTGGCGTTTGGGAAAAGGGTATTGAACACGCTGACGACGTAGTGATGGTAGAAGAAAGAAACCTTTCTAACATGTCAGTTGTTTATAACGACTATATCAATAAGTGGGTAATGTCTTACCTTGACTGTTCAGAAGGTTCTGGTGCTCCATTAGTAATTGCATACTCAGATGACTTATTAAACTGGAGTGAACCGGTTACTTTATTAACGAACAGTGGTGAAACTAAAAACTTATACGGTGGATACCTAAACGATATGTGGGTTGAAAACTTTGGTCAAACTTACTACTTCGTATATAGTAGATGGGATAAGAACCAACCAGTTTACCGTTCATACATTGCAAAAGCAACTGTAGATAGAACTTTAGTACAAGAATAATTAAAAACTATTATTAAAGTTATAAAAAAGTTAAAAAAGACCTGATTTTTTTCAGGTCTTTTTTTTATACAAAAATAAAAAAATATTTTTATCAAAAAGTAGGTGATTTCATTTTGTAAAAATGGCAATTTATGGTAAAATAGTCAAGGAAAAATTAAACAAGAGGAAAAATGATGAAAAAATTAATATGTATGCTGTTTTCTACACTACTGTTATTAACAAGTGTAGCGGTATTTGGTTGTGGACCAACACCACCACCGACACCACCGGAAAAGAAATATAACTATACCTTTAACAGGGCGGAAACGATAGGTTCTTTTTTAGGCCACGATGATGATGCAAACAACGATACAATTACCCGTTTTGACGTAGGTGGAACGGACTTAGGTATTTCAGTAAACTTAAGCACAAACAAAACCTTATTACTTTTTGGAGATACTTTTTCAAACGAATGGGGTTTTGCCGACGGTAAAAACAACTGGCGTAGTGGCGTTATCGGTATAACAAACGACTACGATTTAAGCAACAACTTAACTTTAGACGGTTTTTGGACAAGTGAAGGTTTTAACGAAAATATAATTGCAGAAAGCCCACTTTGGAGCCAACATAGAACTCAAGAAGCCGATAGGGTTGAAGACGACGTTGTTGTACAAGTTGGTGGAGAAACTACAAAAATCTATACAGGTGGTATAGAAATTAACGGTACTATTTACGTATTCTACGTTTCAAGAAGAAGTCTTGGTAACACTCAATCAGAACGTAAAGACTCAAACAACTACGGCAGTTGCATTAAGTCACTTGACGGTGGCACTACTTGGGAAAGAGTGTGGGATTTAACTTGGGTTGACCACTCAGAAGGCAACACTCACCCAACTGAAGGTGGAGAATCTGGCGAAGGTTTAAGTGCAACAAAAATTGCTGAACTAGTTAACTACGATATTGACGGCACTTACGTTGAAAACGCAGTTGATATTACAAATAGACAAGGTTATTACTTTACTCAAATATATCCAATAATGGGTCAAGGGGACGGTTACGTTTACCTTTTAGGCCGTGGTGGATATAGAACTTCTGGTATCAAACTTGGTAGAGTAAAGATAGAAGATTTTGAAGATTTTTCAAAGTATGAATACTTTGCAGGTTTTGGCGCTGATGGACAAAAGTGGCTTTCAGACCCAGACAAAGCAGTATTTATAATTAATAGACCACTTTCAAATATGTCAATCATTTACAACAAGCATATTGATAAGTGGATGGTGTCTTTCCTTGACTGTACTACAGGTTCAGGTGCGCCACTTGTTGTATGTTATTCTTCAAAACTAACTTCAGGTTGGAGTAGGCCAATAACTTTACTTGAAAATCCATCAGGAACAAACCTTTACGGTGGATATCTAAACGAAAAATGGTTAAGCGCAGACGGTTTAACTTACTACTTCGTATATAGTAGATACGTTAGATTTGCTGATGATAAAACGACTGATTTTTACGAACCAGACAACAACATTTATCGTTCATACGTAGCAAAAGCAACTATTACTAAGACTGAAGTAAGTGCGTAAAATTAGAAACAGTTTTTGTTAGCAATTATTGACAATAACTGTCTTGTAGGGTATAATACCCGTATATTATTAAAATTTTTTGTAGGTGTTAAAACCTAATTGTATAAGGAGAAATATAATGGAAAAGAAAGAAGTTATCTTTAATCATGCTGAAATTATCGGTTCATTTATTTGTGATAACGACGATGCCGGCAACGATACTGTAAGACGTAACGACGTAGGTGGTACGGACTTAGGTATTTCTATAAACGACTATAAAAACAACAGAACGTTCTTACTTTTTGGTGACACTTTTAGTGATGAATTAGGTAAGTTTGACGGTACAAACAACTGGCGTAGTGGCGTAATCGCAGTAACTACCGACTATGATTTAAGTGATAACTTAAAATTAGATGGTTTTTGGACTAAAGATGGTTTCAAAAACGACGTACCTGCTGAAAACCCACTACTTAGTCTTCACGAATCTTTAGATGGTGAAACTACTAAGATTTACACAGGTGGTATTATTGTAAACGATGCAATTTACGCATTTTATATGTCAAGAGTAACTGACGACGTAAAAAATACCGACGTAAACAACTACGGTGGTTGTATTAAGTCGGTTGACGGTGGTATCACTTGGAAAAGAGTACCTGATTTAACTTGGGTTGACCACGCAGAAGGTAGAAGTATCCAAGGAACAGGTAACCCACCAGAAGTTCTTCAAAAGGTAGTTAACCTTGATATTGATAAAGAAAGCATCAACGATGAAGAAACTTTTGATATTGATATGAAAAAGCACGAAGCATACCACTTCACTCAAATTTTCCCAATTGACGGTGGCGACGGATATATTTACGTATTCGGTCGTGGTGGTTACGGCTTTGGTAACGAAGGTATTAAACTTGGTAGAGTTAAGAAGGAAGGATTTGAAAACTTTGATGCTTACGAATACCTAACTTCAGTTGAAAACCAAACTTGGGATAAAGATAACAACAAGGCTTGCTTTATCGTTAAAGAACCTTGCAGAAACTTATCAGTAGTTTACAACAAATTTGCTAAAAAATGGGTTATGTCATACTTTAGCCACGCACTTCCAAAAGGAAATCCAATTTGCGTTAGATGTGCTGATGATATCGCAGGTGTTTGGAGCGAACCACAAGCAATTTTATTCCCAACTGACGCACCAAACCTTTACGGCGCATACTTAAACGAAAGATGGGTAGAAAACGATGGTGAAACTTTCTACTTCGTTTACAGCAGATGGAACAGAAAGGGTATTTACCGTTCATATATTGGTAAGTGTAAAATTACTATTAAAGACTAATTAAGTAATAATTTATAAAGACCTGAAAGTTAATTTTCAGGTCTTTTTTTTATAAAAAATAGGGGAGTGAATTTAGTTATTTTTTTTAAAAAAGTATTTAACAAATCTTGTTATTTATTTAACAAATTTTGTCATTTTTAAATATACTACTTGCTTAAGGTTTGTTAATTATTTATAATTAAAATATTATATTATGTAAAAAATTTTATAGGGGATAATGATTAATGAAAAAGAAATTAACAATTTTAACTTTAGTAGTTTTTCTTTTATCGGCAATAGGTTTTGTTGGTTGCAAACCTGAAGATCCAAAAGCAAAACACTATAGTTATGAAGAGGTCGTTAGTTTGTTAACTGACGTAAAAAGTTTAGCAATTTTACCAGAAGTTGGTGAATCAACTGCAGCTGCAACTTCTTATGACAGGGATTCAAAATATGACGAAGCAACCGATAAATATATCGAGTGGGGAAACGAATTCATTGATGGAGAAACGAGAAGTTTTTCAAACAACGACGATGCAAACGGTTGTATTGAAACTTACGCTGACGGAAGTATTTTAGCGGCTGATATTAAGGGTGCAGGTACTTTAGTTAGAACTTTCTCTGCAACACCAAGTTCAGGTCATATTAAAATTTATATTGACGGCGCAACTACACCTACTATTGATATGCCATTTAAAGATTACGTAAGTGCAAAAGGTATGTTTGCTGGGCTTGACAATATGGTTTATGAAACTGATGCAAGAGGATTTAACAACTACGTTCCAGTAACCTTTAACGAATCTTGTAAGATTATTTTTGCAGAAGGTTGGGGTAAATACTATCACTTCCAATACCGTTTATTTGAAGATGGCGCAACAGTAGAACCTATAACTGAAGATTATACTACTAAAAATAAAACTGCGTTAGAAAAAGCAAACGACGTAATGGGTGGTGCATTAAACGCTACTTATGATAACGAAGTTACTGCTTTAGATGAAACGATTACGCTTACAAAAAACGCAACGACTACTATTTTTGAAGAAAGTAAGCAAAATGCAATTACGTTTTTTAAGTTAAAATTTAATGATGATATTGCAAATGACCCTTTAAAAGAAGTATATTTTTATGAAGTTTTACAAAAATTAGAAATTTCAATGTTCTGGGACGGAGAAACTAAAGAGTCAGTTTGGGCTCCTCTTGGCGATTTCTTCGCGAACCCGGGTGGACAAGAATACACAACTGTTCCTATGGGTAAAAATGCAGACGGTTGGTTCTGGAGTGCTTTCTATATGCCTTATAGAACGGGTGCAAAAATCGTTATTAAAAACTTAATGGATACTGATTATAGTGTTGACGTAGAAATTAAAACAGCGCCTATTACTGATAATATAGACGACCTTGGTCGTTTCCACGCAAAATGGACAATGCAAGATAGACTTCAATCTGAAATACCAGAACGTTTTATTGATTACGTTGCTTTACAAACAGAAGGTAGAGGACGTTTTGTAGGCTTTAACCTTAACGTATTCAAAAAAGGCGATACTTTCCGTTGGTGGGGTGAAGGTGATGAAAAGTTCTTCGTTGACGGAGAAAAGTTCCCTTCTACTTATGGTACAGGTTCAGAAGACTATTTTGGTTACGCTTGGTGTGAACCAACTTTATTTGATAACGCCTTCCACGCACAAAACTGGAACGGTGGTGACTTCTTGGGAGCAAGAGGTAACTACAACAACGTTCGTTTCCATATTTTAGACAACGTTCCTTTCCAAACGAGTTTTGAAGCAGCAATTGAAAAAACTTGGACGCAAGATAGCGTTTCTAGATATGGTTCAACAGTATTTTGGTATTTAGATGAAAAAGGTGTTGACCCTTATACGCCGTATATGCCAAAAGCAGGTGAAGAATTCCGTTATGGTTTTGTTCAAGAAAAGATTAACGACTTTGAAGCGTTAGGTGATACGGTAATTGAAGGGGAAGATTTAAAGGTTCTTTACTCAAAGAATCTTATGATGTACTATAAGTACGATTCTAGATATTTTAGCAACAACCAATACGGTCTAATGAAGGTTAGAAGTACCGGCGACAACAAACCAAACGTTGTTGAATTTAGACTATTAGTTAAAAAAGATTACCAAGGTCCACTTAACTTTGTATTTGGTACGGGTAAAAATTTTGGCAAGTTAGACGCTTATATAGACGGGGCTAAAATATTATCTAACGTAGATCTTTACGAAGATGCTGCACTTGGTAGAAAGGTTGTTCAAACGACTAACGACGTAACTCTTCAAGCAGGTGAATACGTATTAAAGTTTGATATTCATAGCAAAAACTCTGCTTCAACAAACTACCACTCAATATTTGACTGTGTTGTATTAGGAGATTCTTCAAAAGTTCCTAATTTACCAGAAATTGTAGAAACTAATGGTATTCTATCTTTTGATTACGTTGAAGAAGGTGAAGTTAGTGGAGCAATTACTTATGAAGGAGACACCTATTTTAAAGATATAAACAAAATGGGTAGTGGTGTAACTTATGAAATAGTTGAAGAAAACGGAGAAAAGTTCTATAAAACAACTTCAACTTCAGATAAGGCTGCCGGTGGACATTATATTGGTCTTAAAAACGTTACTGCAGGCACTTATAAAGTTACAATAACCTTAAGATTTTCTGACGGTGCTACGTTAATAAATGGTAAAAATATAAAGACTAGATTAGCTTCTGATACGTCAACAGACGTTATTCTTGATGAATTATATGCAAATGCAACTGCAGATGCAAACGGCTGGAGAACAGTTTCTTATTTAATTACTACAACTAAAGAATACACTACTTTAAGAATTTACAACCAATTCAAAACGGGTGGAGAAGTTGATGTTAAAGGAATCACGATTGAAACGGTTAAATAACAACATTAGTTAATAAAATAAATATCCCTACGTTTAACGTGGGGATATTTTTTTCATTTAAAAATCAGTTGCAAATTCGTAGAATATAATCCGACCAATATTTATTATATGTTTATTTAAAATATACTATTTTAAAGGATAAAAGTTAAGATAAAATAATTGACTTTTTTGCCCTTAGTATGATAAAATTAACGTATGAAAAAACACGTTCCTTATTACTGACGGAATAAACGTGGAAGACCACGGAGGAGTAAGGAATTGATAGGGGGCAAATTGCTCTCGGCCGACCGTCTGGGCGCACTTTGCTTATAACTCTATAGGCTTGGTGTGCTTTGTTTTTTTAGGAGGTAGCAAATGAAGAAAGTTGGTTTAATTATGGGTAGTGATAGCGATTTACCTATAGTAGAAAAGGCAGTAGCCATATTAAAGGAATTTGGTATTGAATACGAAGCGCACGTTTACTCAGCGCACCGTACTCCAAAAGAAGTTGATGATTTCACTTCTAAAGCATACGACAACGGCTTTGGCGTAATCATAGCCTTTGCAGGTATGGCGGCACACTTAGCGGGTGCAGTTGCTGCAAGAACGGTACTTCCTGTAATCGGTGTACCTTGTAAGTCTTCTAACCTAGACGGGTTAGACGCACTTCTATCAACCGTACAAATGCCAACGGGTATTCCAGTAGCAACGGTTGCAATTAATGGTGGCGCAAACGCCGCTCTTCTTGCTGCGCAAATAATTGGCGTAGAAGATAAAGAACTTTACTCTAAACTAAAAGCAAAAAGAGAAAGTGATGCAGAAAAGGTATTAAAGAAAGACGCAGATTTAGTAGGTAAGTTATAATTTACCTATACAAAGACTTCTGCGTCTTTGTTGTATAAGAAAATAATTTTAGGAGATATAAAAAAATGAAAAAAGAATTAGTTTACACAGGAAAAACAAAAGACGTATTTGCATTAGACAATGGTAATTACCTATTAAAGTTCAAAGACGACTGTACTGGAAAAGACGGCGTGTTTGACCCAGGTGAAAACTCAGTAGGTTTAACAATTGAAGGCGTAGGTGACGTTAACCTTCGTATGTCAATTTATTATTTTGAAAAAATCAACAAGGAAGGCATCAAAACTCACTACATTTCTGCTAACCTTGAAGACACTACTATGGAAGTTGTTGCTGCAAAACCTTTCGGTAAAGGTTTAGAAGTAATTTGTAGAGAAAAGGCAGTAGGAAGCTTTTATCGTAGATATAGCGATTATATTGAAGAAGGTGCAGACCTTCCATCATACGTTGAAACAACTTTCAAAAATGATGCAAAGGGTGACCCACTAGTAACTAAAGACGGTTTAGTTGACCTTGGCGTTATGACTGCTGGTCAATATGACGACTTAAAAGAAATGACTCAAAAAATCACAAAAATCATCGCTGATGATTTAGCAGAAAAGGGTTTAGTATTATACGATATTAAATTTGAATTCGGTTATGATAAAGACGGCAACGTTATTCTAATTGATGAAATTGCATCAGGTAATATGCGTGTTTATAAAGATGGCAAGTATATTGACCCAATGACTCTTTCAAAGTTATTCTTTGCAAAATAATTAAGGACTAGATTTTTTTAGGAGGTAAATAAAGTGGGAGGATTTTTTGGCTGTGTAAGTCATGGTAGCGCTATAAGAGACGTATTTTATGGAACAGACTACCATTCCCATTTAGGCGCACATCGTGCCGGTATGTCCGTTTACGATAAGGAAGTAGGACTACAAAGAGAACTTCATAGTATAGAAAACTCACCTTTTAGAACGAAGTTTGAAAACGTTTATAGAAAGTTAACGGGTACTTCTGGTATAGGTTGTATAAGCGACCACGACCCACAACCACTTCTTATTCGTTCAAAATTAGGAACGTACGCTTTATGCTACGTTGGTTTAATTGGTAATGCTAATCAACTTATTGACGAGTACTTACAACAAGGTGGACATTTTGATGCAAAAACGGGTGGAGAAGTAAACACCGTTGAACTATTATCAGTTTTAATCAGTCAAGGTAAAGACTTTGTTGAAGGTATCAAGATAGCGCAAGATAAAATTCAAGGTAGTGCATCAATTCTTATATTAAAAGACGACGGTTCAATTATAGCCGCACGTGATAAGTTTGGTAGATTGCCTATCGCAGTAGGTAAGCGTGAAGATGGTTATGCCGTTTCATTTGAATCATTTGCATATAGAAAACTTGGCTATGATGATGAAAAGGAACTTGGCCCGGGTGAAATTGTTGAGTTAACGCCAAACGGAATAACGCAACTTGCAAAACCAGGCAAGGAAATGAGAGTATGTTCTTTCCTTTGGAGTTATTATGGCTATCCAACTTCTACTTACGAAGGTGTTAACGTTGAAGTTATGCGTTATAGAAACGGTGCAATAATGGCAGAAAACGATAAAGCCTGTCACGACCTATCTGAAATTGATTACGTAGGTGGCGTTCCTGATTCTGGTACACCACACGCAATAGGTTATGCAAACAAAAGTGGCATACCATTTGCAAGAGCGTTTATAAAATATACGCCGACTTGGGCAAGAAGTTTTACTCCAGCCGAACAAACGGAAAGGGATAAGATTGCAGGAATGAAGCAAATTCCAATTCACGACTTTATCCAAAACAAAAACCTACTTTTTGTTGACGACTCAATAGTTCGTGGAACGCAAATTAAAAAGACGGTAAACTTTTTATATGAAAACGGCGCAAAATCAGTACATATGCGTTCAGCGTGTCCTCCTATAATGTTTGGTTGTAAATACTTAAACTTCTCAAGAGCAACTAGTGATATGGAACTTATTGCAAGACAAGTTATTATGGAACTTGAAGGGGAAGAAGGTTTTAAGTATATAGAAGAATATAGCGACGGTAATACTGAAAGAGGCAAAAATTTAAGAAAAAAACTTTGTGAAAAGTTAACGTTAACTTCTATTGACTTCCAGTCTTTAGAAGGTGTTATAAAAGCAATCGGGTTAGACCCTTGTAAACTTTGTACATATTGTTGGAACGGAAAGGAGTAAAAAAATGAACAAATCAAAATCAGATGCATATGCAGCAGCCGGTGTTGATATCACCGCAGGATATAAAGCAGTAGAACTTATGAAAACACACATCAAAAGAACAATGACTAAAGGTGTTTGTTCAGACGTTGGTGGTTTTGGTGGTTGTTTTGAATTAGATTTAGAAGGTATGAAACGCCCAATTTTAGTAAGTGGTACTGACGGCGTTGGTACTAAATTAAAAATGGCTTTCTTAATGGACAAGCACGACACAGTTGGTATTGACTGTGTAGCAATGTGCGTTAACGACGTAATTTGCGCAGGTGCAAAACCATTATTCTTTTTAGACTATATTGCTTGTGGTAAAAACGTACCAGAAAGAATTGCAGATATCGTTAAAGGTGTTGCAGAAGGTTGCGTTCAATCAGGCGCAGCACTAATCGGTGGTGAAACGGCTGAAATGCCAGGTTTCTATCCAGAAGATGAATACGATTTAGCAGGTTACTGTACTGGTATCGTTGATAAAGACAAGATTGTTGACAACAACAAAATGGCAGTAGGCGACGTAGTAATCGCTCTTGCATCAAGTGGTGTTCACTCTAACGGTTTTTCATTAGTTAGAAAGGTTTTTGACGTAGAAAATACCGATTTAAGAAAACCAATTGAAGAATTAAACGGCAAATCATTAGGCGAAACTTTACTTGCTCCAACAAAAATTTACGTTAAGTCAATTTTAGCACTACTTAACGAAGTTGAAGTTAAAGGTATTTCACATATCACAGGTGGTGGTTTTTATGAAAATATTCCACGTAGTATTCCTGATGGATTATGCGCTAAAATTGATAGAAAGTCAGTTAAAATTTTACCAATCTTTAACTATTTAGCAAAAGTTGGCAACGTAACTGAAAGAGATATGTTCAACACTTTCAACATGGGTGTTGGTATGAGTGTTGTAGTTAAGAAGGAAGACGTAGAAAAAGCACTTTCAATTTTAACTGCAAACGGTGAAGATGCTTACGTTATCGGTGAAATAATTAAAGGCGAAGACAAAATTGAAATTGTATAGGTAATAAAATGAGAAAACACGTAAGAGATTTTTTTGAAGGCGTATTAGCCGGACTTATGGTTACCATAGGTTGCGGGGTATTCCTTGGCTGTGAAAATAAAGTAGTTGGCTCAGTTTTATTCTCAGTAGCCCTTTTATCTATTTGTTTTAAGGGCTTTAACTTATTTACGGGTAAAATTGGTTTAATAGTAAACGACCACAGTAAAAGTGCAGTATCAACCCTTTTATTAGGCTTACTTGGTAACCTAGTTGGAATGTTCGTTTTTGGAACGGCATTAACTTATGCAATTCCATCAATGCACGTAACTGCTGAAGCGTTATGCTTAGGTAAACTTGCTAACCAAGAATTATGGCAAACGTTAATTAGAGCAGTTTTCTGTGGCGTATTAATGTACCTTGCAGTAATCACGTTTAGGGAAAATAAAACGATTGCAGGAATTTTATTTTGTATTCCAGTATTCATTTTAAGTGGATACGAACACTCAATTGCAGATATGGGTTATTTTGCAATTTCAAGAATTTATTCTTTAGAAGCCTTTATTTTCATAATGGTAGTAATTGCTGGTAATACAATCGGTGGTATGCTAATACCTATGCTTAAACTTATCGGCAAAGAAAAGAAGGCAGAAGAGGTTAAATAATGGTAAAAATAGCAGTTTTAGTATCAGGTGGGGGAACAAACTTACAAGCCCTAATTGATGCTCAAAATAAAGTTATAAAAAGTGGTAAAATTTCTTTAGTAATTTCTAATAAAGAAGGCGCTTACGCATTGGAAAGAGCAAAAAAAGCAGGAATTGAAAGCAAAGTTGTTCTAAAAAAAGAACTTGGCTCACAAGAGGCTTTTGAAGAAAAAATTATAGAAATTTTAGAAGAAAAGGGTATAGAACTAATAATTTTAGCAGGATTTATGAGTATTTTAAGTGAAAATTTTACTAAAAAGTACGATAAACGCATAATTAACGTTCACCCTTCACTTATACCTTCTTTTTGTGGAGAAGGTTTTTACGGTTTAAGGGTACATGAAGCCGCTTTAAAAAAGGGTGTAAAGGTAACTGGTGCAACCGTGCATTTTGTTAACGAAATACCTGACGGTGGTGAAATTATATTACAAAAAGCCGTAAATATTAAAAAGAACGACACGCCTGAAACCTTACAAAAAAGGGTTATGGAAATTGCTGAATGGAAAATTTTGCCAAAAGCAACTGAAATGGTGTGCAAAAACTTAAAAAAGTAAAATTGGAGATAGATTGATATGGATATTTACAAAATTAATGACGTTAATGAACTTATTGAAGGCAATTCTTACGTAGGTCGTGGTATCATAATAGGTAAAACACCTGACGCAAAAAAGGCTTGTTTTGCTTACTTTATTATGGGCAGAAGCGCAAATAGTAGAAACAGAATTTTCTCTGAAAAGAACGGAGAAGTTTTTACAGAACCATTTGACGCATCAAAGGTAGAAGACCCAAGTTTAATTATTTACGCAGCAATTCGTTCATTAGACAACAAAGTTATCGTAACAAACGGTGACCAAACTGACACAATTTTTAACGGACTAAAAGATGGCAAAAGTTTTACTGAAGCATTAAAATCACGTGAATTTGAACCAGATGCACCAAACTTAACACCAAGAATAAGTGGTATTGCATATTTAGGCGATAATGACTTTGATTATGAAATGAGCATTTTAAAGAGTGCTGATAGCGAAGGTACAAAGTGTAATCGTTATACTTTTAACTATTCATCACTTGCTGGACTTGGTCACTTTATCCATACTTACGTATGTGACGGCAACCCTATCCCAACTTTCCAAGGCGAACCTGAAAGAGTAGCAACACTTAACGATATTGATGAGTTTACTAACAAACTTTGGAACGCACTTGATGAAAACAACAAAATATCTTTATACGTAAGATATATTGACTTAGAAACAAAAACGGTTGAAAATCGTTTAATAAATAAAAACAAATAAGGAGCAAAAGATGAAAGAATTTGAATTAAAATATGGTTGTAATCCAAACCAAAAACCTGCAAAAATTTATATGAAAAACGGTAAGGAATTACCAGTTGAAATATTAAACGGTAAGCCAGGCTACATCAACTTTTTAGATGCATTTAACAGTTGGCAATTAGTAAAGGAATTAAAAGAAGCAACGGGTCTTCCTTCAGCAACTTCTTTTAAGCACGTTAGCCCAGCAGGTGCAGCAGTAGGTAAAAAACTTAGCGACAAGTTATTAAAGGCTTGTTTTGTTGATGATATTGAAGGCGTTAACGATTCTCCAATCGCTTGTGCTTATGCAAGAGCAAGAGGAACTGATAGAATGAGTTCTTTTGGTGACTGGATTGCCCTTTCAGACGAATGTGATGAAACTTGTGCAAAAATTATCGCTCGTGAAGTTTCTGACGGTATTATTGCTCCTTCTTATTCAGAAAAGGCTTTAGAAATTCTAAAGGCAAAAAGAAAGGGTACTTACAACGTAGTTAAAATTGACCCTAACTATATTCCTGAATTACAAGAAACTAAAGACGTATTTGGTATTACTTTTGAACAAGGAAGAAACAACTTCAAAATCAACAAAGAATTATTATCAAATATCGTAACTAAAAACAAGAACTTAACTGATGATGCTGCAATTGATATGATAATTGCATTAATCACGTTAAAATATACTCAATCAAATTCAGTATGTTATGCTTATGATGGACAAGCAATCGGTGTAGGTGCAGGTCAACAAAGCCGTATCCATTGTACAAGACTTGCTGGTCAAAAGGCAGACTTGTTTATGTTACGTCAATCAGACAGAGTTTTAGGTTTACAATTTAAAGATACTTTAGGTAGACCTGATAGAAACAACGTTATTGACATCTACTTATCTGATGAAGCAGAAGACGTAATCGGTGATGACAACTGGCAAAAATTCTTTGCAGTTCGCCCTGCTCCATTTACAGTAGAAGAAAAGAAAGCATATCTTTCTAGCATGAGTGGTATTACTTTAGGTAGCGATGCTTTCTTCCCATTCAGCGATAACATTGAAAGAGCAAGAAAGAGTGGTGTTAAGTATATTGCACAACCAGGTGGCTCAGTTCGTGATGATTTAGTTATTGAAGCGGCTGATAACTACGATATGGTTATGTCATTTACAGGAATGAGATTATTCCACCACTAAGATAAAGGAGAAATTTATAATGAACGTAATGGTCATCGGTGGCGGTGGCAGAGAACACGCTATTATAAAAAAACTAAAAGAAAATAAAGCCATTAGCGTTATTTATGCTTTACCTGGAAACGGTGGTATGAAAGATGATGCAGTTTTAGTTCCAATCGGTGCAACTGAACTTGACAAAATTTGTGATTTTGCTATTCAAAACAAAATTGATTTTGCAGTAGTTGCTCCAGACGACCCACTTGTTTTAGGTTTAGTTGATAGACTAAACGAAATAGGTATCAAATGTTTTGGACCTAAAAAAGATGCCGCTATTATTGAAGGTAGCAAAGCCTTTTCTAAAAACTTAATGAAAAAGTATAACATACCAACAGCAAAGTATGAAACTTTTGATAATTTAGAAGATGCAATTAAATATCTTGATAATGAAAAAGCACCTATCGTTATAAAGGCAGACGGCCTTGCGCTTGGCAAAGGCGTTATTATAGCCGAAACTATTGAAGAAGCAAAGGAAGCCGTTGTTGATATGATGCAAAACGGCAAATTTGGTAAGAGTGGCAACACGGTTGTTATTGAAGAATTTTTAGAAGGCCCTGAAGTTTCAGTTTTAGCATTTACTGATGGTAAAGTGGTTGTTCCTATGGTTTCAAGTATGGACCATAAGAGAGCGCTTGACGGGGATAACGGCTTAAATACAGGTGGTATGGGCACAATTGCTCCAAACCCTTATTACACGCCTGAAATTGCAAAAATCTGTCAAGAAACTATCTTTGAACCAACAATTAACGCAATGAATAAGGAAAATAGAACTTTTAAGGGTTGCTTATATTTTGGTTTAATGATAACTAAAGACGGTCCTAAAGTAATTGAATATAACTGTCGTTTTGGTGACCCTGAAACTCAAGTTGTACTTCCACTTATGGAAAGTGATTTATTTACCGTAATGCAAAAAACGGAAAACGGAACGCTTACTAAAGAAGACGTTAAGTTCTCAAACGAAAATGCTTGTTGTATTATAATGGCGTCAAAAGGCTATCCTGAAAAGTACGACAAAGGTTTTGAAATAACGGTAGATAGCGACTTAAACGGTCAACTTTACGTAGCCGGTGCAAAACTTGAAGGCGACAAACTTTTAACAAACGGTGGTAGAGTATTAGGATTAACAACTAAAGGCAAAACTTTAGGCGAAGCAATTGAAAAAGGCTATAAAGAAATAGGAAAAATACGTTTTGACAATGCATATTACAGAAAAGATATCGGTCAAAAGGCTATGAAAGTAATGGAGAAAAACTAATGGTATACAGAGTTTACGTAGAAAAGAAAAAAGAACTTGCGCACGAAGCAAACGCATTAACTCAAGAAATAAGGGAATTTTTAGGAATAACTTCTTTAAAATCAGTTCGTTTAATCAATAGATACGATGCTGAAAATATTGAAAAGAGTTTATTTGATTACGCAAAAAAGACGGTTTTTTCAGAACCACAACTTGACCTTGTTAGTGAAGAATTACCTGAAGGAAAGTTTGTATTTGCAGTAGAATTTTTACCAGGTCAATTTGACCAAAGAGCAGACTCTGCCGCACAATGTATTCAAATTATCTCTTGTGGCGACCGTCCTATAATTCGTACTGCAAAGGTTTACGTATTAGACGGCGATTTAACTGAAGAAGAAGTAAAAGAAATTAAAAACTTCGTTATAAACCCAGTAGAAGCAAGGGAAGCACTTTTAGAATTACCAGAAACTTTAAACGTAAAGTATGAAATTCCTGAAAGTGTAAAAACTTTAGACGGTTTTATTGATTTAAAGAAAAAAGGGTTAAAAGAATTCGTTTCAGCATACGGTTTAGCGATGGATGAAGACGATATTGCATTTTGCCAAAAATACTTTAAAAAGGAAAATAGAAATCCAACTATAACAGAAATTCGTATGATAGACACTTACTGGTCAGACCACTGTCGTCATACTACTTTCTCAACAATAATTGATGATGCAAAGTTTGAAGATAGACTTATTGAAAAGGCATATGAAGAATATCTTGCCCTTCGTGAAAAACTTGGTAGAACTAAAAAGCCTATTTGTTTAATGGATTTAGCAACAATTGCTGTTAAAGAACTTAAAAAACAAGGCAAGTTAGAAAAATTAGATGAATCTGAAGAAATAAACGCATGTACGGTTAAAGTTGACATTGAAGTTGACGGCAAACCTGAAAAATGGTTGTTATTATTTAAGAACGAAACACACAACCACCCAACGGAAATTGAACCATTTGGTGGTGCAGCAACTTGTATCGGTGGTGCTATAAGAGACCCACTTTCAGGTCGTTCTTACGTTTACGGTGCAATGCGTGTAACGGGTGCTGCTAACCCACTTAAACCTATTAAGGAAACAATTAAAGGTAAATTACCACAAAGAAAGATTGTTACAACTGCGGCAGCAGGTTATTCTTCTTACGGTAACCAAATTGGCCTTGCAACTGGTATCGTTGATGAAATTTATCACGATGGCTATGCTGCAAAGAGAATGGAAATCGGTGCAGTAGTTGCAGCCGCTCCTGAAGAAAACGTTAGAAGAGAACGCCCAGATGCAGGCGACGTTGTTATTTTACTTGGTGGTGCAACTGGTAGAGACGGTGTTGGTGGTGCAACTGGTTCATCAAAATCACACAACGCTCAATCAGTAGAAACTTGTGGAGCAGAAGTTCAAAAAGGTAACGCTCCTGAAGAAAGAAAACTTCAACGTTTATTTAGAAATAAAGAAGTTTCATTGATGATAAAACGTTGTAACGACTTTGGTGCAGGTGGTGTATCTGTAGCAATCGGTGAACTTGCTGACGGACTTGAAATTAACTTAAACGCAGTTCCTAAAAAGTATGAAGGTCTTGACGGAACTGAACTTGCTATAAGTGAATCACAAGAACGTATGGCAGTAGTTATTGAAAAAGAAAACGTAGAAAAGTTTATTGAACTTGCTAAGAAGGAAAACTTAAACGCAGTACAAGTTGCAGTAGTAACTGAAAACCCTCGTTTAGTAATGTTCTGGAACGGCAACAAAATAGTAGATATTTCAAGAGATTTCTTAAATTCAAACGGTGCTGAAAAGCATATAAAAATAGAATCTGCAAAAATTAAAAAATACGACAACGAACTTCCTGAAAGTTTTGAAAAAGGTTATAAAGATTTAGTAAACGACCTTAACATTTGTTCAAAACGTGGTCTTTCTGAAAGATTTGACTCAACTATCGGTGCAGGTACGGTATTAATGCCATTTGGTGGTAAATACCAATTAACACCAATTCAAGCGATGGTACAAAAGATTTCAGTAGAGAAAAAGCACACGGACGACTGTTCATTGATGGCTTGGGGTTACAATCCATTTATTACGGAAAAAAGCCCATACCACGGCGCATATCTTGCAGTAGTTGAAAGTGTAAGTAAACTTATTGCAACAGGTGCATCTTTTAACGAAGTTTACTTATCTTTCCAAGAATATTTTGAACATCCAGGTAAAGATGGCAAGAGATGGGGTAAACCACTTTCTGCATTACTTGGTGCGTTCAAAGCACAACTTGATTTAGGTATAGGTGCAATCGGTGGTAAAGACTCAATGAGTGGTACTTTTGAAGATTTAGACGTACCACCAACTTTAGTATCTTTTGCAGTTACTACTGACAAGGTTAAAAACGTTCTTTCAAACGAATTCAAAAAAGCAGGCCACAAGGTAATTAAAATTACCCCTGAATACGACAGATACGGCTTACCAAAAGCAAAATCATTAATTAAATGCTTTAAGAAGGTAAACGAATTAATAGTATCAGGCAAGGCTTACGCTTGTTATACGCCAACTTTAGGTGGTATTGCTGAAAGCGTTATTAAAATGTGTATGGGTAACGGTTTTGGTTTTAAGTATGCTGAAAACTTAAGCCTAAAAGATATTTTCGGTTATTCTTACGGTTCATTTATTTTAGAAGTTGAAGATGCTAACGGCGAACAATTAATCGGTGAAATTACCCTAAAAGACGCAATTATTTATGGTAAACAAAAACTTTCACTTAACGCTTTATTAAACGATTACGAAGACAAGTTAGAAAGTGTTTACAACTGCAATATTGAAACTCAAAACAAAAAAGTTAAGAACTTTAGTTATAAAACAAAGAAAGTTGCAACACCAAAAGTTAAGGTAGAAAAGCCAAAAGTTCTAATTCCAGCGTTCCCAGGAACAAACTGTGAAATGGATAGTGCAAAAGCCTTCTTAGACGCAGGTGCTGAAGTAGAAGTTTTCGTTATCAACAACTTAAGTAAAGAAGGTATCCAAAACAGCGTTGATGAATTTGCTAAAAAGATTAAAGAATCACAAATCATCTTTATTCCAGGTGGTTTCTCTGGTGGTGATGAACCTGAAGGAAGTGCTAAATTTATAACGGCCTTCTTTAGAAACCCAGCAATCAAAGAAAACGTAACTGACTTACTTGAAAATAGAGACGGTTTAATGGCAGGTATTTGTAACGGTTTCCAAGCACTTATAAAATTAGGACTTGTTCCTTACGGTAAGATTATTGATACTGATGAAACTTGCCCAACCCTAACTTTCAACACAATTGGTCGTCACCAATCAAAGATTGTTAGAACAAGAATTGCATCAAACAAATCTCCATGGCTTGCTGAAATGAAAGTTGGTGATATAGTAAACGTACCTATTTCACACGGGGAAGGTAGATTTATCGCTGATGAAAAACTAATCAAAAAATTAGCAAAGAACGGTCAAATTGCAACGCAATACGTTGACTTAAATGGTAAGGCAACTTACGATATCGCATTTAACCCTAATGGTTCAATGAGTGCGATTGAAGGTATAACTTCACCTGACGGCAGAGTTCTTGGTAAGATGGGACACTCTGAACGTATAGGAAACGGCTTATACAAAAACGTTTACGGCGAATACGACATTAAGATGTTCAAATCAGCAGTTAACTATTTTAAGAAATAAAACAATAAAAAAGGCGAAGAAATCTTCGCCTTTTGTTTTACAAAAATTTATTCAGGTTTACAAGTGTTGCAAAAAAAGTCTGTGCTAAAAGCAGTATCAGGCTTTCTACCAACTGAAGTGTTATCAACCGTTCTTGACCTAAGTTCCTTTATAGGATTAGGGGCAACTTCATACCTATAGTCTTTGCCGTAATTTCTAATATGCGCGTCAATAACTAAATGCGATGGAACTATTTCCGTAGTAGGGTTAATAATTTTTTGGTATTGGAAAAAGTTTGCATCACTTGGTAGTTCGTTTACGTTTATATAGTCTTCTAAATGACCGGTAAATTGAACGGTTGTGCCTAAAATCTCACGTACGTATTCAATATTTTCGTGCAAAGAGATAGGCGCAGGGAAAGTGCCGTCAGGTATAACTTCAGTATAATCTTTGTGTTCATACTTTTTAAGAAGTTCAACAGCCTTGTGTAAATGACCTATTTCAATGTTCAAGTTTTCTTCCCACAATGCTTTAATATAAGCGTCAGTTTCCGTAACGTAGCAAGACCAATACAAATAACACTCGCAATATTCGTGCCATAAAAGCATTTCAAGCCAAGTTGCGTTAGAATCCATTAAAGATTCGTATTGAGTAACGTGTTCTTCTTCAACCAAACAAATTTCTTCATACAACTTTCTTGAAAGGTCGTTGGTCGCAAGGTTTGTTATATTCATATAATAGTTCATTGTTTGTTGTTCAGCAGCAGTAATTATCATAGTAGATAATATAGTTTGCTTATCAGCCGTTTTACTGTTGATACCACGTTTAACGTTATCTTTATTAAACCTGTGATGAGAAATTGTTGGTCTACCAGGCATAATTTCCGTATATCTACCAACTAACTTTTCTGCAATAACGCCTTGTTCCATTTGCAATAAATCAGCATAGCGATACAAATGGTCAAAGTCTTCAAGTAAGGCAAAATCTAACGCCTTTTTAACGTAACAGTCGCACTCTCTTTTAGCAAGTTCCGCAGTTAGGTCAACGGCTAATTGTTCGTAGCCGATAGTGTGTTCTAGTGGACTTTCATTACACGGTTTAAGTAGCGAAATTTTCATTTGTTGTTGCTTTTCAATAGCACGGGTAATGCTTAATTCTCTTCTTAAATCGTTGTTGTCGGTGTGCCTTGCAAGTTGGTGTGAAAACCAGTTTGCTTCAAATTCCGTACCGTTCATTAAAATAATTCTTGTTTTAGTATAAGGGTCAACTTCATACTTGTTATATGCTTTAGGATAAAGTTGTTTCCAGTTTTGAAAACTGCCTAAAATAGAAACGGGTTTCTCATTAAATGGGTTCATATAATTCTCCTTTTAATTTTATTATCCTAATATTTTATGAAAAATATTCAAAAAAGTTGAAAAAAGCAAAGGTGTGTACTCTCTTGCATTTGCAAAAAAACTTTTTTATGGTATAATACGATTGTTATAAAAGGGAATTATTATGGGTTTTTTGTCAAAAATTTCACAAAACATAGTGCCGTTTTTAGAAAGTAAACTAGGTGTTTGGCATGACATAATCGCGTATATAGTAGGGGCTATTGCAATTATGTTTTTAGTTCTTTCTTTTCAAATGAAAAATAGAAAAAGAATACTTTTAGTCCACGCTCTTGCATCAATTACTTGGATATGCTACTACCTACTAAACGGCGACCTAACAAGTGGTTTAATTGCCTTCACTTCAGTTGTAAGAAACGGCTTTTTCTTATTAAAAGAAAGATATGCTTGGGCAAAAAGTATAGTTTGGCTATTTGTGTTTATTGCAATAAACTTAACTTTTGGAATAATTTCTTTTAGCACTTATAAAGATATTTTTCCAATTTTAGGTGGAATAGGCTCAACCACGGCATTTTTTATGACAAAGGAAAAGGATATAAGAATATTCTCTTTTATTGCCTACGTTTTTTGGATGTGCAACAGTATATCAAAAGGCTACTTAATGTCATTTATAAGCGACTTTTTAACTTTATCTTCAGTAATAATTGCCCTTATTCGTTATAGAAAAAAGGTTAAAACAAAATAAAAAAAGGGGACTTAAAAAAGCCCCCTTTTACTTTTATATTTAGTTAAATTTTTAATATTCTAAGAATTCTACCGTTTAATATCATAAGAATTATATCTAAAATCCAAATGATATTCCAACCTAAAATAATTCTTAAAATAGCGGCAACTATATGACCTTCTTTAAGTCTTGTAATAAAGCCACAAATTGCAGAAGTAATAGGAATAATTACCAAAATAAGGCTAACAATTCCACCTAAGCCAAAATAATCTCTTTTTGCCATAGTATCGTCCTCCAAAAATACTTATTATAATTATTATACAATTATTTATGAAATTATCAATATAAAAGTTAAAAAAAGATAAATAAATTTTTAATGCTATTGACATTTTAATCACCATTTGATACAATAATTAAGAATTGTGTTTTAGGAGTGTTTATTTTGAAATTACTAACAATAAAACTCAATAGAAAGCATTTTGATTGCAATTTTTCAAGGGGGTAATAACCCCTTTTTTTGAAACAAAAATTTGAGGTAGCGTTACTATGGATAAAATCGGTTTTGACAATCTAAAATATTTAACCCTTCAATCGGAAAAAATTACCGAAAGAATTAATATGTTTGGCGACAAACTTTACCTTGAGTTTGGTGGAAAACTTTTTGACGACTATCATGCGTCAAGAGTATTACCAGGCTTTTTAGCCGACAGTAAAATTAAAATGCTACTTGAACTTAAAGACGACGTTGAAATTTTAATTGTTATAAGCGCACACGATATTGAAAACAACAAGTCAAGAAGTGATATAGGTATCCCTTACGAATTAGACGTATTAAGACTAATTGATATATTTAGAAGTAAAGGGTTATACGTAGGTAGCGTTGTATTAACAATGTTTGAAAACCAAGCAAGTGCTATTTCTTTCCAAAAACGTTTAGAAAATAATGGAATTAAAGTTTATAGACACTACGCAATAGAAAATTATCCATCAGATATTGCTAAAATCGTTAGTGATGAAGGCTATGGTAAAAACGATTATATTGAAACTACTAAAAAGTTAGTGGTAGTAACTGCGCCAGGTCCTGGTAGTGGTAAAATGGCAACCTGCCTATCACAACTATACCACGACTATAAGCACGGCATAAAAGCAGGGTACGCTAAGTTTGAAACTTTCCCTATATGGAACTTACCATTAAAGCACCCTGTTAATATTGCGTATGAAGCGGCAACGGCAGACTTAAAAGACGTTAATATGATAGACCCTTATCATTTAGAAAAATATGGCGAAAGAGCAGTTAACTACAACAGAGACGTAGAAATTTTCCCTGTACTTAACGCAATTTTTAAGAAAATTCAAGGGGAATCACCATATAACTCTCCAACAGACATGGGCGTTAATATGGCAGGTTATTGTATTACTGATGATGAAGCCGTTAGTATGGCGTCTAAGCAAGAAGTTATTAGAAGATATTACGCCGCAAAAATGGATTTAAGAAACGGCAAAATAACGGCAGATATTTTATCAAAGATAGAACTTTTAATGCAAAATTTAGATATCACTATTGATGATAGAAAGGTTGTAAAACCTGCACTTGAAAAGGAAAAAGAAAGTAGTGGTCCTGCTTGTGCAATTGAACTTAACGATGGAAGAATTATCACGGGCAAAACGGGTAAGTTACTTGGCTCAAGCGCAGCCCTTCTACTAAATGCCTTAAAAGTTTTAGCGGGAATTGATGATGAAGTAAAACTTATTTCACCAACCGTAATTGAACCTATACAAGAACTAAAGGTTAAGCATATGGGTAGCGTAAACCCAAGACTTCATACAGACGAAGTATTGATGGCACTTTCAATTTGCGCAGCAGCCGACCCACTTGCTAAAAAGGCAATTGCCGAACTACCCAAATTAAGGGGTTCTGAACTTCACTCAAGCGTAATACTTGCGCACGTAGATGCAAGTACTTTCAAAAAATTAGGTGTTCGTGTTACTAACGAACCAAGAAAAGAAACGGAAACGTTGTATTAAGAAGGGGAAAGGTTATGGATTCACGTCTTATAATTTTACTTATAATAACAGGGGCGCTATTAATCGCTTCTTTGACCTATTTTTTAGTTAAGTATTACAAAAAAGTTAATGCAGATGAAATTAAGGTTGAACTTGATGAAGAAATTGTTCAACTAAAAATTGAAACTGATGAAAAAGAAGTAGAAGTTCAAGAAAATGACAATAATTAAATAATATTTTAACAACAAAAAAAGTCGTGAAATTTCACGACTTTTTCTTTTTATGTTATATGTTTTGGCTTAGTACATACCGCCCATACCGTCCATACCTGCAGGCATAGGAGGTGTCTTTTCAGGAATATCAGCAATAATACTTTCAGTAGTTAAGAATACTGAAGCAACTGATGCAGCATTTTCTAAAGCAGAACGAGTAACTTTAGTAGGGTCAATAATACCATTTTCAACCATATCAACGTACTTATTGGTTAATGCGTTGAAACCAAAGTTAGGGTTCTTAGATTTTAATACTTCGTGTAAAATAACTGCGCCGTCAAGACCTGCGTTAGTAGCAATTTGTCTTAAAGGTTCTTCAACTGCACGAAGAACGATAGAAGCACCAGTCTTAGCATCGCCGTCTAAAGTCTTAACGTAGTTCTTTAATGCTTTGATAGTAGAAATTAAAGCAATACCACCACCAGGAACAATACCTTCTTCAACAGCGGCCTTAGTAGCGTTTAATGCGTCTTCAATACGAAGTTTCTTTTCTTTCATTTCAAGTTCAGTAGCAGCACCAACGTTGATAACTGCAACACCACCAGAAAGTTTAGCAAGTCTTTCCTTTAACTTTTCTCTATCGTAATCAGATTCAGTTTCTAAAATCATATTCTTAATAGCAACCTTTCTTGATTCAATAGCTTCAGGAAGACCAGCACCACCGATAATAGTAGTGTAATCTTTATCAATTTTAATAGTAGATGCTCTACCTAACATATCTAAAGTAACGTCTTTAAATTCATAACCAACGTCGTTAGAAATAACAGTACCACCAGTTAAAACGGCAATATCTTCAAGTAAAGCCTTTCTTCTATCACCAAAACCAGGGGCTTTAACGGCAACACAGTTAAATACGCCCTTTAACTTATTAACAACTAAAGCGGCTAAAACGTCGCCTTCTAAATCATCAGAAATAATTAAAAGTCTTCTGTTTTGTTGAGCGATAGGTTCAATTATAGGTAAAATTTCTTGAATTGAAGAAATCTTCTTATCAGTAATTAAAATAAGAGGGGATTCAAGCACGGCTTCCATCTTGTCGGTATTAGTAACCATATAAGCAGAAGCATAACCTCTATCAAATTGCATACCTTCAACAACGTTAAGTTCAGTTTTCATAGTTCTGCTTTCTTCAATAGTAATAACGCCGTCTTTACCAACCTTTTCCATAGCGTCAGAAATCAATTCGCCAATACCTTCATCACCAGCAGAGATAGAAGCAACTTGAGCGATAGAATTTTTGCTATCAATAGGTTTAGAAAGTTCTTTTAAGCAGTTAACAGCAACTTTAACAGCACCGTCAATACCTTTTCTTAAAATAATAGGGTTAGCACCTGCAGCAACGTTCTTTAAGCCTTCTCTAATCATTGCTTGAGCAAGTACGACTGCAGTAGTAGTACCGTCACCGGCAACGTCGTTAGTTTTAGTAGAAACTTCCTTAACTAATTGAGCGCCCATATTTTCAAATGGGTCTTCAAGTTCAATTTCCTTTGCAATAGTAACACCATCGTTAGTAATAAGTGGTGCGCCGTATTTTTTATCTAAAACAACGTTTCTACCTTTAGGGCCGATAGTAATTTTAACAGTATCAGCAAGGATATTAACGCCGTTTTCTAAAGCTTTTCTCGCATCTTCACCGTGTTTTAATTGTTTAGCCATTTATATATCTCCTTATAATTAATCTTCAATAATTGCTAAAATGTCGCTTTGGCGAATAATAGTAAGTTCCTTACCGTCAATTTTGAATTCGCTACCAGCATATTTAGAGTAAAGAACCTTGTCGCCAACCTTAACTTGCATAACAATTTCCTTACCGTCAATAACACCACCAGGTCCTATTGCAATAATTTTAGCCGTTTGTTGTTTTTCTTGAGCGGCAGATGGTAAAATAAAACCACTTTTAGTTCTTTCTTCTGCAGCAATTGCTTCAACAACAACTTTATCAAACAATGGTTTAATGTTCATAATATTAAAGCCTCCGTTATTTTTTTGTTTTAGCACTCTGTTTGCTTAAGTGCTAACTTTAATTATATACTATAAAAAATATTTGTCAATGAAAAATATGTAATTTAGCCAAAAAAAATGAAAAATATTTTGCAAAATTTGTAAGAGTATGGTACAATATATAAAAAGTAAACGTAGGGGAAAAGTTTTTATGGATAAATGGGATTTAAGATTTATGCAAATGGCAGAAACGGTAGCAACTTGGTCAAGCTGTTATCAAGAAAATAGACACATTGGCGCAGTAATCGTTAAAGATAAAAGAATATTAACAACCGGTTATAACGGCGCACCTGAAGGTGTAAAAAGTTGTACGGAAAGGGGCTCTTGCTTAAGAAGAGAAAAGAATATTGCAAGTGGCACAATGCAAGAAGTTTGCTATGCAGTTCACGCAGAACAAAACGCAATTATTCAAGCCGCAAAATCAGGTGTTAGCGTAAAGGGTGCAGTTTTATATTGTACGCACCAACCTTGCGTAATATGTGCAAGAATGATAATTAACGCAGGTATAAGCAAAGTAATATACAAATACGGTTATCCAGACGCCTTTTCAATTGAACTTTTTAAGGAAGCCGGTGTAGAGTTTGTAAAAATGGGCGAATAATTTTTAAAAAAATAGTAAAAAATACTTGCCAAAAACAAAAAAATAATATATTATAATAACGTTGTCAAATGACAGCGTAATGGAGAGCTATCGAAGTGGTCATAACGAGGCGGTCTTGAAAACTTCCTTCGTCTGTTTATGTAATTTCTTGAAAACCCTTGATTTTATTGGGTTTTTCGCATCATCGGATGCACTTTGCGAGAAGCGTTTCTCGCAGTTTTCTCGCAAT
>JAFVYV010000009.1 GCA_017508485.1 Clostridia bacterium | reverse complement strand
CCAGTTTAATCTTTGTAAGTAAGATGGATATGCAAAGTAGCAGTAAGTTGTAGTCCCACCAGTATCAGCAGAAGTTGACTTATAACCTTGCGTAATGCTATCGCCTATACAACCAATAACTTCTAAGTCTTTAGTTCCTTCTACCTTCCATCCAGCAGTAATATTTGCCTTACCATCTACTAAATTGTCTTTTAAGTAGTTAAAGAATAGGTTAGTTGCTTCGTAAGTAGTTGCATAACAGCCACCTACCATATAAATATCGTTACCTTGTAAGCCGTAAGCATACTTAAATGGGTCGGTTGCAGAGAAAGCATAGTTAGTGTTAACACCATCAACGATTTTAGCATCTCTAACAAAAGATAGTTCTAAATAACCTTGGTAGTCCTTTCTATTCGTATTACCAATTAAAATTTCTTTATCAACCGGCGTACTATTACTATCTTTTACGATAGGTAGGTCCACGTTAAAAGCGTTTTTTATGTTAGCCTTTAATTCTTCTGCAATAAGTCTATTAAAATCCCAGTCGGTAAGGTTTGCAATACTTGAATTGCTTAACATCAAATCTTCTGCTTCATATTTAGCGTAAACGATAGTATAATCGCTTAAATTAAACACAGTATCAACTTCCGTTTCAATATTATCGTTAGTCTCAACTAATTGCGTGATGGAAATAGATTTTAATGCTATACCAGTAGCATTACCATTTGCATCAGCATTAGAATAAACCAATAAAATAACTTTATCAACAGGTGAAGATGAAGTTACGGTTGTACTATAAGTAGTCCAGCCATCAATAGTAGTTCCTTTAACATTACCATTTGTATCAAACAGTGGAACGTCCCCAAACCCGCCAGCATTTCTTACAAGAACTCCGTTTTGAATATTGCTAGTCCTAGTATTTACGTATCCGTCAGTCAACTTATAAGTAACCGAAAGAGTGTATTCTTTACCAGTTTCTAACCCTTCTCCTAAATAAAAGTTAACGTGAACATAAGCATCAGTAGCAGAATCAGAATTTGTTATTAAAAGATATTTGCTTTCGCCCGTATCTTGTTTAACTTCTACAACTCTACCCGTAAGGGTTGAACTAGAAAACTTTTCAACCGATAAAAAACCACCTAATAGGTCTGTTGAACTTACAGCAAGACTTTGCTTTTCTCTTGATGGAAGTACGCCTATTTCAAGGTCGCTAAAATTAGTAGTTGCTGTTCTTTCTTGTTCTACAGCAGTAGAAGAAAAAGACACTAAACTTAAAGAAAATAATGCCGTAGAAATTGCTAAAAGAACACTAAATAAAACAACTAGTCTTTTCATTTTATTCTCCTTGTTAAAATGTTATACGGTTAAATTATCTCAAATATAAAGTAAAAGTCAATATCAAAAAGTAAATAAGTCAATCTTTGCTAAAAAAAGTCAATCTTTACTAATTTGTAAAATAAAAAAGAAGGCAAAACTTGTTTTGCCTTCTTTAAATAATTTTTTTATGTTTTAATTAGTCCTTTTTCTTTAACATTACTACTGCGCCACCAAGTAAAACTACGCTTAAAAGCGCACTTCCTACTGTAATTACTGAGCCACAACCACCCTTGTCGTCATCAACTGGAGTGTCTGGTGTGTCAGGAGTATTTGGCGTATCTGGTGGATTTGGCGTATCTGGTGTGCTTGGGAAGAATTCTTTTAACGCACCGGCTAACGCTTTTGCCATTTCGTGATAACCTACTGTATTAGGGTGTAATAGGTCACTATGATAGTGGGTTGACGACGGCATATTTTGTGTTGAATAGGTCATCATATCGAATAATTCAATAGTGTAGCCTTCTTTCTTTGCTTCAGTAACGCATTGTGCTTGTAAATCTAAAATAAAGTCTTTTGCATAATTGCCTGAACTATAATTCTTTGGACAGTTAGAGAAAATGAACTTAATATCTTTATTATTTTCAGTTAGCGTTTCAATAATTACGAAGAAGTCTTTAATGAATTGTGCGCTATCAGCGTCAGTCCAATCTCTTGCTTCGTTTGTAAGAACAAGTTTAGAGTCGTTAGTACCAAGTGCAATTACAACGTAGTCAAGTACGTCTTTAATCTTCTTTGCTTCCGTCCATCTTGCAACTGATTGATAAGAGTTAGAAAGTGTGCTTAGCATTGATCTTGCACTTCTACCTAAGTTATAAACGTAAGCCGTTTTCCAGTTCATTCTTTGTAAGTAAGATGGATATGCAAAGTAGCAATAAGTATTAGACGCACCCGTATCGGCACTTTTTGATCTATAACCTTGAGTTATGCTGTCGCCAATACAACCGATAACGTCTAAGTCTTTTGTTCCTGTCACTTTCCAACTAGCCGTTAAGTTAACTTGACCGTTAACTACGTTTTCTTTTAAGTAATCAAAAAGTCTTAGTGATGCTTCGTAAGTTGTTGCATAAGTTCCACCAACCATATAAATATCATTACCTTGTAAACCGTAAGCATACTTAAATGGATTGGTTGTTGAGTAAGAATAATTTGTATTTATACCATTTTTAATAACAGCATCTTTAACAAAAGTTAAACCTAAATAACCTTGGTAGTCCTTTCTATTCGTATTACCAACTAAAATTTCTTTATCGCCAAAATCAGTTGCCGTATCTTTAACGATAGGAAGGTCAACACCAAACTCATCTTTAATGTTAGCCTTTAATTCTTCGGCAATAAGTCTATTAAAATCCCATTCAGTTAAACTTGCATAAGTAGGGTTATCAAGCATAAGTTCTTCTGCTTCGTACTTTCCGTAAACGATTGTGTATTCGCTTAAATCTACTAAAGTATCGGCTTCCGTTTCAGTAACAGGTGGAACTTCTTCTACCGTAGATTCTTCCACCTCAGCAAAGGCAATTTCTTTTATATCAACGTAACTACCTTCAGTTGCATAAGTAAATAATCTCATTGAGGCATACTTTTCAGTAGTAGTCTTTTCAAAAGTAACCGTTCTAAAGCCATCGGCATCAGTAGTTGCAACTGCGTTTGCATATAGAGTATCAAGGTTTGTGTTTGTTCCCGTTGCACTTTCAAACCTAAAAATTGTGTTTTTGCCATCTTGTAAAGTATATCCTTCAGAAAGTCTTAAAGTAATAGTAAATTTATAAGTACCTGCTACAAAACCACTTAAAGGTGCGTAAATACCTATATAAGTAGACGAACCGTTCGCTAAAAGTCTTGCATATGCTAAATTACTTTCCTTAATAACTGAAAGAGTTCCCCCACCACCCATACTACGAACAGAAGTAACGTATTCGTCATCGGCATAAGAAACTGAATCAGTAGTAATTTGACCTTCGTTAAAAGTTTCAAAAGTAAGGCTTGAAACTGCGGCTGAAACGCTAAACGAACTAATTGTAGTAGCCATTGCTGTTATTAATAAAACAAAAACTACAAATAAACTAGTAATTCTTTTTTTCATAAAAACCCCTTTATTTTTCTTTTATATTTATCTTTTATATATTATACCTTTTTTTGCCAAAAAACGCAACTTTATAAACAAAAAAAGAAGGTGAGAAACCACCTTCTTTTAATTTAATTTTGTTTGATTATTTCTTTTTCTTAAGTACTACTACTGCGCCAGCAAGTGAAAGAACTGAAACAATTGCACCTGCAGTTCCAATAACTGAACCACAACCACCCTTGTCATCATCTTCAACTGGTTTACCTAAAGATACAGGTTCTTCAACAACAGTAGAGTTGTAAACGTAAATTACAGTTGCATACTTAGCGCCGTTTACGTAACAAATAATACTCTTTAAGCCGTTTGTTAAACCACTTAAATACTCTTTCTTAATAGTCATTGTCTTAGCGTCTATATCAAAAGTATAGTTTGAAGCGTCTAAAGTTTCAAACTCTTCAGTAGTTTTGTTCCAAACTTCTACTTTAGTGATATCATTACCCTTAGTGTCAGCAACGTAAGTCACGTCTGCAGGAGCAGCTGCGTTAAAGTCAGCCTTTTGGTCGAATAATGGTTGAGCAGATGCTTTCCATTCAATGCTCTTAATATCAATATAACAACCAGAATTAACGTAAGCAAATAGCCAGTAACCAGTTAAATCACCCTTTGATGTTGAAACAACAGTTGTAGTTTTCCAAGTGCCTTTTGCTTGAGCATAATCTTCACTAGCAAGAATTCTTTCGTCATCCGCACCACCACTACTTTGTGATCTGATAACAAAGTTTTTATCTGTCTTTCCTGCTTGGTTAGCAAAGTCATCACTTAATCTATAAGTAATTGTAACTTGATAGTCTTGTGCAGGAAGATCAGCCTTTGATGCAGCCGTTGGAACGAATGCTACGTAACTTGTATTAGTCGTAGAAGTTGTTCTTACAAACTTTTCGCCACCTTCTTCCATAACTACCATAGTACCGCCTCTTGGGTAAATTGTATCAAAATATGCGTTACCCGTTTGAATCTTTTCGCTAGTGCTATTAGAAGCTGTACCAACAGTTAAATCTTCAAAAGTAAGTGTAGTTAAACTTACGAATTGAGCGTCTGCACTAACCGTGAAGGCACCAAAAGAGAAAATAACTGCGATTAGACAAATAATAGATACTAAACCTAATAATCTTTTTTTCATAGTTCGTTCCTCCTTAGTTTAACGTTACTTTGAATAATGCTGAGTTATAAACACCAGCGATTGTTGCGATGAAGTAGAATACCTTACCGTTTTGTTCTTGATACTTTTCGTGAACGAAACCAGCATAGAAAGATAATTCCTTACTGAAAGTAAAGCTTGAATCCGCATCCATACCAATGAAACCACTTGCGTTTTTAGAACCTTGTCTTGTAAAGAAGTCACCTTCCATTACTTCGTGAAGTTCACCATAGTTGCCCCAAACTGTATCAGACAATCTAAAGCATACCATTGGTGGATATAATTGAACACCGTTACCATTAGCGAAGATTGCAGGTCTAAAGTAGAATAACATCCACTTGCCTAAATATTCGTTCCACATTACTGACATGTTTGAAGCAGGTTCATCTTTACCGCTTGCTAAAACGTAACCAACGGTGTCGTTATCAAGCGCCTTTAAGCCGTCTAATCCCTTAACCCAAATTGGGTTGCCGTCTTTATCGTTACCAGTATAATATTCGTGTTCATCAAACTTTTCAATGTTTTCATAACTTACTCTTGCAACTTTAATACCGTGTTGACGACCAGCACGACGACCAAAGATATATACGTAACCGTCGTTACCGTCTACAGGATAACATTGTGCAAAGTAAGGAGCGTTTCTTTCTTCAGCATTAGGGATTTTAGCCTTTGCATCTGCTAACATTTGAGGAGTGATGTCATCTTCTGATTGAACGTCAGTATTAGTTGCATCTGCCCAAGATTCTGCTGCAGAATAAATTGCATAATCACCGTGGTTGTCAATATCAGGGAACCAAGTTAAATCAGGAACTCTTTCAAAAGTTTGACAGTTGTCAGTTGACTTGATAACGCCTTGATAGTTAACTCTCCAAGTACCTGCTGTACCAAAGTTTCTAATTGATTCGTAGTAAATGTAAACAACACCGTTTACTTCAATACCACCTTGTGGAATCTTAGTTCTTTCAGTACCCTTTTTAATAGTACCTGTGTCCCCACCAGTTGGTAAGTGTTTACCTTCGATAACTGCTTCTGCTTGGTCTGAACCGCCTCTCCACCAACCGTCGTAAGTTAAACCATCTGATAGGTCGTAGTCCTTTGAAATAGCCATAACGCTTGAACGCCAGTTTCTAGAATCGTCTTCACCTGATTCAGTTTCCGCACGGCCAGTACCATAAGTATCACCGTAAAGAATATACATTGTATCATTCTTACTGTTGTAGAATGGAATACCAAGGTCAGTACCACCAATGTCATCATCACGAAGGTTTTTATGGTTTCTTGATTCGTATAGGTATTTAGAACCACTTGCATTTATTGCTGCTGAATAGTCGCCAGTAATAAGTTCTACACCTTCAACGTTTGCAATTGCACTGTCTCTCGTATAAACTACGTTATCTGCATTAACATCGTTTGGTATAGCTGAAAAACCTACGGTTGTTAACCCAATAACACAGCACACTGAAAGCGCAAGTGCTTTTAAGTATTTTTTCATACTCATAGTCTCCTTTCCTTATTTTTTTTAACGACTATGCATAGTCGTTCATATTACGTTATACATTTTATAATATTATTTAAAAAATGGCAAAGAAAAAAATACATAATGACAAGATTTGTTAAAAAGATAACAAGAATTGTTAAATAAAAAAATGCAAAAATTTATAGAAAAAGGCTTAATATTTTTAATGTCAAGCCTTTTTTTCATTATTCAAATAACGGAGTAGAAAAATATCTTTCTGCCGTGTCTGGAAGTACCGTTACCACCGTTTTGCCTTTTCCAAGTTTTTTAGCAAGTTTAATTGCCGCCGCAACGTTAGTTCCACTACTAATTCCACACAAAATTCCTTCTTTAAGCGCTAAGTCTTTTGAAGTTTGAAGTGCTTCTTCATCTTTTATAATACATACGTCGTCGTAAATTTCTTGATTTAGTATTGTAGGAATAAGTCCGTCGCCAATACCCATTTGAAGATGTGTGCCGATTGACCCACCTGAAAGTATTGCCGCATTTTCAGGCTCAACTGCCCAAATGGTAATATCGGGGTTTTTAGCCTTTAACGTTTCACCTATACCCGTTATAGTACCACCCGTGCCGATTCCTGAACAAAAACCGTGAATAGGCTTTCCTACTTGTGCCAAAATTTCTTCCCCAGTACCCTTTCTTTGAATTTCAGGGTTTGCAGGGTTTTCAAATTGTTGTGGAATAAAAACGTTAGGGTTTTCTTCCTTTAATTTTATAGCAAAGTTAACGCATTCTTCAATACATAAACCTATGTTTCCGTCGTCGTGTACTAAAATTACTTCTGCGCCGTATTGATTAACAAGTTTTCTTCTTTCTTCTGAAACAGAGTCGGGCATAATAATTTTTGCTTTATACCCTTTAACTGCAGCGCAAAGGGCAAGACCTATACCTTGATTTCCACTTGTTGGTTCAACTATAATAGAGTTTTCGTTAAGTAAACCCCTTTTTTCTGCATCGCAAATCATATTATAAGCCGTTCTAGTTTTTATTGAACCACCAACGTTTAAGCCTTCAAACTTAACCAAAATTTCGGCAGAGTTTTCATCTACCATACGGTTTAGTCTTATAATCGGCGTATTTCCTATTGCATCTAAAATTGTGTTGCAAATCATATCTTCTTTTCCTAAATTTTTCGTCTAATGTATTTTACCACAAATTTTAAGTTTTATCAATAAAATTACAGTATAACTTCCATACCTATTTTTTGAACGTTAAAGCCAAGTTTTTCGTAAAACTTTTTTGCGTTTTCGTTTAATACCCAAACGTTTAAGGTTATATTGTAGCATCTTATCTTTAAGGCAAGATTTTTAACCCCGTCCATAAGTTCTTTTCCTATACCTTTTCCACGCATACTTTTGAACACGCAAAGGTCGTCTATATATAAGGTTTTTATAGGGGTAAGCAAAGTGCTGTCTTTATGGTCTTGTATCACGCAAAATGCGTAACCTAAGACTTCGTCATTTTCATCAACGCATACTAAAACCGGCGTTTTGTCATCGTTTATTATGCAAATAATTTCATCATCGGTGTACTTTCTTGATTTTTTGAATAGGTCGGGTCTGCCTTCGTGATGCACTAAGGCAACTTCAACAAGTAAATCAATAATTTTGTCTAAATCTTTAATCTCTGCTCTTCTTATCATAGTCTATTCCTTGTAAAAAAGTGCTTCAAAAACAGGTTTTTCTTCCTTTTTGCCTAAAACAAAAACCCTGTCTTTATATGCTTTTTTGTAAATTTTAATTTTATCGCCAAAAAAAGTTTGTGAAATAAAGTGAATTTCAAATGCGTTAAAGTTAAACTCTTCAAACTCTTCTAAACCAAAAACGTCAAGCGCCATTTTTGCATAAACAACGTTGTTAACGTGCTTGTTACAGTCAACGTCTGTAAAAAGGTTTGTATGTTCTAAAACAAAGTTTTCTTCAGTAAAATCTTCCGTAAAACGCATAAAGTCGCTTATGCTAACCTTTTCTTCTAAATGCGCCATCGTTGGATAAGAAAGGGTGCTAAACTTTCTTGGTCTAAAAGTTTTGGCATCCAACACGCACCACTCTGAATGACCCACGATTTCACCGTTAGGCTTTGTAATTTCATAACCTCTGTTAAACCTAACTACTGAAGGTGTTAAAGGCCAAGTTTTTACTAAAACTTCATCACCCGTTCTAAACTCACCTTGAACTTTGACTTTTATTTTAGAAAGTACCCAGTATGCGTTAGAGTTTTTTAACATATCATCGTGACTAACCCCCATCAAGGTAGAATGCATTGTGGTAACGTCTTGAAAAATGTTCAAAATAGCATCAAACCTTAATTTTTGGTTAAAGTCCACTTGACTAGATAAAATTGTCTCATTTAATTCCACTTGATTTTTTATTTCCATAAAAGATATTTTACTAAAAAACTTTCAAAAAATCAACACCTAAACAAAAAAAGCAAGTCCCCCTTGCTTTTTATATTGTTTTTTATGTTTTGCTATTACAAATCTTGAATTCCAAGCCCATTTCTTATCTCTTTAATATATTCTATTTCTAAAGTAGATACGTTTTGCATTTTCTTTAACTTTCCAACGTTTCTAGGTCTTGTAAACAATACGTGAAACCATCTTATAACGTAAAAGATAGGAAGTAAATAGCCGTGCTTTTTTAATACAGGGTAAGAAAACTGCATATGTTCTTTAATAGGGAAAATAGCCCTTAAAAAAGAACGTTTTTTTGCCTTTTTCTCCCCTTCTTCGCCTTTAGCGTTTGACACAACTAAAGACGCCATCTGCTTTTCTTCGTTAGCAAGCAAAGTTGACTCTAAAACGTGTTTTGCTAATTTTTTAGTAAAATCAGTTGGCTTTTCATCTTCAAAAAAGTAGTTTGCAAGTTTTTCAAACTCTTCGTTAAACTTAATTAAACCACATTTTTCAAGTTCAGCGTTTAAATATTCTTTATCTAACGCATATGCTTTTTGGTATAAATAAATATCCGTTAGGTGGCGAATACCCACCCCTGCATCTAATGCAAAATGGTAAGCAGAGTGAGCAAGTACTGAGATATAAAAAGTTTCTTTATCCATCTCGTAAAAATAGTTATAGCCTTCTTTTAATTTGGCTTTTTCAAAACCCTTTTCGCCCCCACCAAAATACTTTTCAAGTTCACCAACAAAAATAGTTTTGTGTAATTCAAAAACCGTTTTTGTTTCAGGGTTATAAACTATGTCGTGATGTTCATCGTGTCTTTCCGTTTTTAGCCCTAGTTTATAGGCTACTTCACGCACCTTTTTTAATTCTTTAAGGTCAATTAAAATATCAAAGTCTGCAGAATAACGCATATCGGTTGAAGGATACAACTTTCTTAAATAATAACCTTTAAGTGGCATATATCTTAAACCGTTTTCTTCAAATGCACTTAATAACTCGTTTACGTCGTGGTCTTTTTGCACGTCCTTTTTTACGTGGCGACGCACAATTTTAAGAAGAGCATCTAAAAAGGAAGGTAAAACCTTTTCTTTTACCCCGTAAAGCGCATTAAACACAACCACGCTCATAGAATGCGCCTTGCAAAGATTATAAAGTTTTTTGTAGTCAAGTTCGTTTGGAATAGAACTAACGGTTTCCCCTTTAATTCCCATTTTAACGCACTCAACAAAGAACTTTTCAGTTAAAGTCACAACCTTACCCCTATAATTTTTTCCTTTTAAAAATTCTTTTAACCATTTGTTTTTCGTTTGCGTTTAATCCTATCAATAAAATTATAACGCAATATACTATAGCATAAAGCCCTGCTTTTATTAAAAAGCCTATCCAACCTTGCATCTTAATAAAGGTAAACGCCACACCAATCACGGCAGCAATTATAACGGCTAAAAGAATACCTTTGTAAGTTTCTTTATAATAAAGCCCCATTTTTAAATGAACTTTCTTTTGAAAATAAATATTTAGCGCAACGCCATATCCAAATAACATTGAAAAAGCCGTACCTATCGTAGCACCAACTGCCCCTATTATAGGAACTAAAACAAAGGTTATAATAACGTTTACAATGGTTGCAATTCCTAAAATAAGCGTCTTTCCGTGAAGCATATTTTTTGCTTTTAATACACACGTAATAGAGTTTTGCGAAAGGTCAAGTATTGAAGAGGTTAAAAGAACGCAACATAGTACGTAAACCTGTTCATATCCTTCCCCTACCCATAAAGTAATAAAGTCTTGTCCAAATAGGTAAAAACCCGTTAACGCCAACAATAGCACAATTAATTGAATTCTACTTGGTTCAACAACCTTTCTTGTAATTTCTTCATCAGTTGCGCCCTTAAACACCGTTTCGCTTATACTTGGCAAATATACTGATGATATTGCCGTAGACAAACTACCAAAAATAGTATAAATTTGTAATGCCAACGAATATAAGGTAACGACCGAAGCCGTCATATAAATTCCAAGCACAATATTGTCTACGTTTGAGTTAAACTGATTTATTATAGATTGCATTAAAATTGCCAAAGTAAAAACAAAGGCTTCTTTTGCAAGTTTCCAGTCCCACTTATGTAAACGCACTTTGCATTTAACGTAAAATCTAACGTAAAGCGCATTTGCTATCAATAAAAGTACTGCTAAAGCAAAGTCTATTATAACGACTACTAATGCAGAATTAAATATTTTTAATCCAAATATAATAAGCAAAATTCTTAAAGCAATTTTTAGAATATTGCTTGACTTATTAAAAGCAAAACCTTCATAAGCAGTAATAATTCCGTTATAGCCGTGGTTAAATAAAGACACAGCCGTTGTTGAACAAATAATAACGAATATGTATTGAGCCTCTCTACTCAATTCACTTGGTATAGACGCCTTATACATACTTGGAATAAATAAAGCAACACCAACGGAAATAAGTATTACTAATAAAGCAAGTGCTCCGTATATAAACAATCCCATTGCAGAAAAGTTTTCTATACCCTTTTTATCTTGTTCCGTCTTAAATTTTACAATATATCTTGTTAGCGTTCCACCT
Organism: Clostridia bacterium; assembly: GCA_017508485.1. Classification (GTDB taxonomy): domain Bacteria; phylum Bacillota; class Clostridia; order Christensenellales; family Borkfalkiaceae; genus SIG381. Next base: position 31,867 of record JAFVYV010000009.1, on the reverse strand, counting down.
ATACCAAAATCTAAAATTGATAGATATGAGGCCGTTGAAAGCATAAGTCTATAAATACCGTATTCTGAATCACCTAAACTTTTAAGCAAATACGGTACAAAAAACAAACTGACTAAAATATCAACAACAATCAGTAAATAAGATAGTACTACGCCTATTGTTTTTTTACGCATTAATTTTCTACCTCAATAATATTTTGGTTGTGCGAAGGTTTTCTGTTTTCAACAGGTGGTAACGTTTCCATATAATCTTCGCTAAAACGAGATTTTAATAATTTATCATAATCTTTTATCGCTTTAAATTTCTTATCTCTAAACTGTAATTCTATATATTCATCATACATTTTAGAAGGCATTGGTGGAAACTTTTTATTAGAATTACAAACTTCATAACGATACCCCGTATCTTTTTTGTTATATTTTCCACAAACTTTGTTTTGTAAAGAAACCAAAGTAGACATTGGCAATTTTGACACAAGTTTATATACAATTCTTTTAAGTTTAGGTAATTTTCCTAAATTAACTTTTAGTTTAGTTTTACGAGCGCCCGTTAATACACCAACCATTGAACAATGTTTTTTTAACTTATCAACTTTTACGTTGTCAATAGGAAAAATATCCATAAAAATTCCGTGATGCATCTTTTTTAAATGACTATAATCATAATCATAAATAACTACTTTGTTATAGCAAATTTTTGCATAGTTTAACGGAAACTGTGAAACGTTGTTATATGATTGTAAAAAAAAGTCTTCTCCTAATTCTTTAGGGGCTACTTTTAAAAACTTTTCATAATCATCACGGCGCATTATTACGTCAATATCATCATCCCAAGGCACGAAATTTTGATATTTAACTGCACCTAAAAGCGTACCCCCTTCCATAGAGTATGCTAAATCATATTTTCTACAAATCCTATCAAATTCTACAAAAATATTATAAACTAAATCTTGTAATCTACTAAGTTCCATACTTTCTCCTTAATACAAATATTTAAGAAATTTAACCTTCTTTGACGCTTGAATAATTATAAAAGAAATTAACATTGTTGCGCATAACACAACGGCAAAATACAACATTGAGTTTGTTGCAATTATACTTTCACCAAAAAACATATCAATAATGCTTAAAGGTATTCTTTGACATAAAAACATCAATAAACTATATTTTCTTAAGGTTAAGAATAAGTTATCTTTTCCTTTAATATTCCACTTTAATAGAAAACTAAAAAAGAAGAAACTAAACGGCACAAGCATAGCAATAGTATCTACGCCTTTAGTATTCCAGTCAAAAATTCCTACGGCAATTGCTTCTACTGCTAAAAGGATAGCAAAAACAACGCACCAAATCCCCGTTTTCCACATAGGGCTTTTGCTTACAATCCTTTCTTCTTTTTCAGCAATCATTGCACCCATACAAACAAAAATAAGGCCAAAACACACACCGTTTTTTATACTATCAAAGAAACTATAGTAAGTGTTATAAATACTTTCAATAAAAGGTACTTTTGTAAACAAACCGTAATAAGAACTACCACCCAAAGTAAATATATAAATTACACAAGCGATAATAAAAATAGTTTTATACGGAAGTTTTTTGTGCAACAACCAAACAAGTAAAGTTGCCATAAACAAGGCAGGTAAAAACCAAATGGTTTGATAACTTCCTTCAAAAAAAAATCTTTTATGTATTCTAAAACATAATAAATAGAAAAATCTTCTGCCCTAGCCCATTTTATTGCAACGAACACAAAATAAATTGCGCTCCATATTAAATACATTATAACAATTCGTTTTAAGTGTTTTAAAACGTAGTTTGTTTGCTCTTTTCCGCTTTTTCCATCTATCTTTTTAAATGCAATAAACCCACTTGCCACAAAGAAAAACGGTACGGCAATAATGGTAATAATATTTCTAAAACCAACCGTTAAAACTTTACTATAACTTGCAAACGGTGCAGTATGAAGAATTATAATCAAAATAGCACACACAAATTTTGCAAGGTCTATAGCCTTATATTGTTTCATATACAAACTTTCTCCCTACTATACTTTTTATTCTTTTATTGTTTTAGGTTTAGATAGCCTTTTTATCCACCTATTTATTGTTAAATCTAAAACAAGTACAAGCACAAAAGTTGCAACGGCGCTTAATCCAAAATATAAATAATTACTTATTTCGTTTATGCCTAACGCAAAAAAGATATCCATTGGAATTCTATGAACCAAATATATATCAAACAAGTGTCTTCCACACCAACTTAACACGCCGTTGTTTATTTGAACCTTTTTTGTAATTAAAAGCAATAACACAGCAACTACTAAGTAGGTTATAATAACTGCTATTTTATACTCTTTTAAGAAAATTTGTGAAACAGCGCAAATAGCCGCAAGCACTATCACTACTGGATAAAACACGTAATTTTTTGCAAAAAAGTTGTCAAGTTTATCTTTATAAATAGACCAAATAAGCCCAATAACGTAACATAAAACGGTATCGTAATAAAACCTTGGCGTACCTGCTAAATATAAAGTGGTTACGTATAATACCGTTAATACAATAACGCTTATTAGCAAAAGTGCGTAATTCTTTTTATCTTTAAATATCAAGTAAGCAAAATAGGTGAAAAAATATAAAAGTAAAATAGCAAAAACATACCAATCAAGCCAAGTTATCGTTGATAAAATTATAAATTCTAATTCAACAAAGCCATTTAAAATAAATTTTACTAAAATTTTAAATACGTTAACAAATTCAAATATCAACAAAACCTTTAATATTCTGTTTTTAGGAAAACCTTTTACGTAAGATATACCCTTTCTTTTAATAGACTCCATAACGCCAAAGCCAGAATAAACAAGAAATGGAATTACCATTGCTTGTCCTATCACGCCTATAATTTTAAAAGCATACACGTCAGGCGTCCAAGAATAAGATACGTATTTATTAAAATGGCTTAAAAAAACTATTAAAATAAATAATCCTTTTACCGATTCAGTTTTATCTTTTTGTAAATAATCGCCAAAGCCCGTTTTTGAAAAATTAAATTTTATTTTCCATAAACAAACTAACATTAAAATTAATAATGGAGCAAACATCCTACTTTTCCTTTATTTTTAACTTTCTTTTAATTTTTCTAATTACTCTAACAAATTTGTTTGGATTAATCATTCTAAAACTTTTTTCATCATATTCAGAGTCGCAAATCATATAATTAGGGTGTTTAAGTGGAAATTGCATAGGAACGGTTGGCATAAATAAAATTTTGCCTAATTTCCATTTGCTTTCTTTTGTGTTTTCCGTATGAGTAGACCCTGCTCCAACACCAATATTGTAAATAAGGTTTCCCTTTGGCACAACGCATAAATAAGATTGCGCATACTTTAAAAAGCCAAATTGTACGTCCCAATAATTAACTTTTTTTGTTCTTGTTTCAATTACAGCCTTTCTCCAACTGCCCATTCTTGCTTTCATCATACGGTCATCTTTAAAAGCCCCTGATAAAAGTTTTTGGCAGTATTTTTCATCCATATCTTTTAAAATATAGTCATACTTTTCCCAAACACGTTTCCAAGTGCCCCAACCTAAAGTTGCACCTGTTTTTGTAAAGCAATAACTATATTCGCCACAGTCCCAATCTTTAAAATGGTTAAACCCACTTATAATTCCAACCCTTTCATCATCTTTATATTTTTCAAGCATTTCTGCCATAAAAGGGAATAACGTTTCATCTGGAACGCAATCATCTTCTAATATCAACAACTTATCCGTATGTTCAAAAGCCCAAGAAATGGCGTTAGAAGGTCCTCTGCCACAACCTAAATTTTGAGTAGAATAGTTTGTGTATACTTCACACTCCCAATCAATATCTTCTACTATTTTTTTGCATTGTTCAATGGCTTCAACGTCTCTTTCATTATTTTCTCTTGCACCATCACACGCTAAAAATAATTTTGACGGCCGCGCTTCCTTTACCTTTTTAAATACAGGTTCTAAGGTGTTAGGACGGGCAAAAAATATTAATAAAACTGATAAGTCAATGTTAGATTTAATCATAAAAACTCCTTTTCTTAATTGTTTGCACAAATATCTTCATATACCTTAAAGGTTTCTAAAACGTTCTTTTCTCTATCATGGCGTTTTTCACTTATTTCAATTGACTTTTCTGAAAAGCTAATCGCCAACTCATCATCTTCAAAAATTTGCATAATTTTTAATGCTAACATTGAATATTCAGGATAATCATAAGTAAAACCTGTTACGCCATCAGTAATAAGTTCTGTCATGCCACCACGATAAGAGCATATTGATGGAGTACCTATCATAGACGCCTCTCTTATGGTTGCAGATGCCCCTTCCATAGCAGAACAAACAACACAAACGTTTGCACGTTGAAGTTCCTCTACAACTTTATTTGAAGGTATGCCACCTATAAAATAAAAATTTTCTTCTAAACCTTTCTCTTTAATTTTTTTCAAAACAAACTTCATATAACCAGATGACGCCCTTATTTTTCCGTCTTTTGCCCTACCACCTGGCATATAAACCTTAACGTCAGGATATTTACTTTTAACAATTTCTAAAGCATCTACAAAAACGTGTAAACCCTTTAGCGAATAATGAGAAGAACTCAAATATATTGACCTTCTTTGAACTTCATTTATATCCCACTTTTTAGCATTATAAAAAGGTGCAGGTAAATTATAATTTAAACGATAATATTTTAGATTAGAATTTATGTTTAGCATTGTAACCTTATCCCAATCAGTACGCCCTGTAACGTATTTAACGCTATTAAGAACCTTTCTTTCTCTTTTTGCACTATTATTAAAAATCATTTTGCTTGTAAAAGGAGTTTTAAAACGCAACAATTCTTTTAACGTTGTACATTTAAGCAACTCTCTAAAAGAAAGACCACCATAATACTCATCTTTAATCCTACCAAGCATTCCTTGTATTGTTAAAAGAACGGGAACTTTTGTGCCAGTTTTTATTATTTCATATCCAGGAGCATATTCAGTTCCGTGAATATGTATTAAATCAGGTTTAAATTGTTCTAAGATTTTTTGGCAATCTTTTCTCGTATTTTTATTTCCAAATAGCAATCTTTTTCCGCCACCTGGAAATACAAAATACCTAATATTTTCAATTTTAACGTCTACAAAGTCTTTTTGTTGACCATAGGTCATTATTCCAATTTCAACATTATCAAGATTGCTCAAGCCTTCAGCAAGGTCAATTAACCACGTTCCACTTGTGCTTGTTTTTAGTCCTAAATGACTAGCCAATTTAGGAAACATCATATTTACTATCCATAATATTCTCATAACTCACCTCTAACTATTTTATTTATGCCCAAAAAAATGTAAAGTTTTGGAACACCGAACCATATAAACGGTATGCAAATAATAGTATAGATAAAACGGAAACAATTGTAATCATAACCTTTTTATCTTTGTCTTTTAACGTTTCTATTGATTGTGGCAACAATAATATAACTCCGTAAAAGAAATAATAACTCATTCTTTCATAAATTTGAGTTGATATATATCTTGCAAAAAACAATGAACACCCTAAGATTGTAATAAATAATGCCATTGAAAAAGACTTGTCATCTTTATTATTTTTTGCCGTTATAAAAGCAAAAATTATCGTTAATATATAAATTAAAAGGGTAATATATCCGCCACTACTAAAAGATTCGCCTTCGCCGTAATCTTCACCAGTAAAACTATCAAACAATACTGCCAATCTATCAGACAATAGAATAAAGGCTATTACTAACAATGCAAAAAACAAGCACGACTTTAAGTTTAACTTAAAATACGGAACAAAATACACAACCACAAAAAATATGGCAGATTTATGAACTAACGTTGCTATCAACACTATTAGTAAAAATGGTATTAGTTTTTTATCTTTAGCAAAACCGTAAGCAAATAAGCATATCGCTATCGCTACAGCCTGACGCATACCGTTCATATTAAAAGTCATTGCCCCCAAGCAAATATACATTAAAACGGATAGCATTGTATTTTTTGAATGTTTAAAAATAAAGCACAATACACTAATCGTTACAAATGCTGACGTAATAAAAATTAAAATTTGTGGATTAGGTATAATCTTTGCTAAAGCCCAAAGAAAAAAAGAAAACAAACACTCCGAAAAAAGAAAGAACGTTTCAAATACTTTGTGATTAGTCAAAAACGCTTTCAAACTTGAAGAATTCATAGCATTTTCGTACATTTTCCAATATGTTTCAGTATCACGCGTACCAACGTTTACGTGCCTAAAACCAACTACGAATACTATAAGTAGTCCACATAAAATTAAAAAAAGTTTTTTCTTTTGTTTATTGCCGTCTACGTCGCCCATAAATAATTTAATTATACTTGGCAAAATAGATAGTCCCAATAAAATTAACATCTCGTCTTATTTCCTTAATAAATGATATATCTTTTTAGCAAAACGTTTTAAAGTTATTTTTATCCTTAACTTCCACGCTTTTAAGGTGCTTAAACTCGTTTTTCCTTTACAGTAATTACGAATTTCTTTCCAAATAGTCTTTTTAGTTGCATAACAAAGATAATATAGTTCTTTCATAAAAAATATTTCTTCGTTTTCTTTAAGTAGTTCAAAAAGTTCTTCTACCGTTTGTTTTGACTCACTTACGTGAAGTTGCTTTTGATTTGCAGTTATTTGTGCACTATGACAACGATTACTTACTAAAACTTCATCATCTAAATAAAAATTTAGTCCAGCAACGGCAAACTTTAACCACAAATTCCAATCCAAAACAAATCGCATACTTTCGTTAAAATAACCTGCTTTTTCAAAAATGTTTTTAGGAAGAAGCAACCCACATCCGTTAAAACACTTTTTATATAGCAAATAACAGTACGCTTCCTTTGCTGACAAGTAGCCTTTAAATCTTGTTTGTGGATGAAATAAAATTTTCCCATCAGCATTTATTTGTCTTGCAGGGTTGCTAATTGCCGTGTTTTCTTTATCTAAGCCGTTTTTTTCATATTGCAAAACTTGTCTTTCAATTTTTGTTAGGTCATATAAATCATCATGAGAAAGCCAAGAAATATATTCCCCTTTAGCAAGTTTTATTCCATAATTTAGTGCTGAAGCGCACCCACCGTTTTCCTTTTCAACGTAAATGATTTTGTCTAAATATTTTTGACAAATATCTCTACCTGCACCGTCATCTTTAGAGCCGTCGTTAACGACTATAATCTCAATATTTTTATACGTTTGATTAATCGCACACGTAAGCGCTTCTTCTATATAATTTGCCCCATTGTACAATGGAATTACTATTGAAACAAGTGGATTAAAAGCCATTTTATTTCCTTCCTTTTAATTTCAAAATTGCTTTGGTTACAAAATAAACTCCAAAAGTGCATTTTGTTTTTACAAAAAAATAATAAACCTTCCATTTAAGTGGTAAATATTTTAACTTAAACTGCTTTATTGCTTTTTTAACTAAATCGTGTTTTAGTATCGCTCTAATTTCTTTACGTTTTTCCCTACCTGTGGCTTCACGATTTTTCATTACGTTTAAGTTTTGTTCTAATACGCAATACGCAATTCTATTAAAATATGCTTGTTGAATTTGTTTATCTTCAAGTTTATCTTCAATTACTTTTGCTATTTCGTTAAATAACACTAATGTCTTTTCAAAAAAGTTTTTCTTACTTCTACTTGTATAAGCCCCTGCATTGTTTTTACGATAATGATATAAGCATTTGTCTATATAAACAAAACTTTTTGCTTTCATTAAAAATTGCAAGTTAAACAAGCCGTCTTCAAATGACCCTATTTTGTCAATATCAGTAAATTCTATATTGTTGTCTAAAATTATACTCTTTTTATAACAACCAAAACAAACTGATGCTAAAAAATTAAAATTTTCTATACTTCTAAGTTCTTTTCCAACAAGTCCAACGTTTTTACGAAGAACTTGATTAAACTCTTCATCTTGATAAACCTTTTCTTCAAGTAAAGAATTTTTGTTTTCTTGAGAATAGTCCCCGTACTCTTTAACGTAGTTAAATCGTAAAACGTCTATATCGCCACCTTTGATTTCGTTAACAAGAATTTCAACTGTGTTTTTTTCAAACCAATCGTCAGGGTCAATAAATAAAACGTATTCACCTTTTGCGTTTTTTACACCAGTATTTCTAGCAATAGATACTCCACCATTACTTTGATGTATAACCCTAACTCTACTGTCTAAATTCGCATAAGCATCGCATATCTCACCACAACCATCAGTAGAACCATCATCAACTAGCAAAATTTCAATATTGTCGTAAGTTTGTTCTATCAATGATTTAACGCAATCACTTAAATATTTTTCAACGTTGTATATAGGAACAACTATGCTTATTTTTATATTTTCACTCATTTAAGCAATTCTCCATATATTTCTTTCATTCTTGCCATTGATGTTTCTAAAGAAAACTCTTGTGAAAACTCTTTATTATATTCGCCCATTTTTTTACGCATTTGGTCATCTAAAAGCAATTTTTTAATAACTTCTTTAAAACCTTCGTAATTAGTAGGATTACACTTAAATCCTGTAACTTCTGGAATAGAATAATCGTTAATACCGTGCCTATTAGACGTAACTATTGGAAGTCCAAAATACATTGCTTCAATAGCAGCAAGTCCTAACCCTTCACGATAAGACGGTAATGCAAAAACGTCGGCGCTTTTATAAACGTGTGGCAAATCACGACGATAGCCTAAAAAGTGAACGTTATCTTTAATTCCTAATTGAACAGTTAATTGTTCTAATTCTTCCTTTTTTGGACCGTTACCAGCAATTACGTAATGAACGTTTTTATCGTTAAGTTTTGCTATAGCACGTATAATTGCTTGGTGATTTTTATTTTCATTTAATTCGCCAACAGATAAAACTATTTTCGTTTGACTACTTAGTCCTAATTCTTCCCTAATATCTCCGTCTGTGTTAGCATTAATAAACTGACTTAAATTAACACCTACTCCTGGAATATACTCAACCTTTTTACTTTTAAATTTTGATAAGGCTAATTGATAATCCATTTTGTTAATAGTAATTAAAACGTCGGTAAGTTTAGAATAAATTTTTTCTATAGGATAGTACAATAACCAATTCTTTTTTGAACCACCTTTAAAGAAATGAAATCCGTGTGCTTCATAAATAACAATTGTGCCCTTTTTTCTTTCCTTTTTTGCCGCTTTTCTTGTTAAAATTCCCCCAACTGGAGTATTACAATGAATAACGTCGTAATGGTTTTCTTTAATTATCTTTTTTAATTGCTTGTATGCTTTAATATTCTTTAAACTAAATGGAGAACGTTCAAAAGGAACGTTAAAAATTCTATTTGGCTCGTTTAACGTTAAATTATTTTTTTCTGCTAAATTGTCACGGGCAGCGACGTCTACCTCATGGCCCATTTCTTGCAACATTTTAATAATTGGTTTATGGAATTGTGCTATATGGCTTTGCACAGTAGCCACCAATAAAATTCTTTTCATACTTACCCCAAGTTTTTTAATATTATTTTATATAATCTATCTAAAGTTCCCCCGCCAACAAAACTGTTGTGTGGCGTAATAATAACGTTTTCTTTTTTCCATAACGGATTATCAGTTGAAAGTGGGTCTTCACTAAACACGTCTAACACAGCGCCAAACAACTTATTATCTAACGCATCTAAAAGCGCATTTTCATCTACGATATCTCCACGGGCAATATTAACAAGTAGACTACCGTTTTTCATTTTGTCAAAACGGTTTTTGTCCATAAAGTTTTTCGTTTCTTCCGTTAAAGGTAGGGTTAAAACAACGATATCGGCTACTTCTAAACACTTGTCAATATCCGTTAAAGGATATATTTTTTTATAATTTTCATCTTCTCTTGGATATAAGTCAACGCCGATAACCGTAGCGCCAAATGCGTTAAACCTTTTAGCGCATTCCGTACCAACGTTTCCTGCCCCGACTATACAAACGGTTTTTCCAAAAAGTTCTAATAAATCACGGTTCTTTTCCCAAACGGCTATTTTTTGGTTTTCGTAGAAAAAGCGCATCTTTTTGTATAAACTTAAAACCCCACACAAAACGGTTTCTGCCATAGGTATACCATATACTCCACGAGCGTTGTAAATTTTAATATTATGCTCTTTTATATAGTCAATAGGAACACGGTCAAACCCTGCACTCGTAAGTTGAATAAAAGAAAGTGAAGTAAACCTTTCAATAGGGTGATGCAAAAATAAACCGTTGCAAATTACCCCTTCTACTTCTTCATACTTGCAAGGAAGAGCGTCCCTTTCATTTTGCATAAAAACTACTTTATGTCCAAGACTTTCTATCTCATTTAATTGTTCTTTAGTGCATCTCCACGCACCAGTTACTAATAGTTTCATAATTAACCAATACTTTCTACAACTTCTTTTACTATTTTTTCAACTTGATTTTTGTTTTCAGTTAAGTCAACCTTGCCACTACTACACTCTTTTTCATAGTCACGAATTTCTTTTAAGCCAGTAGCAAAAACTTCTTCCACTTCTTTTAAGTCGGTAACGATATTCGTGTTACAAAAACTTCTTGATAAAATTGCACAAGTTGAGCCTAACCTATAATGCTCTGCAATAACCTTTTCAGCAGGTAATGAGCCGTACCCTAAACGAGCAATTCCACCAAATCCATACGGAATACCCTTTGCCTTAAACTTATCAACCAAACTTTCAACCGTGCCGTCAACAAGTAGTTCAAACATAAACTTTTTGCCATAGCCAAGGCTTAAGTCGTTAAGTCCAACAAAAATTTCATCAATACCGTCAATTTCTAAAATCTCATCAATGCAACTAACGGCTTCAGGCGTTTCTACTAACGGTAAGGTCTTTGCCCTACCATCAACAAGTTTAACGAATTCTTCAACTTCTTTCGCCGTCTTAAAGTATGGTAGCATCAAAATATCAGCCCCTGCATTAATAGCACCGTCAATTTCTTCTTTAGAAGAAGAATAATTTTCCGTTTTATCATGAATAGGGTTACAACGCGCCATAACTTTAGAAGTAGTTAGCACCTTTTTAACCTTTTCAATATCTTCTATCGTGTGGTGGCTTTGCACGGTGTCCATACCACCTTGCCTATCCGTTTTGCCAATATATTCCATATCAACAAAAATTCTTTGCACCCCTGCCTTTTCAGCAATTAAGGCAACTTCTACGTTATTCGTTATGTACATTAACTTTAAGTTTTCTTCCTTACTAGGAAGGGTTTTAACGGTTGCTCCAGTATTTTCGTTATCGGCATTTGTGAACACCTTAAAAATGGTTTTGAAGAAAATTTTAATATCTAACCACATTGAAAGGTGGTCAACGTACCAAACGTTTAACTCAATACGCTTATTCCACTCTACGCCCTTTCTACCGTTAATTTGCGCCCAACCCGTGATGCCAGGTCTAACGTCAAACATTCTTTTTTGTTCATCAGTATATTTATCAAAAGTCCAAGGGTGATAGGTTAGTGGTGGACGTGGACCAACAAGACTCATATCCCCTTTTAATAAGTTTATTAGTTGTGGAAGTTCATCTAAAGAAGTTGCGCGAAGTATTTTGCCAACTTTAGTAACACGCTTATCATCTTTGCCAGAATAAACGCCACTACCCGTTTGTTCTGCGCCTACGCACATTGAACGGAATTTGTATATATTAAAAACTTTACCTTTTTTGCCAATTCTTTGTTGTTTGAAAATAACTGGGCCTTTAGACTCGCACTTAATTAATAGTGCAATAAATAGCATTGGAAGGGCTAAAATGATTAAGCCGAAAAAAGAAATAATAATGTCAAAAAATCTTTTAAAAAAATGCCTATACATAAAAACTCGCCTTTTACCCCTTATAATATATAAATATATTATACCACCAGTAATATTCCTTGTCAATAGGGGTATTTTTTAATAAAAAAAGGACAAAAAATCCCCTTAAAAACACAAAAAAACCACCCTATAAGAGTGGTTAATTAACGCATTTTAATTGTTAAATTTTTATTTTTTTATACTCCTAAAATTACCTTGAACAGTAAGAACATTAAAGAGATTGTTAGTACTGAAAGTAGGGTGGAAAGAAGTACGCTTGAAGACGCTTCCCTACCATCTCCACCGTATTGCTCTGCAAACATTATGGTGTTGGTTGCAGCCGGCATTGATAAAGTGAAAAATACCGTATATTTTACCAAAACGTCTACCTTTTTGAACACTAAAAATATAAGTATTACAACTAACGGCATAAACACCAGTTTTACAAACGCACCAAGGTATGCCCTTGGATTAAGGAATACTTCTTTAAACTTCATTTCGGCTAAATTTAAGCCTAAAATAGTCATACCAAGTGGCGTTACCATATCGGCTAAAAGGTTGCCTGACATAACCATTTTTTCTAAAAATATATCTAACGTCGTGTTAGGAAGGGCAACGTCTTTGATAGGCGTTTTTAAGGCAAAAAATACAATTAACCCAACGATTAACGCACTTGTTGCAGGGTTAAGTATTGCCTTTTTAACTGAAATAAACTTTTTGTCGCCAGTTATTTGGTAAATACCGATAGTCCATGCAAAAAGGTTAAAGATTGCAATAACTACTGCGCCGTAGATTAACACTTCGCCACTACCACCGAAAAGGGTTTGTAAAAAAGGAATACCCATAAACCCACAGTTGCCAAAGATAGACGCGTATCTTAAAATTCTAACCTTTTCATCTTTTGACCATTTTTTACAAGCAAGTTCCATGATAGCGATAAGTATGATATGCGCAAGAGCAGTAACCCCTGCAACGATTAACATATTTATACCTATTGCGCTACTATATCCAGCCTTTTGAAAACTCATAAAAGTTAAAAAAGGTTGGCAAATAAAAAGTAAAAAGGTGCTTAAAGTCTTTTTAGCCCCTTCACTAAACATTTTCATTTTACCTAAAATAAAACCTGGCACAGCCACGACAACCAAGGTAAAAACACTTATTAAAACGGAAATAAAACTAACTTCCATTATTTTCTCCTTTGTTTACAAAAAACTTCTTAAGTCTTCTAGATAACCCCTTTCAAAAGCCTTGTTAACGGCAAGATATAACGCCATAGTATCAAACCTTGCATCGTGCCCTAAAAGGTTTTCATTAAAAAATTCAAAGGTATTTTTAGCAACTATTTCTTCCGTCAAACCAAAAAATTCACAAAGTTCGTTTAGTTTTGGATATTTATATCCTTTAGAATTAGCACGGGTAAGTTTACATATAGGGGTAAACGCCTTCATACTACAAAAACTTTGGTTAAAAGCAAAAGTTTCACCAAGCCTACTAAACGTTTCCCTTAAAAAAGAGTGGTCAAAATTAAAGTTATGCGCCACTATTACGTTTGCTTTAGAAAAATCTTCCTTTATTTCTTCTAAATGAAAGGAAAAGTCTTTGCCACCTGATAACACCTTTAGCCTTTCTAAACTAAAGCCGTGCACCATTTCAGCCACCTTTGGCATTTCGTTTACTAAAAAGAAGAAGTTCTTTTTAGTAACTTCTTCTTTAGTTTGCATTATATATGTTAATTGACAAATTTCACCAGGGTAAAGCCCCGTGGTTTCCGTATCTAGATATAATATCATTAAGCACCGATTAGGTCAGCGTATCTCTTTTCAAACTTAACGATAGCGCCTTCCTTATTTAAATCATAAGTTAATTTTTCAGTATAATCACTAATCTTATCAGATAGGTAGTTTTGAGTGTATACTTGGCTAAATACGTATAAATAGAAATCTTTTAATTCGCTTTCGCCGTAATCTGAAAGGTTAGAAGCAATTTCAGTTTCGTAGTAATTTTTCCAACCTGCTTTATCCATTGTGTTTAAGCCGTATTCACCTGCAACGCTGTTTAAGTAATCTACTAAAGTAGCGTATTCAGTATTTGCAGTAATCTTTTCAGAATAGAACATTACGTGATAGCCGTAATCAGTTGCAGCGATAATATAACTGCTTCCACCAAGTTCTAATAAGTCAGAACCTGCTTTTGTAAATTCCTTAACGTACTTTGAGTCGGTATCAAACGGACCTTTAGCCTCTGGGCCAACTGCATAACCCTTATAAGTGTTTAATGAGCCAGGGTCAGTTGAGAAAGCAAATAATAGGTCGTTAACCTTTTCTTCATATTCGTTAACTTCTGTAGCAACTTTTACAGTCTTATAATAATCGCCACCAATGCTACCTTGAACTGAACCGTATAAGAATTCGTCCATAAATTTAACGAATTCGTCTAAAGACTTGCTGAAAGTTTCTTCAATTTCATCTTCCTTATGAGCATCTTCATCATTTTCATCATATTCTTCTTGATTTAACCAGTTAACCTTGCCTTGGAAAGGAATACCAGCTTCAGAGAACTTGTAGTCCCCTGTGAAAGAGTTTGCCTCATAGTCATAGTCGTAACCGTCTAAAATCCAACCTGCTCTTAAATCTTTAACGATAGTTTTTGCTAAAACTTCATCTCTTTTAATAGCCTTTTCTTCAATAGTTAAAGAGTTGTCTGCGTTAATTTCGCTAATTTCTTTAGATTGAATAGCATCAACACCTAAAAGTAGGTTGTAAACGTAACCGTAACCACTATATGGATTGTAAACGATAGGAGCACTCTTTGTTTGCGCACCTAAACCTTCAACGTAAGCAGTTTCAGTATTAAACTTGTTCTTTTGTGCATTGTACATTTCTTCGTACTTTGCTTCTAATGCTTCAAAAGTAATATCTTTTGCAAAAGAAGTTGAAAGTGCTTCAGAATACTTTTCTAAAACAAGGCTTTCTTTATTAGTAGTTAAAAGATAGTTATAAAAATAAGTATCGTAAACGGTATCTTCATCAAAGTCAAAAGTTTTGCCTTCTTCTTTTAAGAACCCGTTATTTTCTAAATTCTTTAAGAACGCGTTGTAAGCCTTTCTTAAATCGCTGTCAATATTTTTAACTTTGCCCTCTTCAATAATAAAACCAGTTTTAACACCCTTGCCGTTAAGTGAGTTAGCATCAGTATTATATTTATCCCAGTCGTCCTTTACTAATTCCTTTTCAAAGTTTTTAGCATCTGTTGGCACTACTCTTTGAGTGTAGTCAACCGTGTCGTGAACGTGGTCGTCTTCATCCTTTTCTAAGAAACTTTCAATATTATCGTTGATGTTTTTGTTAGTATCATATAAAATTTCAGCAACTTCTTCTTCAGTTAAATATCTATCAGGGTCGTAAACGCCTTTAGTGTTATCAACCGTAAAGCCGTTTTCATCTAAATATTCTAAACCTGATTGAACTAAGATTCTTGTTTTTGTTAATCTATCTAAAATATCTACGAAAACTTCGTTAATAGGCGTACCTTGTTGAACTGAAGAATAACCGTAGCTATAATAGTCAATAATCATATCCTTTTTATAAATTTTGTCAAGTGGTGCATCTTCACTAATTTGAACGGTTGCAACAACTTGGTTCATATCTCTATCGTTATCAATAGTGAAAAGCGTACATCCCCCTAAAACAGAAGCAGATAATACCACTGCTAAAATTAAAGTCATCCATTTTAAAATCTTTTTCATATATGTCTCCAAATCTAAAAAATTTAGAATATTTTTACTAATCTACTTGCCTAAAAAAGGGCACAATAACCCTAATATAGTCTATGCTTTGTAAAGTATAATATATTTCTCAAAAAAATGCAATAATTTTTACCACTTTTTCCACTTTTTTAAGGTTAAATTACACCTTTTAAAAAATCGTGCACTAAAATTAACATCTTTTCGTTATCAGAAAAAATCTTTTTGAACACTATTTTAGGCTCTTTTTCCATAGCGAGTGATAAAATACTGCCACTTTCTTCTACGCTTTTTAGTAGTTTTAGGTTGTTAATTTCCCTTAAACTTTCAAAAATAATAGCCGTTTCTTCTATGCCGATAAGCACCTTTTTAACGCCTAATAAATTAGCCATATTTTTAACGGCAGAAATGTGAATTAAGTTATCAACTTCTATAGGAAGTTTGCCAAAAACTTCTTTAAATTCTTCCCTTAACGCATTTTCATCCGTAAGTTCTGCAATCTTTTTATACGCATCCATTCTAACTGCAGGTTTTTCTATATAAGAAGTAGGAATAAATGCAGAAACACGAATATCAAGTTCAACTTCCTTCTTTTCTTCCTTTTCTTCCATACTTTCTTTTAAGAGTTTTGCGTAAAGTTCATAGCCGACCTTTTCCATATGACCGTGTTGTTCACGGCCAAGCACCGTACCAGCACCACGAATTTCTAGGTCACGCATAGCAATTTTAAAACCACTACCCATTTTAACGAATTCCATAATCGCCATAAGCCTTTGGTAAGCAGTTTCGCTTATAACTTTGTTTTCCTTAAAGGTAAAATATGCACTTGCAAGTCTATTGCCACGGCCAACCCTACCCTTTAACTGATACAAGGTAGAAAGCCCAAGCCTATCTGCATCAATAACGATTATTGTGTTAACGTCAGGCATATCAATACCGTTTTCAATTATGGTGGTAGAAATTAAAACGTCGGCTTCCTTTTTAGAAAAGGCTATTATATTATTTTCTAAAGTTTCTTCCTTCATTTGACCGTGCGCAACCAAAACTTTATGGCTAATTAGTTCTTTTATTTTGTTTGCAAAAACTTCAATAGTTTCTACACGGTTATATAAAAGAAATACTTGACCACCACGGCCGACTTCTCTATCAATAGCGTCTTTTATAATCGCATCGCTTTCTTCAATAACGTAAGTTTGAACGGGTAGCCTTTCTTTAGGTGGCGTGTTGATAATACTTATATCACGAATACCCGTTAAAGAAATGTTTAGCGTTCTTGGAATAGGGGTAGCAGATAGCGTTAAGGTGTCAACGTTTTCTTTTAACCTTTTAATTTTTTCTTTATGTTCAACGCCAAAGCGTTGTTCTTCATCTAAAACTAGTAAGCCAAGGTCTTTAAAGTCAATATCTTTACTAAATAACCTATGCGTACCTATAACAAGGTCAACTTTACCTAGTTTTATATCTTTAACAATTTGTTCTTGTTCCTTTTTTGTTTTGAAACGGTTAAGAACGGCAATATTTACGCCAAAATCTTTAAACCTTTCTATCGCCGTTTTATAATGTTGTTCAGTAAGCAAAGTAGTAGGTGCTAAAAATGCAACTTGTTTATGGTTAAGTATGGCTAAAAACACTGCCCTAAAGGCAACTTCCGTTTTGCCAAAACCAACGTCGCCACAAATAAGCCTGTCCATAACCTTGGTTGAACACATATCCTTTTCAATATCAATGATGGCTTCTTGTTGGTCAACCGTTAATTCGTGTGGAAAACCTGAAGAAAAAAGGTCAACCATTTCTTGGTCTTTAATAAATGCGTACCCTATTTTTTTGCTACGCTTGTCGTAAAGTTCTTTTAGGTCAAAAGACATTTGTTTTATAGACGCTTTTACCCTTTCAAGCGTTTTGCTAAAGTCTTTGCCCCCTATTTTTGAAAGTTTAGGTTCTTTTTCTGCACCAACGTATTTTGTTAAACTGCCAAAATTTTCAACAGGTACGTAAAGTACGTCGCCACCTGCGTACATAATAGAAATGTAGTCTTTAGTGCTTTCCGTACTACTTATTTTTTTAACACCCGTGACCTTACCTATACCGTGTACTTCGTGCACGGCGATATCGCCGACTTCAGGTGCAGAGAAAAAGACTTCACTCTTCTTTCTTTTAAGCGTTTTATTTTCCGTTAAAAATAGGTCGCCACTACCTATAATTACAAGTTTATTGTCGTGATAAATTACCCCTTCTTTTAAAGAAAGCGGCAAAATATTAACCTTGCCTAAAGTAAAATTATTGTAAGTATAAGGCGTTTGGTTTACAATAAACTCTTTGTCTAATCTATCTAATTGTTTTTGACTTTCCCCTGCTACTATAACCGTGTAGCCCTTTCTTATCCAGTTAATTAAATCTAAGTTAAGGTCGTTAAACTTTAGTTTATACTTAGGGCTTTGCGAAGTGTTAAAACTATACACTTTTAACGGGTTAAAAAAGCCGACAACCGTTGTTATTTGTGAAAGTGAAAGTAGTTTTTTACTTCTTAACTTCTCTAAAACTTTTTCGCTTTCCATTAATTGATTTTTAGCAAAAGAAAAGACTTCACCTTCCTTAAAAAGCGAATTAAACCTTTCGTTATGTTCTTTTTCTTTTAAGGCTAAACCATCTTTTAACTGCTTAGGCTCGTCAAAAATAACTACTGCGTCCTTAAAATAATCAAAAATGCTACCCCTGTCTAATAAAGGTAAAAATTCTTCAGGCAAACTTACCAAATCGCCTGTAATTACACCGTCAATTCTATCTTTTAACTTTGCGCTATTACTTCTTTTAAGTAGTTCTTTTTTCTCTTTATCTAGCCTTTTTAAGACTTCTTCTTTATTCTCTATAATACCGTCGGTTGCAGTTAAAACTTCAATAAAAGGAACTTCAGTTTTTTCTTCCGTTAACAGTTTAATTTTTTCAACTTCGTCGCCAAAAAAGTCAATTCTAACAGGCGAGTCAAGGTTTATAGGGTAAAGGTCTAAAATATCTCCGCGGATGGAAAAAGAGCCTTTGCTTTCTGCAAAACTTTCCCTATCGTAGCCAAGGCTTATTAGCATTTTTGCAACTTCATCAAGCCTATATTCCTTGCCCTTTTCAATTAAAAAAGAGGGTAAGGTTTTAGGAATAAATTGCATCAAAGCTTCAAAAGTTGTTAGCACTATATCTGCGTTTTGCATATCCTTAAAAGCGCAAAGTCTTTCAAACAAATTGTCTTTTTGAAACCCTTTAAAAGGTATTAAAACTTCTGCCTTTTCTGGTAAAATTACCACCTTTTTAGTTGTAAATCCACTTAAAATTTCCTTGGCTTTAAGCAAAGAATATCTATCTTTTAGTATAAACAAACCCCGGTCAGCCATTAAAGAAACAAAGTGGCATTTTGCAGAATTTGACAAGCCAAAAATCGCCAAGGGAATCCCCTGGCGAAGGTCGTCAAACGGTTTATCACCGAAAGATAAATTTTTAAGTTGTGTATATTTATCAAGCATATTTTTTAAGAAAAAAATTAAATTTGTTTTCCGTTATAAGTTTGCATAATTCTATCAAAAGCCGTGCCTTTAGCAAACTCAACAGCCGCTTTTGCCGCATTACCGATAGTTTTTGCAAACAATTCGTAATCTTCTTTTTTAATATTTGATAAAACGTATTCAAGAAGTGGAATTTTGCTTTCCTTATCTAAAATACCTATTCTAATTCTTTTAAAATTTTCTGAACCTAGTTCTTTAACGATATTTCTAAGTCCGTTGTGAGTGCCTGAAGCCCCCTTTTCCCTTAACCTTAAACTACCCTTTTCAATATCGTAGTCGTCGTACATAACGATAAGGTCTTTTAAATCTATCTTAAAATAATTAACAAGTTCCCTAACGCTTTCCCCACTTAAGTTCATATAGGTAAGTGGTTTTGCTAAAATAACCTTTTCACCGTTTACTCTTGCTTCGGCAATTTGTGCTTTACAAGTCGTTTTAGAAAAGGTTGCACCCAAAAGAATTGCAGCATCTTCTACTGCAAGAAAGCCAACGTTATGGAAAGTTTTAAAATATTTTTGCTCGGGATTTCCAAGCCCAACGATAAGTTTCATAATTCGTCCAAAAAAGCCGTTAATTAAAAACGGCTTTTCCTTTTTAGTCTTCGTAAATATCAGAAATTGAAGTATCCATATAAATTCTTGTAATTGCTTTTGCAAAAATACTTGCAACAGAAACTTGCTTAATTTTTGGATTTGCTAAAATTTCATCTGATAGTGGAATGGTGTTAGTTAAAAGTATCTTCTTAAAAGGAGATGCGCTTAATCTGTCCATAGCAGGGCCAGAAAGAACACCGTGGATAGAACAAGCGTAAACTTCTTCAGCGCCGTTCTTGATTAGTGCTTCAGCACCTTGACAAATTGTACCTGCCGTATCAATCATATCGTCAAACATAATACAAGACTTGCCCTTAACGTCACCGATAACGTTCATAACTTCAATTGCGTTAGCCTTTGGTCTTCTCTTATCAACGATTGCTAGTGGTACGTTAAGTTTAGCAGCGAAAGTTCTGTTTCTTGCAACTGAACCAACGTCTGGTGATACTACAACCCAATCTTTGTCTGGTTCAGCAGAGATAAGTTTTTTGCATTGTTTTGCTAAAACTGGTGAACCGTATAAGTGGTCTACAGGAATATCAAAGAAACCTTGAATTTGTGCTGCGTGTAAATCCATTGTACAAATTCTATCAGCACCTGCAGTTGTTAAAAGGTTTGCAACAAGTTTAGCCGTAATTGGGTCTCTTGCCTTTGCCTTTCTATCTTGTCTTGCATATCCAAAGTAAGGAATAACTGCTGTAATTCTACCTGCTGATGCACGTTTTAATGCGTCAATCATAACAAGTAATTCCATTAAGTTATCGTTTACTGGGCTAGAAGTTGATTGAATAACGAAAACGTCACGACCTCTAACAGTTTTTGGTAAAGAAAAACTAATTTCCCCATCGCTAAAAGTTCCAACTTCAACGTCACATAATTCCATCTTAAGTTGCTTTGCAATTTCTTGTGCTAAAGGTAAGTTTCCGTTACCTGCGATTAGCTGAATAGCGTTACCATGTGTAATCATCTTTAAATACTCCTGTAGTAAAATTTATATTTAGTTTAATAATATTGTAATCTAAATAACAAAAATAATCAAGTGTTTTTTATCTTTCTTAGTGATTTAAAGTAGGTTTTTATTTTTTGGCTACATTCTTCTTCTAAAACGCCACCTAAAAACTCAACTTTATGGTTAAGCCCTGCATCTGTTAAAATGTTGAACTTGCTTATCACGCTACCACTTTTTGGCTCTTTTGCGCCAAAATACACCTTTTTTATTCTTGCGTTAACGATAGCCCCTGCACACATAGGGCAAGGCTCTAAGGTTATAAACATTTCGCAACCATCTAATCGCCAACTTTTTAGTTTTTTTGACGCCTTTTTGATTGCCAAAATTTCTGCGTGAGCAGTTGGGTCTTGCAAACTTTCCCTTTTGTTAAAAGCCTTTGCCAAAACTTTGCCGTCCTTAACGATAACTGCTCCTATAGGTATTTCATCTAGCCTTTCTCCCTTGTCCGCTTCCTTTAGGGCAAGGCGCATAAACTTTTCTATCATAATTTTTCTAATAACCTTATTAAAACTTCTTTATTTTGAGTAAAAATTTTAGGTAAACTTTCCTTTTTGATAGGGTGAGTTAAACTGTCGCTACCTACTTCTATAGTAAATGCAGGAATAGAGAGTTTATCTATACACCAGTCTTTATAACCACCACTAGAAAAGGGCGTTTTTTTAATTTTATAACCAGTTAAAAGGGCAATTTCTTTTGCTAAGGCATAATCTCTTTTAAGCCTTTCCCCCTTTTGCTTAAAATGGTAATAAATTTCTTCCCCTTTGCTGTGATAAGAAAGGGTTAAATTTGGTTTTATAAAATAGGTAAAATCTCTTAAAGCCCTACTTTCTTTTTCAGAAAAAGGGTATTTGCCTACAAAATTTTCATCATTTTCATAAAAAAGGTTGTGTTTGCCCTTTCCAAAATCTGCGTCAAAGTTAACGTTTAAGTCCACCCTTTTTGCGTTTGCTTTATAAAGTGGTTTACCCTTAATACAAATTTTAACCCCGTCAGGATTAACGCAAGGCACAAAATAAATTTTGCCGTTTAACCTTTTACTACTTAAATATTTTATACTTTCCATCGCAAGATAGGTTGTAATATACTCTCTTGCGTGTATAGAATAGGTTGCTATTATTTTCTTTTCGCCACCACCTAAAGCGAAATAGTATATAGGTCTTTTTAAGGTAGAATACCCTATTATTCCCTTTTCACCAGAAAATCTTTTGTAAAAAATCTTTAATTCTTTTATCACGTCCATATAATATTATATGGTTATTTGTGATAAGAACTTCCATTTTCTATCATAAACGCACGGTAAATTTGCTCTAAAAGTATTACCCTAAACATTTGGTGTGGAAAGGTCATTTTTGAAAAGGAAAGTAGCAGTTTTGCCCTTTTCTTTATCTCTTTGCTAAGCCCGTACGAACTACCTATAACGAAGGTCATTTCAGAAACGCCTTCACTTTTTGCTTTTACAAAATAGTTAGAAAATTCTTCGCTTGAAAACTGTTTACCTTCAATAGCAAGGCAAATTACTTGCCCCTTTAGAAGTGGTAAAATCTTTTCTTCTTCCTTTTTTAATATGGTTTCAGCAAGACCATCTTCTTTAGAAAAGGTTACTTCATCAAGTTCAACTACCTTTACTTCAGCAAACCTTGTTAACCTTTTAAGGTATTCTTCTACTGCCTTTTTAAAGTAGTCTTCTTTTATTTTACCAACCGTTATAATATTGATTTTAAACATAACTTATTATCTCCAACACCCAAATTAAAAGATAGCAAATAATACCAAGTGATGCGTATATAAAAAAGCCTTTTACTTCCCCTTTTTCTTTCTTTTTGTCGCCATATTTCAAACCATTTTCCCCTTTCTTACAAAAGAAAATTAAATAAACTAAACTGCCGATAAGTATAACTAAACCTATTAAAGCAGTCCACCAAACGAAGAAGTTTACCGTAGGGAAAAAGTAGGTAAGTAAAATTATGGTTAAGTTGTTAACTAGGTGCATTATCATAGCAGGTAGTATCGACCCTGCCCTTAAGGTTAAAAGGGCAAAAATCATACCCCCTATAAACTGATAAATTATTTGAGTAACGCTTCCGTGAAAAAGTGAAAAGGTTAGACCTGAAATTAAAATAATTTTAACTTCGCTTAAGTTATTTAGTCCGGTTAAAATATAGCCCCTAAACATAACTTCTTCAAAAAAAGCAGGTAAAACGCCAACTGCTATTATTGTTAAAACAAGCCAAAAAGCGTTGTCTAAAGGAAGGCTTGTGTCAGGAAGTTTAACCCCTAAAAAAGTTAAAAAATCGGCAAACCAAATATTTAACTTTCCAAGTCCAAAAAGTACGCCAAAACATAAGGTTATGCTTAAAACAATATACTTTTTGTCAAACTTTTTAAAGCCGATACCCTTAAACGGTTTATTACCAGTAAAATAGCAAAACAAAAATATTATTATTAAACTTGATAGTGCGTTAAACAAACTACCCGTAATCCTAACAAGGTTTTGGTCGTTAATAAAACTTGCTACGACCCCCCTTATTAGCGTAATAAAAATGGTTACTATTGCTATTAAACTAAAAAATAAACCGGATTTATTTTCCTTTTTCAAACTTAAATTCATACAAACGACAAAAAACCGATTGTAAAATCGGTTTTTATTTTCCTTTCTTTTTTCTTATTTCCTTTACAACCTTTTCGTAGCCGTTATCGGTTGGATTATAGTAAACCCTACCCTTTAACTCATCAGGTAAATATTGCTGAGGAATATATCCACCAAAGTCGTGTGGATATTTATAGTTTTTAGAAAGAGCCTTTGACTCTTCACTTTTATATCCCGTATTTTTTAAGTGTGGTGGCACAGTATCGTCCCTAATTTTAAGCGCATCTTCTTTAGCAGAGTGCATAGCAAGGTAAACTGCGTTAGACTTTTCTGCTTCACAAACGTAAACTATTGCTTGAGATATAGGAAGTAGCCCTTCAGGTAGCCCTAATCTTTCATAAGCAAGTAAGGCAGAAGTTGCTTGTACCATTGCGTTAGGGTCAGCCATACCAATATCTTCACTTGCGTGTGCAACCACCCTTCTTGCAATAATAAGTGGGTCTAATCCCCCTTCAACAAGCCTTTGCATATAATAAAGCGCAGCATCAGAATCACTACCCCTTAAACTCTTACAAAAAGCCGAAAGTATATCGTAGTAAAGCGTTTCATCAAAAGAAAGAGCCTTTCTTTGAATAGATTCTTCTGCATCTTTTAAGGTAATTTTAATAACTCCGTTTTCATCTGGAGTAGTGGTTAAAACTGCCATTTCAAGTGCGTTGTACGCAACTCTTAAGTCCCCTGCAGAAAGGTTTGCAATATGCTTTAGCGCATCTTCACCAATTTCAATATTGTAATCTCCAAAACCGTTTTTTGAAGAAATTGCTTTATATAGCGCCTCTAAAATGTTTTTAGTAGAAAGTCTTTTTAGTTCAAAAATTCTACATCTTGAAACTATTGCAGGCGTCATTGATGCGTAAGGATTTTCAGTAGTAGAGCCTATAAAAATAACGTCGCCACTTTCAACTGCTGATAAAAGTGAGTCGCATTGAGCCTTGTTAAATCTATGACATTCATCTAAAAATAAATAGGTTCTTTTGCCGTAAAGTTTTCTGTTATTAACCCCTTCTTCAATAACCTTTTTAACGTCACCAACGCCACTTGAAACTGCGTTCAACTTAAAAAACGCAGACCCAGTTGAATTTGCAATAACGTTAGCAAGGGTACTTTTGCCAGTACCTGGTGGTCCCCAAAAAATGCAACTACCAAGGTTGTCCATTTTTATTGCGCGTGAAAGAAGTGAAGTTGGCGAAACGATATGTTCTTGCCCGATAAACTCTTTTAAAGTAGAAGGTCTCATCCTTTCAGCAAGGGGAATATTCTTTTTTTCTTCCATTAAATCAAATAAATCCATTTTACCCTTTTGCAATTAGTTTTTTAATATCTTCGTAAATATTTTCAGGAACGAATTCTGAAAAATCTTGGTTATTTTTTATAAGTTCTCTTAAGTTTGAAGAACTAACAAATGCTAAATCTTTAGGTGCTTGAACGAACACCGTAATCATATCTTCAAACAGTTCTTGATTATAGTAGCACATATCTCTTTCGTACTTATAATCAACTTCATCTCTTATTCCACGAATATAAAACTTTGTGTCGTACGCTTTTAGTAGGTCAACAAGCATACCACCGTGCGTTACCACTTCAACTCTTTCTTTATCTTCTAGCGCTTTAACTAAAAGTTTTTTTCTTTCCGTTTCAGTAAACAAAGGAGTTTTAGTAGGGTTAATTAAAATGCCAACTATAACTTGGTCAAAAATTTCTAACGCCTTGTTAATAACTTCTATATGTCCTTTAGTAGGTGGGTCAAAAGTCCCTGCAAACACACAAGTTTTCATCTAATCTCCTTTTTTAAAAAAAGTTAAAACGGCACGGCCGTACTTTCTTTCATCAACCTTTATAAACCCGTCAACTTCCTTTTTATCTTCGTTTTCAAAAATAGCAAGTCCTTCTTTTGTTAAAAGGTCTTTCTTTTTAATAACTTCAAGCGCCATAAACCCTAAGTCCGTTTTATAAGGTGGGTCAATAAATATAATATCAAACTTTTTGTCCGTACTCTTTAAGAATTCAATAGAGTCCATAGTTTTAACAACTCTATTTTCTTTGACCTTTTCTAAATTCTTTTTTATAAGTTCAACAGACTTTTTGCTTTTGTCAACGAATATAACTTCACTTGCCCCACGAGAAAGTGCTTCAATACCCATATTGCCAGTACCTGCAAAAAGGTCTAAAAAGGTTGCGCCATAAATCTTATCTTTTAGTATGTTAAAAAGGCTTTCTTTAGCAAAGTCGGAAGTAGGTCTTATATCTTCCCCTTTAAATTCTAAAAGCCTAACGCCCTTAAACTTACCGGCAACTACTCTCATTTATTTTTACCGCTTTCTTTACCGTAAATTTCTTCGTGCGTCTTTTTAATTTGTTTTAAATCTCTTTGAGAACGCAAGTGTCCTAAATAATAAAATAACATAACCGTACCTATAACGATAGGTATATAAAGTAGCGACCAATAAATACTAACTTCAACGGCTAAACCCCTGATAGGCACTAGCACCCCTCTATATAGAGTAAGAACTACCATTACAGCGCTTATAAACGCATTTGCGCCTAACCCTGAATCTATAGTTTTAGTTAAATCAACTACGCCGTAAATTGCAATAAATATAATAAGTGGTATACAAGTTATAAAAAGCCATTAAAAAAGGTTTAAGTAGGTTGTATTCCTTTTCAACTTTTAACTCTCTATATTCCCCTGTTTCTAAAAAATATCTTCTTGCAATATCGTTAGTGTGTTTAATTTTTGACGCTTGTCTACCATATGCGTAGTAGTAAACGCCTAAAACGGCAATAAACACTCCCATATTAACAAGCCCCAAAACAAACCTAAGTATACTAACGTTTTCAGTATCTATTTGTTCAATTGCAAAAGCAAAAATCATAGTTACTAAAAGATATATAAAAATTATTCCGGAATCTTTAAAAATTGTTTTAATCGTTTTACCTTTTAACATTTTATCTCCTTAATCGTAAATATAAACCTTTTCTGCCCTTTTTGAAAGGTTTACTAATATTTCATATACTATTGTATCATATTTTTTTGCTAAATAATAGGCATTTTTATATAAAATATAAAATTCTTTTTTGTTTTTATTGTTTTTTATGCTTATAGCCGACAAATCCATACACCTATTTTTAATATCGCCCCTGCTTTTCTTTCTAAAAAGCCCGTCTGCGTAGCCAAAACGCACTAAACAAATCCTTCCACCTTTTACCCTTTCTTTGCCGTAAAGTAGGTGGTCGCCCTCCTTTATAACTCTTTCTTCAACAATGTAAGTCTTTAGGCTCATAACGGGCAAAATCCCCTTTATTTTACTATTAAAAGGCGAATATCCGTAAAGCAAAATTCCAATTCTTACCATATCGTAGTAAAGACCTTTCAAAAAGCCACCACTTGAAGATAGGTGCACAGTTATATCTTTATTAAACTTTTTAACCATTTTCAACGCGCTGTCAAAACGGCTTACTTGCATTTTAGTTATTCTTTTGCTACTTGGTTCAATTAAATGAGAGTAAAAGCCCGTTAGTTTAACGAATTTGCAACTTTTTAG
The DNA here is from genome assembly GCA_017508485.1 of Clostridia bacterium. GTDB lineage: Bacteria > Bacillota > Clostridia > Christensenellales > Borkfalkiaceae > SIG381. The sequence goes on along the minus strand of JAFVYV010000009.1, from coordinate 4,925 downwards.
GTAGTCAAGTAGTAAAGAAAGTTCTTTTTCACTATCCACCCCTTGCCTATTCATACCCGTGTTATATTTTATATGCACTTTTACTAATTTACCTTGAAACTTCCCTTCTTTTTCTAAAACTTTTATCTCTTTTAGAGTAGAAACGGTTATGGTAAAGTCGTAAAAAACTGCCTTTCTTACATCTTCACTACTTAGTTTTGTTAAAATTAAAATTTCTTTATCAATGCCGGAAAGTCTAAGGTCAAGCCCTTCTTCAAGTATACAAACACAGTATCCGTCTACTAACGGATAAAGAATATTTGCGCACTTAGTAGCGCCGTGCCCGTAACCGTTTGCCTTTAACACGGCAAAAAACTTTTGACCGTTTAGTTTTGATTTAATAAATTTTGCGTTTTCTTCTAAATTTTTTAAGTTTATTATGGCTTTATTTAACATAATAAAATATATTCTTAAAACCTTAAATAAATCATTGTTTAAAAAAGAAAGGGACCAGCCTTCTGCCAGCCCCTTCCTTGATAAGGATTACAAATTTAGCAATAACTTGGTATTACTCAACTTCTTTAGTGAACTCTTTTCTTAGTTCTTCTTGTCTTTGAATTATTCTTGCGTTGATTTCTTTATATTCGTTTTCAAAATCAGCCGTGAACTTTTCTATTGCATCTTTCTTTGCAGCGCTAATTTCCGTTAGGTAGTCGCTTGCTTTTACAGAGAAAGTTTCAATTGCGCTTATAACCGTGTTGTGCGCTTTAGTTAAAGATTCTTTTATGCCGTCAATAGTATTGTTTGCAGATTCTTTTGCGTTTAATAAAGCCGTTTCTGCGCTATCTACGATAGATTTTAAAGAATCAAGTCTTTCTAAAATAGCAGTAGTCGCTTCACTTTCTTCTAAACCTGCAACGTAGTTTCTATAGTTAACGTAATCAGCCTTTGCTTTATAGAAAGCAGTTAAAGCCTTTTGGTAAATACCGTCTTCTTTTACTAATAAGTCGTATCTTGTGTTTTCAAGTTGTTCTACTAAAGCAACGTATGCGTCGTTAGTGATAGTAACGGCTTGTTTGCCTAGTTCAGATAGTTTACCTTTTAAAGTTTCAAGTTCTGCTTGTTCTAACGCAAAAGCTTTTGCTTCGTAATAAGCTTCTTTAACTTCTTGTGAGTACATTTTTGCAGTTTCTTTTCTTTCTTCTGCTAACTCTCTAACTATTTCTTTATATTCTTTTGCCTTAATTTCTGCTTCAGTTAAATAAGGTTTAACTTCTTGCAATAATTCTTCAAGTTTTTCTTTTGAAATGGCTTCAAATTCATCTATTTTAGCCGTAATATTTTCAGCCGTGAAAAATTCTTCAGCCTTTACCTTTACTTTGTCGTAAATTTCTTTAGCCTTATCGCCTGAAACTTCAATTTCAACTTCGTTTTCACCGTCAGATACTCTGCCTTCTACAATAAAGCCTGTGTCTACTGCAACTGAAAGGAAAATTTTTGCTCCTTCTTCTGCCTTTTTACCTTCAATGTTCTTAAATTCTTCTGCACTTATTATTAAGTTGCCTTCTTCATTAATAGCGTTTACGCTAATAATTCTGTCGTTAGTATCTAAAACGAATTCTACTTCAGGGTTAACTGAAAGATTCATAACAGTAGTTGCTTTTGCCGTACTAGGGGCACAACCGAAAAAAGCTAAAGTTGATGCACCCATAACTACTGATAATACTGTGCCAATAATTTTTGTCGTCTTTTTCATAATTGTTCCTCCAATTTTTTCTTTTCTGACTATTAAACAACGGGGTGGACAATTTTGTTGCAAAAATTTTTATTTTTTATTTTAAACTTTCAAAATAGTTTTCAATACTGCCGTGAGTAGCAACGATTTTTGCAATATAACCTTCGTAATCTTTGCTAGTTATCTTTTCGCGCACTTTCGTGTATTCTAAAAGTCCGTTTTCAATTTTTACCGTGTAGTAGTCTTTGATTTTACTTATATAATCGTCAACCGTTTCAGGAGTTGTGAATAGGTTAACTAAATGTTCAGGATTTGCCCCTATCATTTTTAAGAAGGTTAAAACACTGCTAATACTAGAAACAAACTCGTCGTCTAATCCAGCAATAATACCGTCTATTATTTCCATTTCCCCTTTTACTGAGTGAAGGCTTAAATAACTTTCAATAGTATTGCCGTACTTTGTGCTATATTCGTTAAGTAGCGCCGTCATTTCAGTTAGCAACGCCTTAAAATCTTCAGTCAAAGTGCCAAAATATAACCCGTTTTTAATATTCCAGTAGTCTTTTAAGCCAATTATTCCAGGGTTATCTTCGCTATTTATTATAATATCGTTTAGTTTTTCTATATCTAAAACAAGGTTTTTATATTCTTCAAACTTTGCTTTGTTGTCTTCAAGTTTATTTTTTACACTATTAGACAATTCCTCAGAGTCAACGGTGCTATCGTATAACTCTTTTAACCTTCCTTTATTTTCTTCTTTTTGTAAAAATAAGGTACTTTCTTTTATGTTTTTAACAATTTCTTCCCTTTTTTTGCCAAAGGTTGCTAGTTTTTCACAAAATTCTTCTTCAGTCAAATCTTCTAATAGAGTAACTGCAAAAAGTCCTTTTTCGCAAAAATATTCTTCAACCCTTTCTTTTAAGCCTTGCATAGCTCTTTCGTTTTCAACACCACTAATTTTCACAGCGCCGTTTTCCTTTAAGTAGCCAAGTTTAAAGGCTATGTCTGTAAAGTTTTCAACGGCGTCGTCAATCTTTTTGCCCTTTATAAGTGCAAGGTTTTCTTCGCTTTGAAGTATAACGTCACAGTCAGCGTTTAAAGAAGAAACTTCCTTTACCACACCTTTTTCATCTAAAATAAAGGCAACTTTAGGGTTTATTTCTAACACAACAACCCCTTCTACCTTGTTAACGCCAACAAGTGGTATAAGGGCTATCGCCAAAACTAACGCAAGCACAAAAGATAGTGAAACTGTAAAAATCTTTTTGGTTTTAAGGGTAAAAAAGTTAAAAAATCTTTCTTTTAAGGTGATTTTTTCCCTTCTTTCCACTTCAATAGGTGCGTTTTTTATATCTTCACGGAGTTCGGGTATAATACTATTTAATTCTTTATTTAATTGTTTTTTCCAGTTTTTCATTTACCTTCCTCCTTTAAATTTTCTTTAATCTTTTGTACTGCCCTTTTGTATTTTGAAGTTATCGTACCGGTCGGTGCGTTTAATAAAAGGGCAACTTCTCTATGTTTATATCCCCACAAAACGTGTAATATAACAATTTGTTCTTCTTCTGCCGTCAAGCACTTTTTCATTACGCCAAATATTCCAGAAGAGTCAAAATAGTTGACTTCTTTATCAGGAACGAACTTTAGCGCTTCTTCTGAAAGGGTTTCTCTTTTCCTTCTAAGTTCGTTAAGTGCGTGGTTTTTTGCAATTTCTAACATCCAAGCCCTACCGTTCCCACCTTTATAAGAAGATATTCCCCTTTTAATTTTAAGGTAGACCATTTGCATAGCGTCTTCCGTATCTTCATAATGGTTAAAGTAGGTGTAAAGAAAAGCAAACACCCCTTTTTTCGTTTTTATATATAGTTGTTCAAAGGCAGAATTATCTCCTAACGAAATTTGGCGAAGTAATCTGTCTATCTCCATAGTAATCATTTTGCTAATTTGTCCCCTACGCTTATTAAACAATTTACCATTTAATTTTGTTGCAACAAAAAATTCTTTTATATAATACCCCTTAATTTAAAAAAAAACAAGTTAGTGGCTTCTTTTTACAAATTGATTTTTAAATTTTCTCACCAATTTTAAAACAAAAAAAGGCAGGTTAAAAACCTGCCTTTTTATTTTTTTGTTAACTCTTTTACTGAAATTAAAAATTTTTGTCCGTTCAAAAGTTGCATTATAATTTTATCACTTTCTAAAAATCTTGCAACAAAGGTATCTTTTAATAATATTTTAATTTCTTCTAAAAGTTCTTTTTCTTTTACCTTTTCCATAAACATCTCCCTTTTTCTATTTATCAAAAACGTTTTTGTATAACAATTATATCATCGTTTTTGCCACCAATCAACATTTTGGTGGCTAAAGTGATGATAATAATTATAAAAAAAGGGGGCTTTTTATGTCTATTTTGTCGAATTTTGGTGAAAACTTATTATCTCTTATGACAGAGCATTCTTTAAACGCGCCTAAACTAGCAAAAATCTTAAACACTGACCGTTCAAACATAACCCGTTATTTAAAGGGTGAACGGCTTCCAACTTTTACAAACTTTGTAAATATACTAAATTATTTTAATATTTCAGCCGACGTCGTTTTGGGTCTTAAAGAATTTTGTGAAAACAAAAATTTTTTACCCGTTCAAAATTTTAACGAAAGGCTTTTATATGTTATGAAGGAAACCAAAACCACACAATATAAGATTTGCAAAGACCTTAAAGTTAGTGGTTCAAGCCTTTATAAATGGTTGACAAACGAAAGTTTGCCTAGCGTAGATAATATTGTAAAACTAAGTTCTTTTATGGGTGTTTCAGTCGATTACCTTTTAGGAAGAATTAATTAACAAACTAAAAGTTCTAATAACGTTAATACGAATAACGTTTCAAAGGGGTCTGGGGAGAAATCGTAATCTCCCCAGGTTTTTGTTTCTTTTTAGCATAAAAAGAAAGGTTTTATTAAAAAATAAAAATATCAAAAAAATTTATTTTTTTGTAAAAAGGCAACAAAAAAGGCAGGTTAAAAACCTGCCTTTTTATTTTTTTGTTAATTACTATCTAGGGTTTTTGATGTTTGCTTGTGCTCGTTATCTTTTGCCCTTAGCGACAAATTGCCCGTTTAATTTTAGGCTGTTATCACGATACTGTTATCCATATATTTATCCGCCGTAGCGGTTGTATTCAGTTTTAATTTTTTTAAGTTTTTCCCTTATCAT
>JAFVYV010000008.1 GCA_017508485.1 Clostridia bacterium | reverse complement strand
TCGCATCTTTCTCGCAATTTTCTCGCAAATTTCCGGGAAGGTGCGAGGAAAAGGCTAAACTTGGCTGAAAATTGGGGAGGTTTAGGGATTATTCGGGACGATTTGGGAAGTTGTTCAAAAGTCTTGAAAACCGTTTGGGTGCAAGCCCACGGGGGTTCGAATCCCTCGCTCTCCGCCAACAAAAAGGACAGGTAAAACACACCTGTCCTTTTAATTTTAAATAAAAACCTATTGTATTTTGTTTTATTAAATGTTAAAATATAAATATAATATTTCTATTATTATCTTGATTACAATTATATTTAAATAATTGTGTTATTTTTTAAATTTACGTTAAGGGGTAGATATGAATAAGTTAAAAAAGATTTTTAATGAAATACGGGCATTATTTTGGCGCAATAAATGTATTCTTAAAGATTTAAAAAGAAAAAGTGAAAAAAATAAGGTTAATTTACATTGGTGGTTCTTGAAGGGTGGAAATATTGGTGATAATCTTTCACCGTTTATAGTGAATAAAATGCTTGATAGAAAAGAAATTGATTTAGATAAAAAAATTAGTAAAACCAAGCATTTATTTGCTATTGGCTCTATTATTTCTTTTGGCTATCAAGACTCAACAATATGGGGTAGTGGTTTAATACGAGGTAAGAGTAAAAGTTGGAGTATTTGGAAATGTTTTCGCAAATTAGACATTCGTGCGATAAGAGGACCAGAAACAAGAAATGCTTTATTGAATTTAGGTTATGATTGTCCCGAAGTGTATGGTGATCCTGCAATTTTGTTGCCATTTTTTATTCCTGCAAGTGAAGTTGAAAAGAAATATGACTACGTTATTATAAAACATTATGCAGATAAGAGAGAGATTAAAATTCCAGAAGGGAAAACTTATTTGGAATTAGATGTAAGAACGGATAATTTTGCAGAATTTGTTAAAATATTATTACAAGGCAGAAAAGTTGTTAGTTCGTCTTTGCATGGCATTATTTTAGCAGAAACTTATGGTATTCCTGCAATTATGTTAAATTGTAGTGGACTTGACCACTTTAAGTTTAAGGATTGGTACGGTAGTACTAATAGATGTTCTTTTCCTATTGCAACTTCAATAGAGGATGCGCTAGATATGACTGCTCCAGAGTTGCCAAACTTAAAGTTAATGCAAGAAAATTTAATAAACGCTTTCCCTTATGATTTGTTTGAATAGTATGCTGATAAAAATATACTTTAAAAAACCTAAGCCAATTTTGGTTTAGGTTTTTTTGTTTTGTGTGAGTTTACGGAGCGAATCCCTCGCGCTCCGCCAATAAAAAGGACACCATAGTCGGTGTCCTTTTTTTATGTTACAATTTTATAAAATCAATCATATAATATTCGGCGGTGGGTTAATATTAAAAATTGATTGCTTAACCGTGATGTTAAAATTTGCACAAATACGCACCACCTTTTTTGTGATAATTTTATATCTTATTTTTGTCGTTTTTTTAAAAAAGGGTATTGATTTTTGGTATTATAAATGCTATAATGAAATTGCAAAGGAGCACACCTTTGTCTTTTGTGATACGCAAAAACGTAATACGTATTGCGATATTTAATTTTTTTAAGACTTTTTAAGGAGGGGAAAATGAATAAAAACGTAATATTAAAATACTTTATAATTGTCCTTTCCGTAATTTTAACGTTAACGGGCATCGTGCTTTGGGTAACGATGCAAAGTAGCAACAACTTAAAGGAAAACACCGTCATAAAAATTAGTGGCGAAACGAACAAAAATTTAAAATCAGAAATAAAGGGTCTTTATCCAGGCAAAACGGTTGATTACGTTATTTCGCTTAAAGGAGAAACGGCTGAAGAATATTTTGTTTCACTTAATTTTCATAACGACAATGGTGGGGAACTTAAAAAATACGTAGTAGTTGCTATTGTAACTGATAACGGCACTATCCAAAAAACGTTAGAAGAATTATTAGATGGTGAACCACTTTCTTTAGGTCAAGGGGTAACGGAAATAAAACTTTCATATGCAATGCCTATTGATACAGGTGATGAAGCACAGGGAGCAAGCGTTGTTTTCTACGTTGAACTTAACGCTAAAAACGTTGAGCAATGAGTGTAGAAAATATTAATGACAAAAAGTCAACCTTAAATAAAGTATTTAAGATAGTTTCTAACGTGCTTTTATATCTTATAATTGCAATTGCTATATTTGTACTAATAATCACTATTGTTTCAAAAAAAGATGCAGATGGCACGGCAACCTTATTTGGTCGTCAAATTCGCTTTGTACAAAGTGATTCAATGGGAAAGTGTGATGAAACTGACGTTAGTGGTTTTGAAATAAAAAGCATACCAGTTAAATCTTGCATCTTCATTGAAGTAGTGCCTGAAGGGGAAACGGAAAAGGCAGAGTGGTATAAAAACCTAAAAGAAGGGGACGTTTTAACCTTTAAGTATTTTTACGATAAGCAAGAAACTATAACTCACCGTATTATTGATATTGAAGAAAATAAAAACGGTGGCTATACAATAACTCTTAAAGGGGACAATAAAGGGTCTACAACTAACCTAGCAGAACAAATAATAGACACTTCTGAAGAAGATAGTCTAAACTACGTTATAGGTAAGGTAACGGGTCAAAGTTACGTTTTAGGACTACTTGTTTATGCCTTTAAGTCAAACGTTGGTATAGTATGTTTGATAATTATACCTTGTCTTATAATTATCGCATTTGAACTAATTAAAATTTTTAGGTTGTTTGGTAAAGAAAAGCAATCAAAGTTAAAAGAAGAAAGTAAAAAACAAGCAGACGAGATAGAAGAATTAAAACGTCAACTTGCAGAACTGCAAAACAAGGATAAAACGAATTCAGAAAATGGTGTAAAAACTGATACTGAAGGCGATTTATAATAAACAAAAAATAAAAAAATTTATATAGGAGGGATGTAAAATGGCAGAATTAGTATACGTATTTATAATTATGGCTATTTTAATGGGTATCTTTTGCATGTTCGTTATTGCGCGTGACCTTTTAATTTCTGAAAGAGAACGTCGCCAAAAGAAAAACGACAACCAAATAGTAGAACGTATTGTGGTAGAAGAAAAGCCAGTTGTTAAAGAAACTGTTTGCGAACCTATCGCAGTTGAAGAAGTTGCTACAACTGAAGTTAACGATGATTCAGCAGTTGTTTTCTCTACGGCAACGCAAACACTTGAAGAAAAGTACTTAGAACTTTCTCAAGAACACAAGGGCTACTATGATGAAATAGTAAAATACGCTATGGCAGTAGAAGGTAGCAAGAGATTTAAGAACGAAAGTTATGAAGAATACAAAGTTGGTAAAAACCGCCTTGTTAGATTAAAAATTAAACGTGGCGTTATCGTTTGTGAACTTGTTATTCCTAACCTAACTTTCAAAACTTACGTAGCAGATAACAAGGTTGCAATGAAACATGCTCCTGCAACAATTAAAGTTGTTGATGAAGTTGCGTTTACAGCAGTTAAAGATAGTATTGATATCGCAGTAAAAGCAATTGAAGAAGAAAGAGCTTATAGAAAAGAACAAGCAAAAATTCGTCGTAAGCAAAAACGCGAAAACGCACAATAATTTTGTATTTTAGCGTTTTAATTTAACTAGAAAAATTTAAGGAGATAAAAAAATGGGTAAAAGCAAAATTGGAACCCTACTTATGTCGTGCACAATGATGCTATTATGTGTAGCGACAATTGTTGGTGGTACGTTTGCGTTATGGAGCGATAGTGCTAAAGTTGAAAACCATTTGACGGCGGGAACTTTAAAAGTAAAGTTTGAAAGAATCAGTCTTATAAAGACCTATCTTGATACGGAAACTGGTTATTTAGTTACTACTAATCCTGATACGACTGTAGTTGACTTTACTAACACAAATACAGCACAAACAAATGCTTTTGGTATTGCTAACAATGAAAAGATAGTACCAGGCTCAAGTTATCAAGCAAAATTTAAGTTAACGAACAACGGTGACGTTGCATTTAACTACGACGTTATTATTAAACTTACTAGTGGCGACGTAGACCTTGCTAAACAAATTAAGATATACCTTGATGATATAGATATGGGTACGCTTGATACTTTTGCCGTAGATGGCAAAGCAATTATTTTAGCGCAAACTATGGCAAAGAACGACCTAGCAAAAGAATTTACTATTAAAGTTGAATTTATACACGCTGATGCAAACAACGATGCACAAAATAAAGAAGTTAAGTTTGATTTATTAGTAAACGCAACACAAAAAACAAACGTGTAAAATATTGATTAGGAGATGAAATTATGAAAAAGACGTTAAAAAGAAATATAATTGTATCTGCAATTTTGACAATTATGCTTTGCGTAAGTCTTGTTGCTGGTGCAACTTATGCATTATTTACTTCTGAAAGTAAGGTTAACATTGCCGTTACTTCTGGTAAAGTAGAAGTTGTTGCTGATATAAGCGACACAGAATATAAGTCATTAGATACTAACTGGACTGCTTTTAACGATAACGCAACTTTTAGTGTTGGTGGTACGGTAGCAATCGCTAATGGCGACGTTACGCTTACAAACATTGTTCCAGGCGATGGAATTAAGTTCAACGTAAACGTACAAAACAACAGTAGCGTAATGGTAAAATATAGAACTCTTATTCAAAATACGGCTAATTCAGACGCAACTTTATTTGATGCGCTTGAAGTAACTGTAGATAATACTGAATATAAAGGCAAAACTGCAACTCCTTGGGCTAAACTTAACCCAGGTACTGATGGTGAAACAGTTGCTGTTTCAGTAATTTTCCCTGAAGGCGTTTCTGGTGTAGAATATATGGAAAAAACTTGTGGCTTTACTATTTTAGTTCAAGCCGTTCAAGGTAACGCTGATACAGTTGACGAAGTATTCGCTAAAGAAGAAGTAGTTGTAGATGCTACTAATATGACTGTTGAAGATAAAACGGTAGGTTCAGTAGATGGTACTAAGGCAGAAGTTCCTACAGGTACTAAGTTAGTTGACGGTGAAACTACTTTATCATTAAACGTAACTGAAGCAGATGCTAACGTAGGCAATTTCCAATTTGGTGAAGATGCCGTAGCACTTAACATTGATATTCCAGAAGTAGCAGATGACAACACAGGTGTTATTCTTGTTACTTTAAAAGGCTACTTCCCTGATAAACCAGTATCAGTTACATTATTCCACGAAGGTGTTTTAATGACTCCTGTAGCAAGTGTTAACGAAGTAGATAGTGCTGATGAATATTATTATGATGCAAAAACAGGGGATATCGTACTTGCAACTGACAACTTCAGTAACTTTACTGCAGTTGCAAACGTAAAAGTTGTAACTACTGGTAATGAACTTTATGACGTTGCTTTCAACCAAATGAACAAATATAAGAACGTACATAACGTAATTTTAGCAAACGATATTATACTTGAAAAGGGTATTAACGTTAAAAACGACGTTGTTGTTGACCTAAACGGTTATACTTTAACAAACAACTGTACTTCTGAAGCATTTTTAACTTATGCTTCACTAACAGTTAAAAATGGTGAAATTGCAGTTGGTACAAAAACTGCAGTTAAAGCTTATGCAGACGTTACGTTAGAAGACGTAAAATTAAGCACGGCAGATGACGTAGTTTTTGGTACTAGATTATTAGTTACTCAAGGTGGTTGTGGTGCTCTTGTACTAAACAACGTTGAAATTGATATTGCTAAATTCAAAGTAAACGCTAGTGCTCTTATTGATAATAACGCAGGTACTTTAATTACGTTAAATGAAGTTTCATTAGATATGGTTCTTGATACTACTTATACTGCTTACTTCATTTACAGGTCAGCTGATAACGTAACTATGACAAATTGTGATTTCTATATTGTTGATGCAACAGGTTATGAATACGACGTTGTTAGAAAAACTGACTCTGCATTAGCAGATAAGTTCGGTTTTGAAAAGAACGACAACGTTCAATTCGTTGCAACTGTAAAAGAACTTACAGATGCTGTTAAAACTGCTGAAAAAGTTGTTTTAACTGATAATATCGCAATTACTTCTTCTGTACAAGTTAGAAAAGATATTATTATTGACCTAAACGGCTATACTTTAACAAACAACGGTAGTAGTGAAGCATTTTTAACTTATGCTCCATTAACTATTAAAAACGGTGAAATTGCAGTTGGTACAAAAACTGCAGTTAAAGCTTATGCAGACGTTGCGTTAGAAGACGTAAAATTAAGCACGGCAGATGACGTAGTTTTTGGTACTAGATTATTAGTTACTCAAGGTGGTTGTGATGCTCTTGTGCTAAACAAAGTTGAAATTGATATTGCTAAATTCAAAGTAAACGGTGGTGCTCTTATTGATAACAACGCAGGTACTTTAATTACGTTAAATGAAGTTTCATTAGATATGGTTCTTGATACTACTTATACTGCTTATTTCATTTACAGGTCAGCTGATAACGTAACTATGACAAATTGTACGTTTAACATTACTGATGCTGAAGATGCCGTATACGACGTTGTTAGAAAAACTGACTCTGCATTAGCAGATAAGTTCGGTTTTGAAAAGAAGTAATTAGTAAATTATATTAATAGCAAAAAACCTAAACCAGTTTTGGTTTAGGTTTTTTTGTTAATAAGATGCTTTCTTTTTTGCTTGAAAATTAGGTAAAAAAGTGATAAAATAAAATTATCAAAATTAAAAAGGTGTTTTATGGATAGATTAGAAAAGCAACTTGCTTTTGCTTTAGAGATTGACAAAATAAAAAACGTTTATCGCCAAACGCATTTATCTAATAACGGTAGAAATGAAAATGATGCAGAACATTCTTGGCATATGGCTTTAATGGCATATTTATTAAAAGAATATTCTAACGAAAAGGTTGATATTTCACGCGTTATAATGATGTGTTTAGTTCACGATATAGTGGAAATTGATGCAGGTGATACTTACGTTTACGATACGGAAAACTTAAAAACTCAAAAGGAAAGGGAAGAAAAGGCAAAAGAACGCATTTTTTCTATTTTACCTGAAGACCAAAAAGAAGAGTTTATATCTCTTTTTGATGAGTTTGAAGCATATGAAACACCAGAGTCAAAGTTTGCCCACGCAATGGACAACCTTCAACCTTTAATGTTAAACGATAGCAATAACGGGCTTGATTGGAAACTGCACGATATAAAAGCCGAGCAAGTTTATAAAAGACAGTCAAAAACGGCGCTAGGCTCACAAAAACTGTTTGAAAAAACGGATGAAATTCTTAAAAGCAATATAAAAAAGGGAAATATAAAATAGGCAAAAAGGGCAAAAAACTTGCTCTTTTTTTATTTAGAATAAATAATAATAGTTAAAATATACTACATAGTGTGTTGCCTTAGTTTGCTTGACAATAACTACAAAAAATGCTAAAATATTTGCTAGTGTATTATAAAAATGTATAATAAAAAGAATTTTTAACAAAAAGGAGTTGGTTTTTTCTATGGGTCCCGAGAGTATACCCTTATGGATCGTATTTTTTATTTGCATTATAGGTGGCGCATATTTTGCCGCAACTGAAAGTTCTTTTTCAGCAGTTAACAAAATTAAAATTAAAACGTTAGCAGATGATGGGAACAAAAAAGCAAAGGGCGTTATGAACGTTCTTAACAAATTTGACAAAGCATTAACAACCTTACTTATCGGTAACAACGTTACAAAGATAGTTGGTGCATCTGTCTTCACAATACTTGCAACTGAAATTTTTGAAGTGGCGTTTAATAAACCACCAGAATTTTTAGATTCTTTTGCCTTTTCAATGATATGTTCAGTTTGTAGTACGGTAATCATTTTCTTGTTTAGTGAAATGATACCAAAAAGTTTTGCAAACGACCGTAGTGAATCGGTTTCATTATTTTTCCAAGGTTCACTTCGTTTCTTTATGAAAATATTAACACCGTTTGCAGCCTTCTTTAACTTAATATCAAAAGGTGTATCAAAACTTTTTTCTAGAAAGGAAGTTGAACCTACAATTAGTGAAGACGAACTTGAAGAAATTATTGAAACAGCCGAAGAAGAAGGTGTATTTGATGAAGAACAAGGCGATATGCTAAAGTCAGCGCTTGAATTTGACAAAACTACCGTTGATGAAATTATGACTATGGAAAAGGACATTGATTTCATTGATATAAATTGTGGATTAGAAAGCGTTTTAGAAAAAATCAAACAAACAAATTATTCTCGCCTTCCTGTAAAAGAAGGGGGTAAAATAGTTGGTATTTTAAGAGTTCGTACTTTCTTAAAAGAATACCATAAAAATCCAAAAGCGTGTGTTCGTTTAGTTATGACAGTACCTTATTTTATACAAGAAAAGGTTATGATTGACGACTTATTAACGGAAATGCGCCAAAAGAAGATACAAATGGCAATCGTTCAAGATGAAGAAAATAACGTTGTTGGTCTTGTAACGATTGAAGATATTTTGGAAGAATTAGTTGGTGAAATTTTTGATGAAGAAGACGTAGTTGACCAAAACTTCCAATCACTTGGTGGTAATAAATATATGGTTAATACCCGTATGTTAGTAGGTAACGCCTACGAAAGAATGGGTATAGGCCCTGCACCAAGACAAATAGCCGCAAAACCAATACTTTCTTTTATTTTAGAAACGCTTGGTCATTTACCGGTTGAAGAAGAATCATTTATTTACGATAATTTAGAAATAACTGCAGAAACAGTTGAAGAAGACAAAGTTTTAGAAGTTATCGTTCACGTTCTTGATGAAGAAGACCTTTTAGCCTTAAAAGAGGCTGAAGTAAGCAAGGAGGTGGAATAATGACTTTCGCTGAACATTTTGCTAAAATGTGGTGGGCATACCTTGTTATTTTTATAATGATATGTTTATCTGCTTACTTCTCTGCTTCAGAAATTGCATTTAACTCTGCCAACAAAATGAGACTTCGCCGTGCTGCAGAAGGTGGCAGTAAAACGGCAAAAATTGCTTACGGTATTATTGAAAAATTCCACGTAGCGTTATCAACAATTTTAATTGGTAACAACTTAGCGAATATTGCAATATCAACTTGCAGTACGCTTATCGTAATGAATTTATTTACAAAAGATAATATTGCTTTAGCAACGACCATTACTACGATACTTGTAACTATTATAATTTTAATTTTTGGGGAAATAATACCAAAAATTTTGGCTAAACAAAATGCTGATAAAGTTGTAAAATTTGTTGCAATTCCTACAAAGGTTTTAACAATTATTTTATCACCAATAGTTTTTATCGTTATGGGTTTAATTTTCGTACTTCGTAAAATTTGGGGTAAAGACCATAAAGATGATGAGCCAACCGTTTCGGAAGAAGAACTTGTGTCTATTATTGACACGGTTGAAGAAGAAGGTGTTATTGATGAAGAACAAAGTGATTTACTTCAATCAACACTTGACTTTGGCGACACTACTATTGAAGAAATTATGACTCCTCGTATAGATATGACTGCAATTGATATTGATGACGAAGAAGAAATGATAAAAATTCTATCTGATGCAAGTCAATATTCGCGTATTCCCGTGTATGAAGATAGTATTGACAACGTAATAGGTATAGTATCACTTAGCCGTTATTATAAAGCAACGCTTGATACTGAAAAGCCTGATATACGTTCACTTTTATTAAAACCTTGCAAACTTCATAAAACAATGAAATTACCGGTTGCTCTTAAAAAATTAAGAGAAGCCAAAATGCACCTAGCAATCGTTATTGATGAATTTGGTGGTACGCTTGGTGTAGTTTCAATGGAAGATATTTTAGAGGAACTTGTTGGTGATAGTTGGGACGATACTGACGTTATCGTTAAAGAATGTTGCCCTACAGGGGAAAACACTTACGACGTTGTTGGTGAAATGAACATTGACGACTTCTTTGAAGAAATTGAGTTTAATAAACCAAACGACTTTGAGTGTGAATACCAAACAATGGGTGGTTGGGCTATTGAAATGCTTGAAGCCGACCCACACGTAGGTGATAGTTTTAGGTATGAAAATTTATTCGTTATCGTTGCAGATATGGATGAAGAAAGGGTTACTAAATTAACCGTTTTAGTAGAACCTAAAAAACAAGATGAAGAAGAATAAAAAATAAAATTAAAAGCACTTGAAAATTCAAGTGCTTTTTTTACAAAAAAAATTTTAAAAAGATAATTTTTTTATATTTATAAAATTGACATTAAAAAAGAATATGTGTTATATTTATACAGGTGAAAGTTGGACTTTTTACCAGATATAAAATTTTATAAGGACGTATATAGAATGAGAAAGACAAAAATTGTATGTACAATTGGCCCTGCAAGTGAATTTAAAGAAATTATTTACGGTTTATGTAAAGCAGGTATGAACGTAGCGCGTCTTAACTTTTCTCACAGCACGCACGAAGAACATAAACAAAGAATTGAATATATAAAAGAAGTTAGAACCGAACTTAAACTTCCTATCGCAATTATGCTTGATACGAAAGGTCCTGAATATCGTATTAAGACTTTTGAAAATAAAAAGATAGAATTAAAATCAGGTGATAAATTTACTTTCACTACTAACGAAGTTGTTGGCAATGAAAAGATTGTATCAGTTAGTTATCCTGAACTTCACAAAGAATTATCAGTAGGCGATACGATTTTATTAAACGACGGTTTACTTTCATTTGAAATTGAAAAGATTGAAAATAACGATATAATATGTAAGGTAATTAACGGTGGAACGCTTTCTGATAGAAAGAGTATGAGTTTCCCTAACAAAGTTTTACATCAAAAATATTTATCTGAGCAAGATAAGTGCGACATTAAGTTTGGTGTTGAACACGGCATTGATTATATTGCTTGTTCTTTCGTTTCAACTGCGCAAGACTTAATTGACGTTAGAAACTACTTAAAAGAATTAAAAGCGGACGATATTGAACTTATCGCTAAAATTGAAAATCAATCAGGCGTAGATAATATTGAAGAAATTGCTAAATATTGCGACGGCATTATGGTAGCCCGTGGCGATATGGGTGTAGAAATTCCTTTTGAATGTTTACCTGCAATTCAAAAACAACTTATTTCAAAATGTATAATGCTTGGTAAACGTGTTATTACTGCAACGGAAATGCTTGAATCAATGGTAACAAAACCAAGACCAACCCGTGCAGAAATATCAGACGTAGCAAACGCAGTTTACGACGGTACTAGTGCAATAATGTTATCAGGGGAAACGGCAGCCGGTAAATACCCAATTGAAACGGTAAAAACAATGGCAAAAATTGCTGAAACTGCTGAAAACAATATTGATTACGAAAAACTTTTCTATAAAACGGAATTTAGCATTAGCAATACGATGGACGCTATTTCACACTCAACTTGTGGTATGGCAATAGACGTTCACGCAAAGGCAGTTGCCGTTTGTTCACTTTCAGGAACTACTGCAAGAATGATTTCAAGATTCCGTCCACCTGTTCCTATCGTAGGTTTAACAACTAACGAAAAAACGTGGCGTAAACTTGCGCTTTCTTGGGGTGTTATACCAGAAATTTGTGAAACCTTTACTTCAACAGACGTTCTTTTCTATATGGCAAAGAACACCGTTAAAGACGTTTTATCTTTAAGAAAGGGCGACAAGTTAGTTATCACAGGTGGTACAACGCCTGGTAAGTCAGGAACGACAAACATTATTAAAATTGAAGAAATTTAATTTTTATAAAAATTAGAGTGTTTTCTATAAAAGAAAGCACTCTTTTTGTTTATATATTAACAACTTTTAACATTGACAAAAAATAAAAAAGTTGATATACTTTACTAGAAATAAAAACAAGGAGGAAGACTATGAAAAAACGCATTTTTTTGGCTAACGATAAGACCATTATATTAGAAAAAGTTAAAGAAGCGTGCCTTTCTGTTTTACCGATAGCAGGTATAGTTTTACTTCTTTGTTTTACAATAACACCTATGGATAGTGGGCTATTTTTAGCCTTTTTACTTGGTGTATTTTTAGTTGTAGTCGGTATGGGCTTTTTTACTTTAGGTGCTGATACTGCTATGACGAAAATAGGTGAATACGTAGGTGCTTCGGTTGTAAAAACTAAAAAAATATGGCTAATTATGTTTATATGCTTTATAGTTGGCGTATTGATTACAATTTCAGAGCCTGACTTACAAGTTTTAGCAGGTCAACTTGCAAAAACTATAGGACCTTGGGTGTTAATAATAACAATAGGCGTAGGTGTTGGCGTATTTTTAGTTATAGCCGTTTTAAGAGTGGTGTTAAAGATTAAACTATCATATTTATTGATATTTTTCTATATAACTGCTTTTGTTTTAAGTTTTTTCGTACCAAAAGCATTTATACCACTTGCATTTGACTCTGGTGGGGTAACGACTGGACCAATGAGCGTACCTTTTATTATTGCAATCGGTACGGGTATAGCATCTATTAAAAATGATAGTAAAGACGGAACTGACGGTTTTGGTTTAACGGCACTTTGTTCAATAGGACCTATTATTGCCGTAATGATTTTAGGAATAATTTTTAAGCCTGTAAGTATTGAAATCCCTACGAAAGAAATGATAACGGTTTCAAACTCACAAGAGTTAATAAAATTATTTGGCATAGCCCTTCCTGAATATATGAAAGAAGTGTTTATAGCATTACTTCCTATAGTTGCCTTCTTCTTTATCTTCCAACTTTTTGGCGCAAAATTAACAAAACAAAATATCGCAAAAATACTAATAGGTGTTCTATACACTTACATTGGTTTAGTTTTATTCTTAACGGGTGTAAACGTAGGGTTCTTATCAGTTGGTAGTTATTTAGGTAGTGCAATAGGAAACCTTTCATATAACTGGATAATCGTTCCTATCGGTATGGTTATAGGCTTTTTCGTAGTAGCGGCAGAACCAGCCGTTCACGTTTTAACAAAACAAGTTTTTGAACTAACTTCAGGTACTATTCCTAAAAAAGCACTATCAATAAGTTTAATGATAGGCGTAAGTTTTTCAATAGGACTTGCGATGCTTAGAATACTATTAGGTATTCCTATTATGTATTTTTTAATACCGTGCTATTTAATATCATTAGTTCTAACCTTTGTCGTTCCAGAAATGTTCACGGCAATAGCGTTTGACTCTGGTGGCGTAGCGTCAGGGGCAATGACTGCAAGTTTTTTAATGCCGTTAGCATTAGGTTTTTGCGAAGCAGTTGGTGGCAATATCGCAACGGAAGGTTTTGGCGTAGTTGCGTTTGTAGCAATGACACCACTAATAACTATACAAATACTTGGTCTTGTTTATAAACTAAAGATGAACAAAATCAAAAAAGCAGAAAAAGTCGAATCAACCAGCGAAGAAATTATCGAATAGGAGAAGTTTTATGCAGGGTTTACAATATTTAATTGCAATTATTAAAAGAGAAGATGAAAAAGATTATCTTGACTTTTTCCATAAAAAAGGATTAAACAGCGTAGTAAGCGTATTTTGTAACGGTACGGCAACTGAAAGTACTTTAAGTCTTTTAGGGTTAGAAGATACTGAAAAGGTAATGCTAAGAACGCTTGTTAGAGAAGAAAATTTGGTTGAACTGAAAACGGCGCTTGTAATGGAAATGGGTATAGCAAATCAAGGTAACGGCGTTGCCGTGTTTGTTCCATTAGATAGCGTTGGTGGTAGTTCTTCATTAAAATATTTTGTAGGAGAAAACCCAATAGAAAAGAAGGGGGAAGAAGAAATGAGTTTAGAATTAAGTAAAAACGTTTTAATAATAACGATAGTTGATAAAGGTAATACGGAGTTAGTTATGACTGCCGCCCGTGAAGCAGGTGCAAAAGGTGGTACCGTGGTAAAAGCAAAAGGCACAGGGGCAGAGATGGCAAATTTCTTTGGCGTTCCTATTAGTGAAGAAAAGGAAATGGTTTATATCGTAGCAAAGCGTGAAAGCCGTGACGGTATTATGAAAGCGATTATGGAAAAAGCAGGTGGAAATACCGATGCTCACGGAGTAATCTTTACCTTACCTGTTGATACCGTTTTAGGAATAAATACTCTTTAATATTAAAAGACAGTAAAATTTACTGTCTTTTTTAATAAAATCCAAAATTGACAAACACTTTTTTATGTGATATACTTATAAAAACACTGGAGAAAAAAGGTTTTATGATGAAGCTTTACGAACCGTTAAAGTATTATAACGAACAAGGCAAAAAAGAACATTTAGAACATACTGAAAAGGCTTTTAACGAACTTTTAGAAAAATCTAATATAGACGTTGCAGGGAACCGTGCTACCGTAAAAAGTTACGAAAAGGAAATGGCAACTATAAAAAAGATTGATGAAAAGCTTGGTAGAAATAAAGCATCAAAAGTACTTTCTATAATAGGAATTGTAATATCTGCTTTGGCTCTTATATATGGTATTATAGACGTTAACGTTTTAGCAATAGTAATACCTGCCGTTTTAATAGTTGGCTTTAGTTTGTTGCTTGGATTAGTTATTATTCCTAACATAAAAAACGCAAAAAAGTTAAAAGAAAAACATCAGGAAAAGGCAGATAAATTCTATAACGAAGCGCTATCACAAATGGCACCGCTTAATAGTCTTTTTGATGATAATACGCCTTTTAAGTTGATTGAAAAAACTATTCCAGAGTTAGTGTTTGAAGATAGGTTTACAAAAGAACACGAACAACTTTTTAAAACTCATCACGATTTTATAGATTTTCAAACGGAAGATAGTTCAATGTTAGATACTATTTCCGGTAAGTTTATGGGTAATCCTTTCTTGTTTTGCAGAAAGAGAGTGCATTATATGGGTAGTCAAACCTACCACGGCAGTTTAACGATATCTTGGACGGAAAGTTATAGGGATAGCAACGGTCATTATAGAACAAGGGTTAGAACGCAAACCTTACACGCATCTATTGTAAGACCAAAACCTTTTTATAACTTAAACACCTATCTTTTATACGGCTCACAAGCAGCGCCCGACCTTACTTTTAGTAGACAAGGCGAACACGCTGACGACTTAAGTGAAAGGGCTTTAGAAAGAAAGATAAAAAAGGGTGAAAAGAAGTTAAAAAAGAAGGCAGAAAAAGCGCTTGAAACGGGTGGTCGTTTCCAAGGAATGACTAATACTGAATTTGACGTATTATTTAACGCAACTAACCGTGATAACGAAGTTCAGTTTAGGGTTATGTATACTCCACTTGCACAAAACAACACGGTTGACCTTATAACTGACCAAGTCAACTATGGTGACGACTTTAAGTTTGAAAAGATAAAAAGGCTTAACGTTATAACTAGTGAACACGCACAAAAGTGGGATATGAACGTTTCTGCATCACAATATTATTCATATTCGGTTGATGATGCTAAAAACAAGTTTATAACCTTTAACCAAGAGTTCTTTAAGTCGGTATTCTTTGATTTTGCACCGTTAATGGCTGTACCTGCTTATTTAGAAGAGCCTTGCGCATCTTTAGAAGAAATTGAAGATTACGACACAAACTATACTTATTATGAACACGAAGTAATGGCTAATGCGATAGGCGACAACGCCTTTATGCACGAAGACACCGTTACCCCTTGCATACTTAAGACTTCTTATTTAGGTAAAGACGGTAGCATTGATACAATTAACGTAACTGCAAAATCTTTTTACTCAGTTGAAAGGGTAGAATTTGTTTCCGTTTTTGGTGGCGACGGTCGTATGCACGCCGTTCCAGTACCTTGGTTAGAATATATACCAATTTCAAAAGACAGCAGTATGCAAATTGATAAGTTTGAACAAAAAAACGAATCTTTAAGTGGCGTTTGCTATCACGGCTTAGTCGCAAAAAAGATTGAATATTAAAAACACAAAAGGAGAATTTAATTATGGCAAATATGTTAGATGAACTAAATCCAGAAATTAGGGAAGAAGGACTTGATACTAACGTTATCGCAAAAAAGATACCGGCAACTGTTGGCGTTGGTTCAAAGATTTTTGAAGTGCTTTTATGGGTACCGCTTATTATTCCTGGAGTAATATTTTTATTTAAGAAAATTAAAGCAAAAAATTATTTCCAACAACTTGAACAAAAAATCCAAACAAACGCATCACAAATTGATAACTACTTAGAACAAAGAGTTATGGTTTTACAAAATTGCGCTAAACTTCTTGATAAGGCAATTGATCTTGACAAAACGACTTTTGAAAATATAGCAAAGTATAGAAGTGGCGCAAGTGATGAAGCCAGAAACGAAGTTCAATCACAAATTGATGAAATTTCTAAAAACGTTAGTATTGCATTTGAAAACTATCCTGACCTAAAGGCTCACAGAGAAATTGAAGATGCAATGAAACAAAATATGTATTTACAAAGAGAAATTACTGCCGCAAGGGAACTTTATAACGACAGTATCAATGCTTGGAATAAAGCAATCTTCTCATGGCCTACAAAACAAATTGTTGCCGCTAAAAACGGTTATACAACTAGAATTCCTTTTATTGCATCAAAGGAAATTAAAGACAAGGCAAGAGACGTTTTCTTTTAATAGGTTATTAAATGGAAGAAATTGTTACAGGTATTCTTGGTATAGTTTGTATAATTATAGGTATATTAAACACAAAAGGAAATATCAAAATGCTTCACACTTATCATAGAAATAGGGTGGCTGAAGAAGACATAATTCCTTTTGGCAAAAAAGTTGGACTTGGTATGATAATAATTGGTATCGGCTTTATTCTATTCTCTTGTCTATATTGTGCAGGAGTGCTTTTAGAAATGGATATACTTAGAATAGTAGCCATACCTATTTTAGCAGTTGGCTTTGCCGTAGGTATAACAATAAGTTTATGCGCAATCAAAAAGTACAACAAAGGAATTTTTAGAAAATAAAGAAAAAGCAGTAATTTTACTGCTTTTTTTGATTATGCAAATATATATTATACAATAAAGTCTTGATTTTTATAAAAAAATAAGTTAAAATTAAAAAGTAATTAAAAAAGAAAAAAAAGAAGGTAAAAAATGTATAATCATCCTTTATTAAAATTTAATTTGTTTGGGGAAACTGTAAAAATTTACCCATACGGCATATGTATAGCAATAGGTATTCTTTGTTGTCTTGCCGTGTTTAGAATTTATACAGATAAAAGAAAGATAGATACAAAAGTACAAGACTTTATGTTTGTTATTGCTTTTTTTGCAATAATAATCGGCTTTTTCTTTGCAAAACTATTCCAAGCTTTTTACGATTATTTAGCACACCCTGACCTTGGCTTTAACTTCAAAGACGCAGGTATAACTGCAATGGGTGGCTTTGTTGGTGGAATAATAGGTGGTATCGGTCTTTATTTTGGTGTTGGTCATTTTTATTTTAGAAAAGAAAATAAGGGACTACATTTAAAATATTTTTTAACGATAATAACGGTAGCGCCACTTTGTATTTTAATTGCACACGCATTTGGTAGAATAGGCTGTTTATTTGCCGGTTGTTGCCACGGAAAGTACTTAGGTACGGAATACGTTTTCGGTGGAATATTTATGGAACCAGGTGGCTCTGCTGACGGTTATTACGTACCAATTCAATTGTATGAAGCATTATTCTTGTTCGCTTTATTTGCCCTTTGTTCAGTTCTTTATTTCAAAAAAGTTACAATAATACCACAAGTTTACTTAATCGGTTACGGTGTTTGGAGATTTGTTATAGAATTTTTAAGAACGGACTATCGTGGTGGTGCAGGGTTCTTTTCTCCATCACAAGTACAATCATTTATTTTCATAGGGGTAGGGGTGCTACTAATATTCGTGTATAAATGGTTGAAAATTTCTTTTAGAACAAAAGAACTTGATAGCAATTTTTTATTAAAAGATAATATGTAATTAAAAAGGTGTCTAAAAAAGACACCTTTTTTGTTTATTCAGTATAAAGTTTTCTTACTACAACGCTTAAGTCGTTAATCGTTCCTGTTACAGTACCGATAGTTTCAAAATTGATAACCGTTCCGTCAGTAACGTTAATTAAATATGACTTTGCTAAATTGCCGTTTAAAGAGTCGGTTAAACTTTCACTTGCAGGAAGTTCAACGTCGTTTATATACATAGCGATACCTATGTTTCCGTCAGCGGTAGCCGTAGCGTTAGCAGAGTATGAAACCAAATAATAACCTTCTGTAAAAGTTAAATCAGGGGATTCAGTAACGTGTGTTATATCGCCATCACTAAGGTTAATATAGTCTTCAAGCGGAATATCACTTCCTATCGCTAAAACACCCGTACTATCGTTTAAGAAATTTGCAATAATATCGGTAGCAACAGGGCCTTGTGGGCCAACTGGACCTTGAATACCTTGAGGACCTTGTGGACCGGTAGCACCAGTTGGACCTTGTGGACCAATAGGACCAGTTGCACCAATAGGACCAACAGGACCAACTGGGCCTTGGATACCTTGTGGGCCTTGTGGACCAGGTTCACCGGTAGCACCTTGTGGACCTATAAGCCCTCTTGGACCTTGTGGACCGGTAGGGCCTTGAATATATCTTGGACAGTTTGACTGACCACAATTATTTCTATTTAAACAATTAAAGTTAAAACAACTCATAAATTACCTCCTAAAAAATATGTACTAAAAGAAGGTATCAATGTATCTATATGTTTTTGAAAATAAAATTGTTAAAACCTTGGTAAAAGGTTGATTATATTTTGTATGTATGTTAAAATTAAAAAAAACTTATGGAGAAAAAGGATGAAAGCAATAGTTTCAGTTATTGGAAAAGATAAAAAAGGTATTATTGCAACAGTTTCAGGAGTATTATTTGAAAATGACATTAACATTTTAGATATTTCTCAAACAATCATGCAAGACGAATATTTTACTATGGTAATGATGGTAGAACTATCTAAAGACCAAACGGTAGAAAGCGTTAACAAAAAGTTAGCAGTAGTTGCTGAAAAACTTGGTGTTGATATTCGTATTCAACACGAAGATATTTTTAATTCAATGCATAGAATTTAGGAGAAATAAAAATGCTTAATATGAACGAAATAGTACAAACTATTCAAATGATAAAAGAACAACATTTGGATATTCGTACGATAACAATGCATTTATCTTTATTTGATTGTATTACGGAAGATAAAGAACTAACTGCTCAAAAAGTTTACGATAAGGTAATGAAAAGAGCGGGTAGATTAAAAATAGTAGGGGATAAAATTGCTGAAAAGTATGGTATTCCTATCGTTAATAAAAGAGTATCAGTTACACCTGTTAGTTTAATTGGTGCATCTTCAGGTGGTTATATTGAAATTGCCCGTGCGCTTGATAAGGCCGCAAAAGAAATTGGTATTGACTTTGTTGGTGGATATTCAGCATTAGTTCAAAAGGGTATGACCGAAAGGGAAAGGGAATTTATTGATACAATTCCTTACGTTTTAAGTACGACTGATAGAGTTTGTTCATCAGTTAACATAGGCTCAACAAGAGCAGGTATAAATATGGACGCCGTAAAACTTATGGGTGAAATCGTAAAGAAAACGGCAGAAATCACAAAAGATAGAGACAGTATAGGTTGTGCAAAACTTGTAGTATTTGCTAACGCAGTTGAAGACAATCCATTTATGGCAGGCTCGTTTAACGGTGTAGGTGAAGGCGATGCAATCATCAACGTTGGTATTAGTGGGCCAGGTGTTGTAAAGTGTGCGCTTGAACGTGTAAAAGACGGTGACTGTACTGTTGTTGCAGAAGTTGTTAAGCAAACTGCGTTTAAGATTACAAGAGTTGGCGAATTAGTTGCAAGGGAAGCAGCCGAAGAATTAGGCGCAACTTTTGGTATCGTTGACCTATCTTTAGCACCTACTCCAGTTAGAGGGGATAGCGTTGCTCATATTTTAGAAGAAATGGGCTTATCTTCAGTAGGTTGTCACGGAACAACGGCTTGTCTTGCTCTTCTTAACGATGCAGTTAAAAAGGGTGGCGTAATGGCAAGTAGCCATATCGGTGGTCTTTCTGGTGCGTTTATTCCGGTAAGTGAAGATATCGGTATGATAGAAGCCGTTAGAAAGGGTTCTTTATCACTTGATAAGTTAGAAGCAATGACTGCAGTTTGTAGCGTTGGTTTGGATATGATAGCAATCGCAGGGGACACACCTGCATCAACAATCTCTGCAATTATCGCAGATGAAGCCTCAATTGGCGTTGTAAACAATAAAACAACTGCTGTAAGAGTTGTTCCTGTATATAACAAAAAGGACGGCGAAGAAGCAGAATTTGGTGGTCTTTTAGGTTTTGCGCCTATCATTAAAACAAGTAATGAAAGTGCAGAAAAATTTATTTCTCGTGGTGGAAGAATTCCTGCACCTATTCACAGTAACAAAAACTAATTAAAAAACTAAAAACGGTAGAAAATTCTACCGTTTTTTTATTTTAAAAACAAAGGTTGTAGTTGAACTTTATTCATAGCAGAAAGCAAAGTTTCTTCAATTAAATTCCAGTTGCAAATTAACGACTTTGGTTTATTTGTAGGGTCGTCTTGCCCAAAAGGAACAAAATAAACGTTTTTGCTATTTAGTAGTTTTGCAAGGTTGTTAAAATTAAGCCCTAAATTATCGTTGCTTGAAATTCCAACAACAAGTGGTTTATTGTTTCTAACGTGTGCTTTAGCAGTCATAAGCACGGCGTTATCCGTTATAGCGTTTGCAAGTTTTGAAAGCGTGTTTCCAGTACAAGGGGCAATTAAAAGTATATCTATAAGGTTTTTTGGTCCTATAGGTTCTGCTTTTACAATATTATCAACAACTTTGTTTGCTGTAATTTTTTCTAATTTATTAATAAAATCTTTTGCAGTACCAAATCTTGTATCCGTATTTTTAACGGCATCAGTTATAATTGGTAAAACTTCATATCCTTTGCTTATAAGTTTTTCAATTTCGTTAAGTATTTTGTCGTGCGTACAAAAAGAGCCTGTTATTCCAACGCCAATTTTTTTAATTACCGTGTTTTCCATAATTTTTTCTCCAGTTGATAGATGATGATGTTAGTAGCACTAATAAGTGTAGTTTTTTGTGGCAAACTACGTGCGTGTTCATAAATAAAATTTTTTTCTAAACTTTCATTGATACAAGGTATAGACGCAAGTTCAATAAAAAGAGTGTCTTTGTTTATTTTTTTAATATCTTCAAAACTAAAAATCTCTTTAGGTATAGTGTTAACTATAACTTCGTATTTTTCTATTACTTTTACAAAATCTTTTTCAAAAAATCTATCTTCAGTATAAATAATACTATCGTCAAATTCTTTTTTATTAAAGGTGGCAACGCTAAATTTTACGCCAAGTTTTGAAAGGAAAAGGGCAAGGGCTTTACCTATTCTACCAAACCCTAAAATCAAAATTTCTTTATCAAAAATAGACTTATTACTTTTTGAAAGAATAATAGAAAGTGTGCCTTCTGCCGTCAAAATTGCGTTTTTGTAAGTAAAATCTTCATCTTCTAAAAAGTTGTAGTAGGTTATATTTTTTTGGTTAAACAAATTTTTAACTTCATTTGTTACGTTCCCTGCAAAAAGAATAATATCGTTAGGTAAAGCGACAACTTCATTAACTAAAAATTTTTTAGCAGGGGGAAATATAAAAACACTATTTTTATTTGCTTTAATTCCTTTTTCGTACGGAAAAACCCTTTCGCCTTTAGAAATTAAATACTCTTTTATAAGTTCAGTTCTTTTATCACTTAAATCAATGAAATAATCAAATAAATTTCTCATACAATATTATATAAAGGTAAATAAAAATATGTGAAAAACAAAAAAGGAAAACAAAAATGGAAATTAAACGTTATTTTTTTGCATCAAACACTAAAGATGGATTTGTGAATTTTTCAGACAATATAATAGATGATAGGTTTAGTGGCTTTACCTACGTGCTTAAAGGTGGTGCGGGTACAGGGAAGAGCACTTTTATTAAAAAAGTAGGGGAATATTTTTATAACAAAGGACTAAATATTGAGTATTTTCATTGTTCGTTTGATAAAAATAGTTTAGACGGTGTAAGGCTTAAAGATTATAATATTGCAATAGTAGATGGAACTAATCCACACGTTATGGAAGTTTCTATGGTAGGGGTAAATGGCAAAATATTAAACGTAGGCGACTTTATTAGCGAAAATATTATAAAAAACAAAACGGAAATTGAAAAGAACTTAAGTAAAAAGAAAAATTATTATAAAATTGCTAATCAATATATAAACGGTGCAGGTGTGTTATATGATTTAAACAACAAAACGCTTGTAAGTGAAGTAAATGATAAAGAAGTTATAATTAAAACGGAACAACTTATTGCAAGTTTGAAGTTAAAAGGACTTGATTTTGGCGTAAAAAAGGGTAGGGAAAGAAAACTTTTTTCAAAATCAATAGGAGTAGAAGATAATTCTTTTGAAAGGGAAAATGATTATAAAGAAATAGTTTATATTGAAGGGAATAAAGCGCAAAATCAATTAACCTTAAAAGTTCTTTTGAAAAAGTTATTAAACTTAGGGGTTGACGTTACCGTTTTTTGCGATGTTTTAGATAGTTCTTTAATAGAAAGTTTGTATATAGAAAGCATAGACGTTTTAATAAAAGAAAAAGTGTACGTTGAGCCTATTGATGAAAAAAGAAAACTTATAGAGCAAAATGAAAAACAAATTGCATTTTTTATAAAAAAGGCAAAATATTATTTAGAAAAGGCAAAAAAAGCGCATTTAGCAGTTGAAAAGTTTTATATTAAAAATATGAATTTTGATAGACTTAACAATTTACAAACTGAAACTATTAAAGAAATAGAAGAAAAAATTAAAAAAACTTGAAAAAGGCTTGAAAAACAGCCTTTTTTTGTTTGTCTTTTTTTGTATAAAGTTGTATAATGTTAAAAAATAAATAAGAGCTATTTGATAAATGCAGGAGATATTCCCTAAAGGAATGACCGAAGGAGTAACACTCTCAGGTGTTTTTTATAAAACAGGAACTGTATTTTGATAGCACTCCGGAGAAGTCATTAAGGCTGCCGAAGGGGCAATGCGTTTTTATTAAACGAAAATCTCTCAGGCAAAAGGACGGAGCTATGTTTTAATATTTGTTGCGTTTTCGTAAAACGTGGCGAGTATTGTACTGTGCGCGGAGTTAAACTTATTGTTTAGCTCTTTTTTTATTAAATTTACTAAAGGAGAATTTAATATGTGGGACAAGATTATTGCGGTTATTGAAAAGGTTAATAACGCGGTAAATGGTGTAGTTTGGGGTTGGCCTATGATTATCCTTATTTTAGGTACAGGCTTACTTTTAACTATTAGAACAAAAGTGCTTCAAGTAAGAAAGTTTGGTGACTCTGTTAGGTCAACAATCGTTCCTACGATAAAGTCAATTGGTAAAAAACAAAAGAAAGAAAAGAAGGAAAACTCAATTTCACAATTTGAAGCTTTCTGTTCAGCAATTTCAGGTACGGTAGGTACTGGTAACATTATCGGTACAACGTCTGCTATTTTAACTGGTGGACCTGGTGCAGTTTTCTGGATGTGGATTTCTGCTTTCTTTGGTATGGTTACTAACTATGGCGAAAACGTTTTAGGTTTATACTATAGAAAGAAGGATAAGAAAGGCAACTTCTCTGGTGGTGCTTTCTGGTATATTGACAGGGGCTTAGGTTGGAAATGGCTTGGCTATATTGCCGCAGTATTCTGTATGATAGCAGCAGTTGGTATGAGTGGTGTTCAAACGAACAAAATTTCATCAACTATTGCAGGTTCATTAAATACTACTATGGACCCAACTATGGTTAAACTTATTATAGGTATTGTAGTTGCCGTTATTACTGCATTAGTTATTATCGGTGGTATCAAAAGAATTGGTAAGGTTGCATCAATACTTGTTCCATTTATGACTATAATTTTCTTAGCGCTATCAATTACTGGTATCTTTATGAACGTTACTGCTATTCCTGAAGCATTTTCTTTAATCTTCAAAAATATTTTTGGTTATAAAGCAGCCGTTGGTGGTATTGCTGGTTATGCATTTGCACAAGTTATTCAAAAAGGTATGGCAAGAGGTGTTTTCTCAAACGAAGCAGGTCTTGGTTCTTCAGTTATCGCACACAGCGCATCTGAAACTCGTGAACCTGTTAAACAAGGTTTATGGGGTGTGTTTGAAGTATTCCTTGATACTTTCGTAATTTGTACAATTACTGCTTTAGTTGTATTAACAACAAACATTTCAAACGGTGCATTATTTGAATCAATGGCTAAGGTTCAAGCTGGTGAAAGTGGTATAGATACTGCTCTTGCGTTATCAACCTTTACAACTAACTTTGGTACGTTTGGTACGGTATGTTTCTGTACAATTTTACCATTATTTGCTTTCACTACTATTATTGCTTGGTCATATTATGGTGAAAAGGCAACGGAATACTGTTTCCAAGGTTTAAAAGAAAAAGGTCAAAAGATAAGTATTCTTATCTTCAAAATTATCTTCGTTCTTTTAATCGTTGCATCAGCAGTTATTCACGGTGAACTTATTTGGGCAATTGACGATACCTTCAACGGTTTAATGGCTCTTCCAAACTTAATCGCAGTAATTCTACTTAGCGGAACAATTGTTAAGTTAACTAAAAACTACTACGATAGAAAGAAGGGTTTACAAGTTAAGCCAATGCTTTCAGCAGATGAAGAACAAAACGAAGAATTTATTAAAGATATTGAAAACGGTATGAACTAAACAAATTAAAATTAAAAGCCTAACGCAAAGTTGGGCTTTTTTGTTTTTAAATTAATGACTAAAAAGAAAAATAAAGTCAATAATATCAGTATGCAAGACAAGAAAACCACTTTAAAAAAGATAGCAATATCTGTTTTAAGCATAATTGTATTTTTAGGAATAATATATTTAATTTTTCATTTACTTGGTTGGACTAAAATAAGTAAAGAAGAACTTCAATCAAAAATAGAAAAAACAGGGGTTGTAGCGCCACTTGTTTTTATATTAATTTCCTTTTTACAAGTAACTTTTATTCCTATACCAGGCACGGTTACTATACTTGTAGGTAACTATTTGTTCGGCTTTTGGCTTTCTTTTTTGTATTCTTATATAGGTATGTTTATAGGGGGAATTTTGGCATACTTTTTAGGTAGGTGGATAGGAAGACCTTTTATAAACTGGCTTGCAGGTAGCAAAGAAGAAGCAAATAGGTGGATAAAAAAGTTAAAGGGAAAAGAGAAGGTATTATTGTTTTTTATGTTTTTATTACCACTTTTTCCTGACGACTTACTTTGTTCACTTGCAGGGGTACTACCGATAACTTTTTTAGAATTTTTATTAATGCAAGGAATAACAAGGGCAACCACAATAGGTGGAACTCTTTTATTCGCATCAGGGGAAATAATTCCGTTAAAAGGTTGGGGACTATATCTACTTGGCACTCTTTTGGTTATAATAATCGTTTTATTTATTATGGCGCTAAAAAATGCCGATAAAATAAACAAAAAAATGGATAAACTATTAAAAAGATTTAATAAGAATAACTAAAAACTTCAAGATATATAAATTATTAAAAAATAGTTTAGCGACTAAACTGGTTGCTATTTTAGAGAATATGTGGTACAATTTACAAGCAAGAAAACTCATTTTATATATTTTGTTTGTTTTTAGGAGACCAGATGCGAAAAAAACTAATTTTATTGTTTAGTATACTATTTGTATTATCAACAACGCTATTTGTTGGTAATATTTTTTCTTTTTCAGCTGTTGCTTTAGATAGTGAAAGCGTTGTCGTTGACTTTGACGGAACGTCTACACCATTTACTAAAATGTGCGTTGATTCTAACGAAACAAACTTTGGCGTTGACTACGTTCAAAATAGAACCACAAAAAGTGGTTATTCTTTAACCGTTGAAGAAGATGAAGTTGACGGCAAATTTCTTCGCCTTAAAGGAACTAATGCTACTTCGTATGGCGCAGTTCAGTTCATTTTTAATAATGAATTCGTAGCAGGAAACACTTATATCATAAGCATAGAAATTAGAGTTCAAAATGGTTTTACCGATTTTGATAAAGATACTAATAATGATGCAAACGGTGATTTAAGAGACGGGTTATTTTATAGAATAGGTGGTAGAACTAGTGACGTTTCTTTAAGAAGCGAAGTGAGTGATACCTTTAAAGTGGTTAAAAAATCTGTTGTTGCATCAAGTACAACAAAGGAATTAGGCCTTTTTGTTTATACGGAAAACAATTATTTTGATATAAAAAACCTTACCGTTCAAGAAGTTTTGATTATAGAAAATAAACCAAGTTATGAATCTTTTGACTTAACAAAAGTTGCTATTACCGACAGTCAAAACGGCTATGATATAGGTGCTAACAATACTGATACACAACTAACTTGGACTACTGATGAAACTAAGATAGGTGGTGGTTTTAGTAGTTTGTTTAGTTTGTATACATCAAGACAAGATTTTAAAGTAAAGGAAGAAACTGTTGGAGATTTAGATAGTAGATATTTATCTTTAGTATCAAAAGGAACAGGTACGATTTCTTGGAGAGCATATTTACATAGTGCTTTAGAAAATAGTACGACCTATTATTTTAGATTAAAAATAAGACCAAACAGTCAAACGATATCTTTTACAAATTCAAAATTTATGTTTTTAAGAATTGCAAACGTATCTAGTACGGATGTTTCTTTGCATAAATTGTTTAGTGAAAGTGATAACGTTACTGTTAATTCAACAAGTAAAACAATTGATTTTGGTGAAAATTGGAGGGAGTGGAAAACTATTTCCGGTTCTTTTACCACGTCAAGTTCTGGAACTCAAAACAATATAATTTTTCACACCTATTTGGCAGAATCTTCAGGGATTGAAATAAAAGAGTTTGCAATAGATTTTAAAGAAGTCGTTGACCCTTTAGAACCTGAAGAAATTTTAGTAGATAAGGCTTATTTTGACGTTAATGAAAATGATTATAAAATAGGATTCTCTAACGTTAGTTATGAAGAAGATGATTCTTTATTATTTAATGGCGTTAAGAGTGTAGAAGTTTCTTCTCAAAGCGAAGATGGTGTTTACGTTAACAAAGAAAACGCACTTTTATTAGAACATATGTCTGACGGCAATATTTCTTTAAAGATGACTTTTAACGACATTATAGATTTTAACTATTATTACTTAGTAGGTATTAACCTAAAAATTAACAATTTAAGTGAAAAAGTTTTATTAAACTTTGTTTCAAGTGACGGTTTAATTTTAAAAAGCCAAGAAATTGAAATAAATGAAGTTAACAATTTTGTAAGTCTTCAACTTGATGAAATTTCATTTTTACAAAACGGTGGTTTTATAGAACTTGTTTGTACGGGTATAGTAGGTAACGCAGTAGAAATTAAATCTATCACAATTACTAAGGGCGACAAAGTTTTTATTCCAGTAGATAGTTTTTGTTATTACGTTGAAGATACTTTATATGCAACTTCTGACAATCTAAACACCTTGTTTGATGCAGTTCCTTACGCTAAAGAAGGGTATGAGTTTATTGGTTGGTATAATAATACGCACGGTTTATTTAAGGAATCGGCAGACCTTACAAATATTGAAATTTACGATGGTAATTTTTATGCAAGTTACGTAAAACTTGATATGGTAAAAGGTGCATCTATTTTTATTAGTGATAATAACATTTCAGGTTTACAATTTAGAACAAAATTTGACGTTGTAAATATGGACGTAATGCAAAATCTTGAGTTTTATACCATGATTATGCCTAACGATAAGTTAGATGAAGAATTTATTCTTGACAATTATACCATAGGCGAAGACTTGATGAATCTTAGAGGTAGAAGTATCTATGAAAGCGAAGACGGTAGTTATACCTATTTTAGGGGTAATATTGTAAATATTCGTTCATATAACTACGCAAGAGAGTTTTCTGGCAGGGGATACGTTACTGTTAAATATAATGATGCAAGTGCTAAAAATATTTATGCAGACTTTAACAATATTGAAAACACAAGAAGCGTTTATAAGGTTGCTTTAGCCGCCTTTGCCGATAGGACTAACGTAGAACTTGAAACCTATTTTAATGCCGATGATAACGGCTATTATAGTCGTTTTACTGATGAAGAACTTTTATCAATCAAAAAATATATTGACGGTGTTGTAAATTTAACTTTAAATGATAAAATTGCAGTTGCAAATCCTTATTACAATAAAGAAGGGTTTAATAATTATACTGCACCATATACTGTGTCAATTGACATGGGCGGAATTGTTGAGTTAATGTCAGTAGATAGTAATTGGAGTTTTTATACTATGTCCGGCGCAGAGAATGATACAAAATATTATCGTGCGTCAATATTAGTAAACGGTAGAAGAATAACTCCTTCTACAACGATAGAAGGTTATTCAATTCCATCAAGCGCTATTAATTCTATTGATGAGGCTTTTACCTTAAAAATGCCAATTTATTCTTCTATAAATCACGGTTCTTCAGTTCAAACGTCAATTGTTACTGGTTGGCAAGAGTATTATAACAAAACCGTTGTTAAAAACGGAGTGGAATATACTTATAACGGCTTAATGGGTTTTGAGTCTTCAAACAGCGCTTTATGTAAGGCAGTTAATCTTGGCTCTACCGACCTAGGTATTCCTATCTATGACGCTGATAGAGACGTTATGTATTTTATGTTTGGTGATGGATTTAACGGGCATGGTCATGGTAGTTCTTCTTATTGGGTAAAGCATGAAGAAAATAGAAGATGGGTAAATATGCCTATGGCTAAAATGGATGACGGCTTTACTTTTGAAGAAATTGAACAAAATCAAGATGAACTTATTTTTGATGCATTTTTAACGGGTACTGATGATGGTTCAAACGGACCTAATACGTTAAAAGATGGTCATTGGTTTACTAAAGAACAAGCATTAGCAGGTGAAACAAGCCAAATTGCATCTCCTGCAATGAGGTCTACTTCAGGTAGTAAAGATACCGATAAAGAAACTTCAAGAATATCAACCGGTGGTATTGTTCTTAACGGTACAATTTATATATTCTTTACTTCATCAGGTAGTTTATTTGATAGCGTTGACGTAGATGAAAGCGCAGATGACGTTGCTAACGGTGGTAGACACTTTTCTACTTGTGTTAAATCAACTGATGGTGGCTTAACTTGGGAAAGCGTTACAGATTTAACTTGGACGGCTTATCCTTCAAGTTCAACAACTTACGTTACTGCATATGAAAATTTAACTGGACTTACTGCTCAAGAAATTGATGAGCACGTTGCGTTTCACTTTACGCAAATGACCCCTGTTCAAGATTATACGGGAGATTACGTTTATTTCTACGGTCAAGCGCAATATGGTAGCGATAACGTTTATATGGCAAGAGTATTAAAGAGTAGGTTTGAAGACTTTAATGCTTATGAATATTTTGCGGGTAGAGATGATAGTAATAACGCGCTTTGGACAAGCGACCCTGCTCAAGCAGAATATATAATAGGATTAAAAGAAGATACTGCATATGGCGACGGTAGGTGTAGAAATATTTCTGTTGCATATAACGCTGGTTTAGGCAAGTGGATGTTTGTTTATTATTCTGCTGGTTCAACAAGTGAACAAGGGGATAATGCAATACACGTAAGACTTGCTGACACCATTGACGGTGTTTACACCTATCCTCTTGACGATTTAATTTGGTTTAGTAAAGGAAATTGTTATTCTAAATTTTTAAATTGGATATCAAGTCAAGAAAGTTATACAAAAGACCTAATTTATACTGATGAAAATGGCGTTGAATACAGTATGATTGGTAGTTATACTGAAGCTTGTGGAACTAACTATATAAAAGGTGTAAACCAATTTTATGGTGGATACGTTAGCAGTAAATGGATTAGTGAAGATGGTAAAACTTTTTACTTTATGATGAGTCAATATAACGACTGCTATAATTCTTCATTAGTAAAGGTTACCTTAAACGTTAATTAATAATAAAATAAAAAGCCATTTGCATAAGCAATGGCTTTTTTGTGTAAATTTGTAAAACCCGTTTAGTTTAATATTAAATAATAAATAACAAGCAAAAAAGCACACTAAAAAATAGCGTGCTTTTTTAATTGCAAATTTTAACTATGCTTCAACAACAACGTTAACTTTCTTAGAAAGTTTAGCCTTTTTGTTTGCAGCGTTGTTCTTATGAAGAATACCCTTTGAACAAGCACTATCAATTACTTTGAAAGCAACAGATAATTGAGCTTTTGCTTCTTCAATTTTATTTTCCTTAACTAAAACTTCAATCTTTTTGATTTCAGTTTTAATTTGAGACTTAATCATTTTGTTTTCTTCTTTCTTTGCGTTGTTTACTAATACACGCTTTTTAGCTGATTTAATGTTTGGCACTTTTATAATCTCCTTAAAGACTTTTTTTATCTTATGTATTTTAGCATAAATATTTAAGATAATCAAGGATTTTTAGCCAAAATTTTCAAATTAATTAAAAATGTCTTTTTGTTTAACTATTTTTAATTAATTTTTCATATCTTTTACTATGATAAAAAATAATTTTAATAGCCCGATAGGGGTTTTTGATAGTGGTGTAGGCGGGATTACTGTATTAAATGAATTAAAAAGAGTTTTGCCAAATGAAAATTATATTTACTTAGGGGATAATAAAAATACCCCTTACGGTAATAAAAGTAAACCTGAACTTTTAGCCCTAGTAAAAGATAATATAAATATGCTTTTAAAATACGGCGTAAAAGCCGTTGTGCTTGGCTGTAACACCTTAAGTGTTTGTCTTATAGAAGAAATAAAGAAAGAGTTTAGCACCCCTATATTCGGCGTTTTTCCACCGATAAATAAAGAAAAAAAGACCCTTCTTTTAGCAACTAAAAGAACAAGTGAAAAGTTTGAAAATAGCAAAAAATTAACGGTGTATGCATGTAATGATTTTGCCTATGATATTGAACAAAACATCTTTTCTTTAGAAAAGGTAAAATTAAAAGAACATATAAAATTAAGTGGTATTTTTGATGAAATAGTTTTAGGGTGTACGCACTATTCTTTTTTGAAAAAAGAAATAGAAAAAACTTTCAATCTAAAAACAACAAGTGGGGAAGTTAACACGGCAAACTTATTAAAAGAATATTTAATTAAAAACAACTTGCTATCAAAATGCCATATGCCAAAAGTTTATTTTATAGGGGACTGTTTTTTAAAGAATATGAAAGTTTACCATAAATACAAAAACGACCTTTAATGACCTTTTTTGACCACCTTTCTTTTTTTAACCATTTTTTAATCAAAAAATAAGGGGTTTTTCTCTTAAAAAGAAACTTTTTAAAAATACTGACCACTTTTTGACCACTTCTAAAATTCTTTAAAAACACCAAAAAACGGACTAAAAGTTTGTTTTTGGTGTCTAAAATTGGGTTTTTTAAAAAATTTTTGATAAAAATTAAAAAAAATTTTAAAAAAGTGGTTGACAGTGGTCAAAAATAGTTGTATTATAAATGTACAAACAACAAGGGGAGTTTTCTTTTTATGTTCGATAGGCTTTATCGCCATCAATTAGATGCAAAAAACAGAATGAGAATACCTGCTAAGTTCCGTGTAGAGTTAGGCGCTAACTACGTTATAACTTGTGGTACTGGTGGGTGCTTATACGTTTTTAAAGAAGAAGCGATGGAAGAACTAAAAGAAAAACTTAAAAAAGTATCTATGTTTGATAAAAAAAGACAAGATGCAATAAGATACTTTTTAGCACATTGTTGGGATGCCGAAGAAGACGGACAAGGCAGAATTCTTATTCCTGAAGAATTAAGAAGATATGCAAAGTTTGAAAAGAATTTAGTTTGCTTAAAAAGTACTAACTGGTTTGAACTTTGGAACGCAGAAATTTGGGATAAGAAGATGGCAGAAATTAACTTTGACGACGTTGCAGACGTTTTAAGTGGCTTAGAAGATGAATAAACTAGTTCATTTTTCCGTTATGCTAAACGAGTGTATGGATGCTCTTAACTTGAAAAATGACGGAATTTATTTTGACGGAACGCTTGGTGGTGCTGGACATAGTTACGAAATACTAAAAAGAAGTGCACCAAACGGTAAATTAATTGCAACTGACCTTGACGATTATGCAATCGCAAGGGGAAAGGAAAGATTAAAAGAGTTTGAAGGTCGCTTTACAATTGTAAAAAGCAACTTTAAGGACTTTGAAAAAATAAAAGAAGAATTAAATATTGACGGTTTTGACGGAATTTTATTAGACCTTGGCGTTTCAAGTTTTCAGTTAGACGATAAGGAAAGGGGATTTTCTTATATGGCTAAAGATGAAAAACTTGATATGAGAATGGATAGAAGCCAAAAACTTTCGGCAGAAACGGTTGTTAACGATTATAAAGAAGAAGATTTAGTAAAACTTTTGTTTGAATATGGTGAAGAAAAGTTTGCTAAAAGTATTGTAAAAAATATTTCTCAAAAAAGAAAGTTGAAAAGAATAGAAACTTGTGGGGAATTAGTTCAAATAATTGAAGAATCTATCCCTAAAAAGTTCCAAAAAGAAGGACATCCTGCAAAAAAGACCTTCCAAGCAATAAGAATTGAAGTAAACGGAGAACTTCTTGCATTAGAAGAAACGGTTATTAAAATGGGCAGGGCGTTAAACAAAAATGGTCGAATGGCTGTTTTAACTTTCCACTCTTTAGAAGATAGATTAGTTAAAAATGCCTTTAGATATTTAGAATGTGATTGTATTTGCGATAAGAGTTTACCGATTTGCGTTTGTGATAAGCGAAAAGAAGTAAACGTAATTACAAAACATCCTATAGTAGCAAGTGAAGAAGAACTTGCGTTAAATAGCCGTTCAAAATCGGCAAAATTAAGAATTATTGAGAAAATATGAGGTACGGAGGGGTACAATGATTACTGCAAAACAAGAAAAGGGTAGACAAATCTACGCGCAAGGTGGTGTTGGTCTTTTAGAAAAAACCGACGTTTTAGATAGTGCTTATCAAGTTGAAGAAGCATCTTTTGAAAGACAAAGAATGGCAGAAAATCTTGAAAGACTTTTAAATTACGACAAGTACATTGAAAGTGACGTTGCTGTTGAAACTGTTGAATCTACTAACAAAGTAGAAGAATATACTCCAAACGAAGCAGATATCACTCCAACCGATACTACAATGCAATTTGGAGAACTAGATAGTGAAATTATCCGTTCTGAATTAAGAATTGAAGAAACTGACCAAAACGAAAAGGTTCGTTCAAAGGGTAAAGTTTACTTAATCGTATATTCTTTACTAGTAACAGTTGTTCTTGCTTTAATAGTGTTAAATACAAGCATTTTAGCATCAATGTCTTCAGCAAACCAAGCAAGACAAGCAAAAGTTGATACGCTTCAAGCAAAGTATTTAGAATTACAAGAAGAATATAACACAATTTCTTCTGACGAACACGTTATCAATATTGCTCAAAATGAATACAATATGGTAAAGTAATTTAAGAGGTAATAAAAATTAAACAAATATCTATATCAATTTTACGAAAGAGGTTATTCGCAGGTTTTTGCGCAATAGCCTTTTTTCTTTTATTAATACTTGTAAGGCTTTTTTATATTCAAGTTTTGACTGGTGATGGTTTACAAGAAAAGGCAATTGACCAATGGACAAGGGAAATACCAGTAGTTGCTGAAAGGGGCAAGTTTTATGATAGAAACGGTAGGGTTTTAGTTGATAATTATGATACTTATACCGTTTATGCAAGGGCAAATGCTATTTCTTCAAAGGAAGAAACGGCAAAAGTCTTGTCTAAAGTTTTTGACTTAGAATACAACTCTTTTTTGGAAAAGATAAAAAAGTCTACCGTGTCTGAAATAACTGTTGCAAGGCAAATTTCTGAAGAAAGAATAAACGACCTTTTAAGTAGTGAAATAAAGGGAGTTTATTATGCAAGAGATAACGCAAGATTTTATGAATACGGCGATTTTTTATCACAAGTTTTAGGGTTTACTTCTATTGACGGTAACGGCTTAACAGGGCTTGAACTTTACTATAACAAGTATTTAAAGGGCGAAAATGGTGAAATTTTAACTGAAACGGACATTGTTGGTAAGGA
Source organism: Clostridia bacterium (assembly GCA_017508485.1). GTDB lineage: Bacteria > Bacillota > Clostridia > Christensenellales > Borkfalkiaceae > SIG381. The sequence continues at coordinate 20,916 of JAFVYV010000008.1, read as the reverse complement.
AATTAATGGAAAGAATAGTTATATTCCTGCAACTAACGGGTTAAACGTTATGCTTACGATAGATTACGAAGTGCAACTCATTTTGGAAGACGTTTTAAGCCGTGCAATAAAAGAAAAAGATGCAAAAACTGCCGAAGTAATAGTTATGGACCCGAATACTGGTGAAATTCTTGGTATGTGTATGAAACCTTCTTTTAGTCTAAACGAAGTGCCAAGAGATGATGCCGAAAAGTTAAATGCTGAGTCAAGAAATCTTTTGATTAGCGACGTTTACGAACCGGGTTCAACCTTTAAGATTATAACGGTAGCAGCAAATTTAGAAGAACACCTAAAAGGGAACAAAAACGCGTATTCTCCAAACCATATTTTTAATTCTTCAAGATATCGTTATATAGATGGACAAAAAGTTAAGTGTTGGAGCGACCATAAAAACGGTAAACACTCAAATCTTGATATCGGTGGTGGACTAAACAATAGTTGCAACCCTATCTTTGTTGATATGGCGATGGCTTTAGGCAAGGAAAAGATGTATGAATACATAACAAAATTCAATTTTGGTAGCGTAACTGGAATTGATTTTGTCGGCGAATCACAAGGTATGCTTTTGCCAGTTTCTTCCGTGCAAAACGTTGACTTAGCAAGAATAGGTTTTGGGCAAACTATTGCAGTTACGCCTTTGCAATTAGTGTCGGCAACTGCCGCTGCTATAAACGGTGGAAATTATTATGCGCCCTATTTAGCAAAGGCCGTCTATTCAAACGACAATAAGTTAGTAGAAAAAAGAGTTCCAACCTTAAAAAATAAGGTTATTAGCGAAGAAAGTTCTAAAATATTAAACCAAATGCTTTTAGACGTTGTAACTTCTGGTAGTGGTAATAAAGCGTATATAGAAGGTTATGGCGTAGCAGGTAAAACAGGCACGGCGCAAAAGTATGAAAACGGGGTTATAGCAACGGGTAAATACGTATCTTCTTTTATTGGATACTTTCCTTATGATAATCCAAAGTATTTAGCGCTTGTAATTGTTGATGAACCTAAAGGACAATATTACGGGAGTACGGTTGCTGCTCCTTACGCAAAAGAAATTTTTGAAAGAATTATAGAAGTGAAAAACATTAAACCGTTTGTGTGAGGACAAAATGAAACTTAAAGAATTATTACAAGGAATTGAAGTAGTAAAAGTTATAGGAAAAACCGATTTAGATATTAAAAATATAAAAATTGATACAAAATCAATTGAAAAAGGCGATTTATTCGTTTGTTTAAGGGGAAGTGTGGTTGATAGCCACAACCTTTCAAAAGAAATTAAAGATTACGGCGCAATTGCCGTTGTGACCACTAAAAAAATTCAAACTTCACTTACTCAAATAATAGTAAAAGATAGTAGAAAAGCCCTTTCTTTAATTTGTTCAAACTATTATAAAAACCCTGAAAAAGAGTTGAAAATAATAGGAATAACTGGCACTAACGGAAAGACTACTATTTCTTATATGGTAAAAAATATTCTTGAAAAAGCAGGTAAAAAGTGTGGCGTAATAGGCACAATGGGTGCTTTTTGGGGTGGAAAGGCAGAAGAAACTGGTTTAACAACACCAGACCCTATTGACCTATTTAGAATTTTTGCAGAAATGAAAAAAGACGGGGTGGAATACGTTGCTATGGAAGTTTCTGCTCACGCAATAGCCTTAAGCAAAATTTTTGGTATAAAATTTACTATTGCTTGTCTTTCTAACGTAACGCAAGACCATTTAGACTATTTTAATAGTTTTGAAAATTATAAAAACCAAAAAAAGGCTTTTTTAGAAAACAAATCTAATAAAATTGTCCTATTAAATAGTGATGACGACCTAGGAATAGAATTATTAAACAAAAATCCTGACTTTTTAAGTTACGGGTTAGAAAATCCTTGCGACGTTTTTGCAATTAACGTAGAAGAAAATACAAGGTATATAACCTTTACGATTAATTTGTTTGATGAGATAAGGGAAATTAAACTTAACCTTGTAGGTACTTATAACGTGCATAACGCCCTTTGTGCGGCAACTATTACTGCAATTCTTGGAATAAGCGTAGATAGTATTATTGAAGGTCTAAACGGCTTTAACGGTGTTGAAGGTCGTATGGAGTTTATAAAAAACAAAAAGGGTAAATTTATTTACGTTGACTATGCACATACGCCAGACGGGCTTAAAAAATCAATTTTAAGCCTAAAAAAGATTTGTATGGGTAAAGTTTACTCCCTTTTTGGTTGTGGTGGAAATAGGGATAAAGGAAAGCGTGAAATTATGGGGGAAATTTCCGGTAAATATGCAGACTTTACCATTATAACTTCAGACAATCCAAGAGATGAAGACCCAATGGAAATAATTGCGCAAATTGAAAAAGGGGTTGTAAAAAATAGTAGAAATTACGTTGTAATGCAAAATAGAAAACAAGCAATAGAATATGCAATTTTTATGTTAAAAGAAGGCGATTATCTTTTAATTGCAGGAAAAGGTGCAGAAAGATATCAAGAAGAGTGTGGTATAAAACGGCTTTATAATGATAAAGATACCGTTATGGAGATATTAGAAGAAATTAATGAGTAAAATTGCATTAGAACTAATTTTAAGTATGCTTTTAACCTTTATAATGGGCAAAATTTTTATTCCATTTTTAAAAAGGTTAAAAGTAAAACAAACAATATTAAAATACGTAGAAAATCACGAAGGCAAAAACGGAACACCGACAATGGGTGGTCTGTTTTTTATTATATCTTCCGTCATAATATTTTTTATATTAAACGGCTTTAATAATAGAATATCAAACGCCGTTATCATAATAGGAATAGGATATATGATAATCGGTTTTTTAGATGATTTTCTTAAAATAAAACAAAAGCAAAATTTAGGGCTTAAACCCTATCAAAAAATAATATTTCAGTTTTCAATAGCCATATTAGCAGGGCTATTCGTTTATTTTAACGGATTAACCATTTTTTATCTTCCTTTTGTTAAAAGGTATATAGATTTAGGTTGGTTTTCAATAATTTTAGTTATTTTTATATTTTTAGCAATAACAAATAGCGTAAACTTAACTGATGGGCTTGACGGACTTGCAGGTAGTGTATCAATCGTATATTTAATAATAATTAGCCTTTTAATTTATTTAGAAACAAACCTGTTTTTTTCAAATTACCTTGATAGAAAAGAATTTTTGAATATGATTGACCTTTCAACCTGTCTTATAGGGGGTATAATAGGCTTTTTAATCTTTAATACCAACAAGGCTAGTATTTTTATGGGGGACACGGGCTCTCTTTCTTTAGGTGGCTTTTTAGGGGCTATAAGCATATTTTCGCTTAACAGTTTATTTATTCCTTTTATAGGCATAATGTTCGTACTTTCAAGCATATCAGTAATAATACAAGTCGTGTATTTTAAAAAGACTAAAAAAAGAGTTTTTTTAATGGCACCACTTCACCACCATTTTCAAAACAAAGGATATACTGAAAGCAAAATTGTATTTTGCTACTCGGTTATAACTTTAATAGTGGGTATTATTTCAATTGCGGGGTATTTAAATGTATATTAAAAATCAAAAGTTTTTAGTTTTTGGTATTTCAAAAAGTGGATATAGCGTTGCAAAATTATTGTTAAAAAGAAATGCAACTTGCTACCTATATGAAGAAGTTTTTATTGATAGGGTAAACGTAGCAATTAAAGAACTTGAAAGTTTAGGAGCAAAACTTATAAGTAAAGAAAATATTGACAAGGTTTTAGAAGAAATTGACGTTTTAATTTTAAGCCCTGGCGTGCCTATAAATCACGACCTTTCAGTAAAAGCAAAGGGACTTGGAAAAAGAATAATAGGGGAATTTGAGTTTGGTAGTTCGCTATTAAAAAATCCATTTATTGCAATAACTGGTACTAACGGCAAAACAACCACCTGTTATTTATTAAAAAATATTTTAGAAAAAGAAGAAAAAGTTAGGCTATTAGGAAACGTAGGAACGCCTATAACTTCTTGCGTTGATGAAATTTCTTCAGATGAGATATTGATAACTGAAATTTCTAGTTTTCAACTAGAGACTACGTATGCTTTTATGCCACACATAATGTGTGTTCTAAACGTAACTCCCGACCATTTAGAAAGACATTATACGATGGATAATTATATTTTTCTTAAAAGAAAGTTATTAAAAAACGCAAAAGAAAGCGAGTATGCCGTTCTTAACTATGATGATGAAATTGTAAGTAGTTTTGAAGAAAATTTACTTGCTAAAAAGGTGTGGTTTTCATTAAACCAAAAGGTTGACGGTGCTTATTTATTAGACAATAAAATATTTTATTTTGATGAGTATATAATTGACGTTGACAAAATTCCTATTAAAGGAAATCACAATATTCAAAACGTTTTAGCATCAATTTGTATGGCTAAAATTATGGGCATAAGTAGTGAAAATATTGTAAATGGTTTAGTTGGATTTAAAGGGGTAAAACATAGAATTGAAGAAGTTGCCACAATAAACGATATAACTTTTTACAACGATTCAAAAGCAACTAATACTGCATCAACTATAAGTGCTATAAAAAGTCTTGAAGGACCAATTGTGCTTATTTTAGGTGGAAGAGAAAAGGGGGAAAAATACGATAAACTTTTTAAAGAAATTAAAAATTCTTTTGTAACAAACGTAGTTTTAACTGGTGAGTCAAGGTTTAATATGTTTTCTAGCGCAACGGCTGAAGGGTATATGAATTTAACTATTACTGAAAATTTTGACAACGCAGTAAGAATTGCCTATATGTTAGCAAAACCAAATGAAAAAGTCCTTTTAAGTCCAGGGTGCGCAAGTTTTGATTCTTTTGAAAATTATGAAGCAAGGGGTGAAAGATTTTGCGAATTAGTGGAAAACTTAAAATAAATCGTAAGCCAAAAGGAGATATTTTTCTTTTAATAGCAGTTGTCTTGTTAACCATTATCGGCACGGTTTTTATCTATTCTGCAAGTAATTATTCAGCGCAAAAAACTTATGGCGACCCCTTTTACTTTGTAAAAAAACAGGTTTTAGGCATTGTTTTAGGAATAATAGTAATGATAGCCTTTACTTTTATAAGTTATAAAAAACTTGAAAAGTGGTGGTTGGTTTTAGGTATAGTTTCAATAGTGCTTTTAATTGCCGTGTTTATACCGTTTATAGGGGTGGAAAATTATGGTGCAAAAAGGTGGATAGGTATAGGTGGCTTTACAATTCAACCATCAGAAATTGCAAAGTTTTCTTTTATACTTTTTACTGCTACTTACATATCAAAAAATCCAGATAGAATAAGAAGTTTTGCTGGCTTTTTGCCCGTTCTTATTTTTGGTGGAATTTTATGTCTTTTAATAATTATTGAACCTAATATGTCAATAACCGTATGTATGGTTCTTTTAATGTTTTCAATGCTACTTTTTGCAGGAATAAGAATTAAACATTTGCTTTTTTTAATACTACCTGCTTTTTTATTAGGTGTTATTTTAATTTTAATAGAACCGTACAGATTAAATAGACTTTCAGCCTTTTTAGACCCGTGGTCTTCTCCTAAAGGAGAAGGCTATCAACTTTTGCAATCTTTATACGCTTTAGGTTCTGGTGGTTGGTTTGGCGTTGGGCTTTTTAATTCAAGGCAAAAATTTTCTTTTTTACCTTTTTCAGAGTCAGACTTTATTCTTTCAATAATAGGGGAAGAAACGGGGTTTATTGGGTTAATTTTTTTCTTTTTATTGCTATTTTTTATAGTCTATCGTGGGTTTAAAATTGCAGGAAAAACAACAAATATTTTTGCCTATCTGCTTGCAATAGGTATTACAATGATTTTTTGTATTCAAGTAGTAATAAATGCGTTAGTGGTAACGGGTAGTATTCCACCAACGGGACTTCCTTTGCCGTTAGTTTCAAGTGGAAATACTTCAATTATAATTTTTATGGCTGAAATGGGAATTTTATTTAATATTTCAAAAGAAAATTCTTTAACTTTTTAACTTGTATTGCCATAGAATATTTATACGAACTATATCAAAAATAAGGGTGTAAATATGGCAAAATATATTATCAACGGTGGCAAAAAACTTTATGGAAAAGTTAAAATAGAATCGGCAAAAAATGCAGTATTGCCTATAATAGCAGGGGCTTGTTTAATTGAAGATGAAGTCATAATTGAAAACTGTCCTAAAATAGACGACGTTTTGAATATGATAAAAATCATAAAATCGTTAGGGGTAAAAGCCTATTTTGATGATGACAATTTGGTTATTAACGCAAGTTCTTTAAGCCTTTCAACCGTGTCTGAAGACTTGAGTAAAAAACTTAGGTCTTCATTTTTTTTATTAGGTGCTTTGCTTTCAAAAAGCAAAAAGGCAAAACTGTATTTTCCAGGTGGATGCAAAATAGGTAAAAGACCGATTGATATACATATTGAAAGTTTTAAAAGTTTAGGGGTAAAGGTTACGGAAGATGAAGATAAAATAGAATGTGTTTTAGATAATCTTGAAAGTAAGAATATAACCCTAAAATATCCAAGCGTAGGCGCTACTGAAAACCTAATTTTGCTTTTAGCAATTTCTAACGTAACGGTAAAAATATATAATCCCGCAAAAGAGCCGGAAATTGAAGATTTAGCCAACTTTTTAAATAAAGCAGGTGCTAAAATTTACGGTGCTGGAACGGACGTTATTGAAATTGTAGGTGTTAAAAAATTAAAAGGGGTTTCTTATAGGGCGATTTTTGATAGAATAGAAGCGGGAACTTATATGATAGCAACTGCTCTAACGGGTGGAGAAGTGGAAATTTTAGGGGTAAATCCAAAAAAAATTGAAGCTTTATTAAATAAATTTTATAATAATACTTGTAAAATAGGGGTAAAAGATGATATAATAACCGTGTGCTCAAAAAATAGGTTTCGTGGTTTTTGTGTAGAAACAAATCCATACCCTTATTTTCCTACCGATTTACAAGCGCAAATGACGGTGCTTGCAACAGTTAGCGACGGGTGTTCAAAGGTTATAGAAAACGTTTTTGAAAGTCGCTTTGAATACGTTAAAGCGCTAGTTCAAATGGGTGCAGATATAACGGTTGATGGAAACAAGTTGATAATAAAGGGTAAAAGAAATCTTTTTGGTGGCAATGTAAAAGCAAATGATTTAAGGGGCGGTGCCGCACTAACTTTAGCCGGATTAGTTGCTGAAGGCGAAACGGTAGTTTCAGACGTTTTTCACATTGAAAGGGGATACGTTGATTTTACCGGAAAGTTAAAAAGCCTTGGTGCCGACGTTGAGAGGGTTGAATGAGACGTCAAGCAGTATTTACGTGGATATTGGCTATCGTTTTTGCGATAGTTCTTTCTGCTTGTCTTGTAATGCTTTTTTCAGTAAAAGAAGTTGACGTAAACTTTAACGTTACGGAAAAGTCAAGCGAATATACTGATTCTGCTAAAGAAGACGTTGATAAATATCTAAACAAAAACCTTATGTTTTTAGATTTAGACGAAGTTAAGGAATCACTTAAAAAATATACCTATTTTGACGTTGTAAGCATTAACAAAGTTTTCCCTAACAAGGTAGAAATTGAAATTAAAGAAAGGCAAGAAGGTTATTTAATCAAAAGTGGAGAAGACGCTTATATTCTTGATATTGACGGTTTTTGCCTAAAACAAGTTAGTGCCGACTACTTTTCAGAAGATTTAATAAAAATTTCAGGCATACAGTTTGAAACGGTTAAGGTAGGCGAATTTGTTTCTACTAATAATAGTGAAGTTTTTGCTATCGCACTAGATATGGCAAAAGCAGTAAATTTATCAAACTGTATTGAACAAATGACCATATACACCAAAAAAGATAACGAAGCAGTTTTATTTAGAATTCGTACTGACGTTGGAATTTTGGTAAGAAAGATAAAAGATGACGGTGTTAAAAAGATACAAGAAGCTTTCAAAGAGTACGATGGTATGACTGACTATCAAAAATCTTACGCATGGCTTGACGTTTACAAGTTAGATGCAACTGGTGAAGTTTCAGTAGTTTGGACAAGCCAAAGCGCACTTGCGAAAGATATTGAATCTTTAGAGGAATAGATAAATGAAAAAAGAACTAGCAGTTATAATGGACGTAGGTTCATTAAAAATAACTTCTTTAATCGGTGAAAGAGGGGTTAATAAAACTTTCGTAGTAAGAAGTCAAAAAGACGTTGAGTACGAAGGCTTTTGTGAAGGCGAATTCTTTGATACGCAATCTTTAGAAACGGCAATAGAAAAGAGTGTGGAAAATCTCACTCAAAATTTAGGTTTTAAGGTAAAAAAACTTTTTGTTGGCGTACCTGCTGAATTTACCATTGTCGTTCAAAGAGATTATCAAATTGCCCTTTCAAAGAGAAGAAGAATAACTGAAGATGACGTTAACAGATTATTTGACGAAGCCTTTGTTGATAATTTAGATGCTTTTACCTTAATTAATCGTTCTTCAATTTTATTTGAACTTGACGATTTTAGAAGATTTGCCGACCCTGTTGGCGAAGTTAGTGAAACTTTAAAAGGTAAATTATCTTTCGTTCTTTGTAAGAATTATTTTATTGATATTATTTCTTCAAAGTTGAAGAAACTTGGTATTAATGACGTAGAATACGTTTCATCTACTTTGGCAGAAAGTTTATTCTTAATTGAACCAGAAACAAGAGATAGGGTTGCAATTTTAATTGACGTAGGTTATATTACAAGTAGTTTTTCTATTTTACAAGGGGACGGGCTTGTTTATCAAAGAGCCTTTTCTTACGGTGGTGGATATATAACTGCAAATCTTGCAGAAGAATTTAGCGTTGATTTTGAGATTGCAGAAAGTTTGAAAAGAAAAATTAATATTTGCTTAAATCACGGTGAAGAAGATAATTACGAAATAATAAACGGTGAAGAAGGCTATTACTTTAGCGCAAACAAGGTTAAAGAAATTGCCGTTGAATCGTTAGATAATATTTGTGCTGAAATTGAAAAGAGTATGATAATGAGTAAGCTTAATATTCCAGCGCACATTCCAGTATTTGTTACTGGTGGTGGAATAAGTTATATAAGAGGTGCTAAAGAGCATATTGCAAAACGAATAAGTATGAACGTTGAAGTTGTAGGACCAAAAATTCCTTTATACAATAAACCAACCAACTCATCTTGTTTAGCAGTGCTTGACCTTGCTTTACAACAAACTTCTAAAAAATAAAAAGGGGAAAGAAAAAATGTTTGAGAATTACGAAACAATGAATTTTGCAAAAATAAAGGTAATCGGTGTAGGCGGTGGTGGTTGTAATGCCGTTAACAATATGATTGATGCAAAAGTTAAAAGTGCTGAATTTTATACTGTTAATACGGACAAGCAAGCATTACTTTTATCAAAGGTTCCTGACCAAAATAAAATACAAATAGGCGAAAGACTTACTAAAGGTCTTGGCGCAGGTAGTAACCCTGAAATTGGTGAACAAGCAGCTGAAGAAACGCAAGATTTACTTAGAGCAATTTTAGAAGGAACTGACCTTTTATTTATCGCTGCAGGTATGGGTGGTGGTACTGGTACTGGTGCTGCGCCTGTTATTGCAAGAATTGCTAGAGAATTAGGGGTTTTAACGGTTGCCGTTGTTACAAAACCTTTCTCTTTTGAAGGTAGAATTAGAAGTGAAAACGCACAAAAAGGTATATTAAACCTTAAAAAACACGTTGATACAATCGTTGTAATTCCAAACGATAAGTTATTACAACTATTACCACCACAAACTGCTTTATCAGAAGCGTTTAAGGTTGCTGACGATACTTTAAAACAAGGTATTAGTGGTATAGTTGATTTAATTACAACTCCATCTTTAATTAACCTTGACTTTGCAGACGTAAATACTATTATGAAGAACCAAGGTTTAGCACATATGGGTATCGGTGAAGCAAAGGGCGATAATAGAATATTAGAAGCAGTTAGACAAGCCGTTTCAAGTCCATTACTTGAAACTACTATTGAAGGTGCAAAGGGTGTTATTATCAACGTAACAGGTGGTAACGACTTAACTTTAGGCGAAGCAAACGAAGCCGCAAGACTAGTTCAAGGCGTAGTTGACTATTCTGCAAACATAATTTTTGGTACAACCGTTGATGAAAAGATGAGTAATGGTGTAAAAATTACCCTTATTGCTACAGGCTTTTCACCAGTTCCTGACGGGGACTACGCAAATTCAATTCAACAAATTCAATTTGTAAAAGCAGAAGAAAAGGTTGTTGAAGAAGAGAAAATTGAAGAACCTATTGCCACAGAAGAACCTGAACTTCCTGAAGAACCAGTAGTAGAAGAACCAGTTGTTGAAACAAAGGCAGAAACAAAAGAATTGCCTATGTTTATGCGCAAACTTTTTGGCAAAAAAAATAAATAATTAATAGAAACTGCCTTGATATTTTTATTAAGGCAGTTTTTTTATTTTTGTTTATTAAATTATTGACAAATAAAATTTTATATAATATAATAACAAAGCGAAATTGCTAATATGGCTCAGGAGGTAGAGCACGTCCTTGGTAAGGACGAGGTCCCGGGTTCGAGTCCCGGTATTAGCTCCATAAGCGACTATAAGATTTTTGCTTGTAGTCGCTTTTTTGTTTTAAACTTTTTTTAAGTCAAAACTTGACAAAAAATGATAAAGGATATATGATATATTTTAACTTAATAGGTGTGAAAAAGGGGAGTAATATGAACGTAATTTTACTTTCAGGTGGTAGTGGTAAAAGATTGTGGCCACTTTCAAACGACGTTAGAAGCAAACAGTTTTTGAAACTATTTAAAGATGAAAACGGAAACTATGAATCTATGGTTCAAAGGGTTTACCGTCAAATAAAAGCCGTTTCAAGTGATGCAAAAATAACTATAGCAACAAGCAAAACTCAAGCAAGCGCTATTAAAAATCAATTAGGAGATAAGGTTTCTATATGTGTTGAACCTTGTAGGAGAGATACTTTCCCTGCAATACTTTTATCTGCACTTTATCTTCGTTATGAATTAGGCGTTAATGAAGAAGAAGTTGTTGCTGTTTGCCCTGTGGACCCTTACGTTGAAAACACTTATTATCAATCTGTAATGAGTTTAGAAAAGATTGTTAAAGAAAGTGACGCAAATTTAACTTTAATGGGAATTACGCCTACTTATAATAGTGATAAATACGGCTATATAATACCAAAAGATAACGATTTTTTAACAAAAGTAAAAGAATTTAAGGAAAAACCAAGTAAGGAAAAGGCTACTGAATATATTAAACAAAACGCACTTTGGAACGCAGGTGTTTTTGCCTTTAAGTTAAAATATTTGCTTAATAAAGCCCGTGAATTTATTGATTTTACCGATTATAGAGATTTATATTCTAAGTATGAAAATTTAGAAAAAATAAGTTTTGACTACGCCGTTGTAGAAAAGGAAAAAGATATACAAGTTCTTCGTTATAACGGTAACTGGCTTGACGTTGGAACGTGGAATACTATGACTGAAGTAATGGCAGACAACGTTAAAGGAAATGCCGTTGTAGATGAAAAGTGTGAAAACACGCAAGTAATTAATGAACTTAACATACCTATACTTTGTATGGGGTGTAAAGATATGGTTATTGCTGCAAGTGGCGATGGAATATTGATTTCAGATAAAGAACGTAGTGGAGATATTAAATCATACGTTGATAAAATTAGTAGTGACGTTAAATTTGCAGAAAAATCTTGGGGAACTTACACGGTAATTGATGCAACGTCTAATTCTATGACCGTTAAGGTTAGTATAAATAAAGGTTGTGAACTTAGTTATCACAGTCACGACTATCGTGAAGAAGTGTGGACGGTAGTTGGTGGCAAGGGAATTGCTATCATTGAAGGTATTGAAGAAAGTTTAAAAGTCGGTGACGTAATTACTATAGAAGCAGGTTGTAAACACACCATAAAAGCGATAGAAAAGTTAGATATTATTGAAGTTCAACTTGGCGATAATATAGGTTGCTTTGATAAGCATAAGTATAATAAGTAATATGAAAGTTGGAATTTTAAAACTTCAACCAATTGGTAAAGATTATATTTGGGGTGGAAATAGGCTAAACGAAGAGTTTGGAAAGAATATTTTTTCAACTCCACTTGCCGAAACTTGGGAGTGTTCTACTCATAAAGACGGTTTATCTATTATAAAACAAGGGGAATTTAAGGGGAAAACCTTAAAAGAAGTAATTGACCTTTATCCTGAAATTTTAGGTAGCAAGTTTTTAGGCAAAGATTTACCGATATTAATTAAATTTATTGACGCTAAAGAAGACGTATCAGTTCAAGTGCATCCTGATGATAATTTTGCTATGCAAAATGAAAATCAACTTGGCAAAACTGAAATGTGGTACATAGTTGATGCTAAAGAAGATGCAAGTCTTGTTTTAGGTTTTACTCATCCTGTTGATGAAAAAATTCTAAAAAATGCAGTTGAAACAAAAAGTTTAGATAAGCATTTAAGAAGAATAAAGGTAAAAAAAGGGGAGTGCTATTTTGTTCCTGCAGGGACAGTTCACGGAATAGGCAAAGGCACTTTGATAGCAGAAATTCAAGAAAGTTCAAACGTAACTTATCGTATATACGACTACGATAGGATTGATAAAAACAATAATAAGCGCAAACTTGATTTTGAAAATGCATTAAAAGTTATGGATATGAAGGTCTATCCTGACATAAAAAAGAAAACTAGATTAGTTAACTTTTTTGTTGGTACAAAAACGGAAGTTATTTGTAGATGCGAGTATTTTGAAGTTAAAAAGATAGAAACCGTTAAAGAATATTCTTTTACCGTTTTAGATACTTCTTTTCAGTCTTTGCTTTGTATTGAAGGGGAAGGTTGTTTAGAAAATAACGGGGAAGAAATTGCCTTAAAAAAAGGGGACTGTTTATTTATCCCTGCATCTAAAGGAGAGTGCAAAATAAAAGGAAAAATAACTTTATTAAAGGTAAAGTGTTAAAAAATGCATATTTTAAGTTGTTAGACGGTAGTTTTTGATAAAAAATCGTTTGACAACTTTTTTTTATTAGTATATAATAAAAATACGTTATAAATAGAGGCGCATTTAACAATTAGTAGTAAAGAGCATATCTTTGGCAAAAAGAGTTCTTTATAAAAGGTGTTGATGCCGAAAGGTAGTTCTTGCCAAACTATTCTTGGTCATTCAAAATAATATTTGCTTGACTGTCGCAATTTTGCGGAGTGCTATTTAATAATAAGAGTATTTATTATTATGTATTTTGGCCGAAGCAAATAGTTTCGGTTTTTTATTTGTAATACACCTTATTTATTGAAAGCATATAAATATAAAAAGGAAGTTTTAAGGAGAAACAAAAAATGAAAAAGACAATTTTTAAAGGAATTGCAACAGCGCTTATTACACCACTTACGGAAAACGGTATTGATTACGATAATTTTGGTAGACTTATTGACTGGCAAATTGAAGAAGGTATAGACGCTTTAGTTGTTTGTGGAACGACTGGTGAAGCATCTACTTTAACTGACGACGAACATAGAGCAGCCATTGAATTTGCAGTTAAGAGAGCAAACAAAAGAATACCTATTATTGCAGGAACAGGTAGCAATGACACTTCTTATGCTTTAGACTTAACAAAATGTGCTAATGAAGTTGGTGTTGACGGTGTTTTAGTTGTAACGCCTTATTACAATAAAGCAACTCAAAAGGGTTTAGTAAAAATGTTTGAACAAATTGCAGACCACAGTACTAGCCCGGTTATTTTATATAACGTGCCAAGTAGAACGGGTGTTAACATTGAACCTGCTACTTACGAAGCACTTGCCGACCACGAAAATATCGTTGCTATTAAAGAAGCAAACGGCGATATTTCAAAAATTGTAGAAACTATGAGACGTGTTAACGGCAAACTTGATTTATATTCAGGTAACGACGACCAAATTGTTCCTTTAATGTCAATGGGTGGTATAGGTGCTATATCAGTTTTATCTAACCTTTTACCAAGAAAGACTAAGGAAATTTGCACAAACTTCTTTAACGGAAATATTAAAGAAAGTGCAAGACTTCAATGTGAATTACATCCACTAATTGATGCATTATTCTCTGAAGTAAACCCTATTCCTGTAAAGGCTGCTATGCACTATATGGGATTTGGCGAAAATTACTTAAGATTACCACTTACTCAAATGGACGAAGGTAAGTGCAAAGTTATGCTTAATTTAATGAGAGAACAAGGCTTAAAAGTTTAAGGGGAAAAGATGAAAGTTATAATAAATGGTGCCGGTGGCAGAATGGGTATTGAACTTGCAAAGTTAGTTGAAGAAGGTTATAGAGATTCTTCACTTGCAGGGCTTGTTGACGTAATTTTTAAAGATGACGACTGCGTTAAAACCTATTCAAAATTAAGTAGTGTAAAAGATAAAGCAGACGTTTTAATAGACTTTTCTATTCATACTGCTACAAAAAATTTATGCGAATATGCTGTGGAAAAGAAAATTCCACTTGTAATTGCTACAACCTGTCATACGGAAGAAGAAATTGAAATTATTAATAATACGGCAAAAGAAGTGCCTGTATTTATGTCTGGCAATATGTCAATGGGTATTGCGCTTTTAATGGAACTTGCTAAAAAAGCAGTTGAAGCAATGCCTGACGCTGACGTTGAAATTGTTGAAACTCACCACAATAGAAAACTTGATAGTCCAAGTGGTACGGCTTTAATGATAGCAAACGCAGTTAAAGAAGTTCGCCCTAACGGAAAAATCGTTAGGGGTCGTGACGGACAAGCAAAAAGAGAAAAGGAAGATATCGGCATAAGCGCCGTAAGAGTTGGTGGTATCGTTGGAATACACGAAGTTATTATAGGAACGGATACTGAAGTAATAACCTTAAAGCACGAAGCATATTCAAGGGCTTTACTTGCTGAAGGGGGTATTGCCGCTGCTCAATTTATAACTAAAAAGGAAAAAGGCTTATACAATATGAAAGATATGGTAAAAGCCAAAGAAAATTAAAATGTTACACGATAATCTAAAAATTAATCAAGAAGGAAGACTTTCTTTTGCAAATATGGACACTACTTTACTTGCAAAAGAGTATGGTACGCCTTTAATGGTTATTGATGAAAACAGAATAAGAGAACGCATGAGACTTTACAAAAAAGCAATGCAAGAATTTAGCAATTCTTCTTTGCCACTTTTTGCAAGTAAAGCCTTATGTTTTAAAGAAATTTATAGAATTGCTAAAGAAGAAGGAATTGGTATAGACGTTGTTTCTTCTGGGGAATTATATACTGCAATTTCCATTGATTTTCCTATGGAAAAAGTGTTTTTTCACGGAAATAATAAAACTGATGAAGATATAAAGTTTGCTATTGATAACGGATTAGGTTATTTTGTTGCAGATAATTTTGAAGAACTTAGCAAAATTAATGAAATAGCATCAAAAAAAGGTATAACTCAAAAGGTTATTATAAGGTTAACCCCTGGTATTGACCCGCACACTCACGCATCAATTTCAACAGGTCAAGTTGACTCTAAATTTGGTGTTGCTATTGAGACTGGCCAAGCAGATGAAATTGTTAAGTTTGCCTTAACGCTTGATAACGTAAAACTAATGGGTTTCCATTGTCATATAGGTTCACAAATATTTGAAGTAGAACCTTTCTTAATGGCAGTAAATACTATGGTAAATTATCTTGGAAAGATAAAAAAAGAATTTAATTTTGATACTGAAATTCTTGATATCGGTGGTGGTTTTGCTTGTAGATACGTTGAAAGTGACGGCTTTATTGATTATCAACAAAACCTTTCTAAAATTGCTACTTTATTAAAGGAAAAAGTTAAAGAAAATAATATAAAAATGCCAACTATTTTTATCGAACCTGGTAGAAGTATGGTTGCTGATTCTGGTTTAACTTTATATTCAGTTGGTAGTATTAAAGAAATAAAAGGCATTAGGAATTACGTTTCAATTGACGGTGGTATGACTGATAACCCAAGATATGCTTTATACGGTTCAAATTATACCGTAATAAATGCAACTAAAGGGGATAAAAAGGAAGACTATATTTGCACTATTGCAGGTCGTTGTTGTGAAAGTGGCGATATTATACAAGAAAACGTAAAAATTGCAAAACCTGAAAGAGATGATATTATAGCCGTTTTATGTACGGGTGCTTATAATTATTCAATGGCATCAAACTATAATAGAATTCCAAGACCACCTATCGTTATGGTAAAAGATGGCAAAAGTAGGGTTGTTGTTAAAAGAGAAAGTTTTGAAGATATTATTAAAAACGAATTATAAAATATAACGAAAAGGCGTTTAACTAAACGCCTTTTTTTACAGCAAAATATTAGGTAAAAACAAAAAAGGCTTTGGAAAACCAAAGCCTTCTTAATTTGCTAATTTTATTAAGCTCTTTCTACTTTGCCACTCTTTAAGCAACGAGCACAAACGTATTCAGTACTAACTGAACCATTAGCGTTTCTTACCTTAACTTTTTGTAAGTTAGCAGAATAAGAACGTGGAGTTTTACGGTTAGAGTGACTAACTAAATTACCAGATAATTTACCTTTACCACATACACTACAAACTCTTGACATATTTTCGCCTCCTAAAAGGTTATTATTTTTTTACCTTAAACACTTTACCACAAAATTTTATAAAAAGCAACAAATTTAATATGTTTTCCATAAAAATGTCATAAAATATTTTTTAATTTCTATAAAATTTTTATTTTTTTTATAAATTCCTTGCAAAAGAGAGATAAATATTGTAAAATATATCGTGATAAGATAAGGAGACATTATGTTCGTAAAAACAAAAAACGTTTATGGTCAAATAGCAATTTCAAATAAGTCTATTGCAAAGTTCGTTGCTCACGTAGCTGCGGACTGTTATGGCGTGGTTGAATTTGTTCCACAAAACGTGTTTCATACCATAATGGAATTTTTATGTCGTGGTTCTATTGCTAAAGGTGTTAGAGTTAAAACTGTAGGCGATAGAATTTTTATTGACCTTTCAGTTATCGTTAAATACGGCGTTTCAATTAAAGCCGTTGCTGAATCGTTAAAAGAATCTATTAAATATAAGGTTGAAGGGTTTACCGGCATGGTAGTTGATACTGTTAACATCAACGTCATGGGTATTAGATTATAATCGGTAAATTTTAGATAAAAGGGGTGTACTATGCAAAAAACATTGAATGGGGTAATGCTCAAATCAATGATATGGACAGCATCAAAATTGATTGAAATAAACCGCGTTAATATTGACGCGTTAAACGTTTTCCCAGTTCCTGATGGAGATACTGGAACAAATATGTCTTTAACAATACAATCTGCAGTTAAGTCTTTAATGGAAATTAACAACAGTACTATTGAAAACGTAGCAGAAGCCGTTTCAAAAGGGGCATTAAGGGGTGCAAGAGGTAACTCTGGCGTTATCCTATCTCAAATTTTAAGAGGTTTTTGCAACACTCTTAAAAACGCAAAGGAAATTGATACAAAACTATTTGCTCAAGCGTTAGTATCAGGTGCAGAAGTTGCGTACGGCGCAGTTTCAAAACCAAAAGAAGGTACAATGCTTACCGTTGCAAGAATGGTGGCAGAACACGCACAAAGCATCAAGTCTAAACATAAAGATTTTGAAACTTTCTTACCAGAAATTATCAATAAGGCAAAAGAAGCGTTAGACTTAACGCCTGAACTTTTACCAGTACTTAAAAAAGCCGGTGTTGTTGATGCAGGTGGTAAAGGCTTGTTATTCTTATACGAAGGTATGTATAAGGCACTAATGGGCGAAAAGGTAGGCGGTGAAGACCAAATGGTTTCAACTGCTCAATCTGCCGAAACTGTTATGGAACACGCAGGTATAATGAGTTTTGGTGCTATTGAGTTCGCTTACTGTACTGAATTCTTTATTGTAAACTTAAAGAAAAAGACGACTATAGCAGATATTGAAAGATTAAGAGAATTCTTAATGACTATAGGTGATTCAGTTATCGTTATTGGTGACCTTGACCTTGTTAAAGTTCACGTTCACACAAATCAACCAGGCGTTGCCTTAACAAAAGCATTAGTTCTTGGCGAACTTGATAAACTTAAGATTGAAAATATGCTTGAACAAAACAGAGCATTGATGGAAAAATATGCAGAAGAAACCAAACCTATGGGTATGCTTGCCGTTTCAGCAGGTGACGGTTTAACTGCAATATTTAAGGACTTAATGGTAGATGAAATTATCACAGGGGGTCAATCAATGAACCCAAGTGCAAGTGATATTGCAGATGCCGTTCAAAGAATAAATGCAAAAGACGTATTCGTTTTCCCTAATAATAAAAACATTATATTAGCGGCAGAACAAGCAAAAGCACTTGTTGAAAATAGAGTTATCCACGTAATTCCAACAAAAAATATTCCACAAGGCTTTACAGCGGCCCTTTCTTTTGACCCAGAAAGTTCTGTTGACCAAAACAAAACTAATATGATACACGCACTTGACAACGTGGTTGTTGGTCAAGTAACGTATGCGGTTAGAAAGACTAAGATGGACGGCTTTGACTTAAACGTTGGCGACATTATGGGGCTTGATAACAAAAAGATATTAGCAAAAGGCAAAGATATTTCAAAGGTTACAATTGATTTAATTGAAAAATTAAGGTCAAATGAAGACGTTATCACTCTTTATTATGGCGAAGAAGTAAGTGAAGAAGATGCAAATGCTTTAGCTGACGTTGTTCAAGAAAAGTATCCTTCTTGTGACGTTCAAGTTCAAAAGGGTGGTCAACCAATCTACTATTATTACGTATCTTTAGAATAAAGTAAAAGAGAAAGGAAACTTTCTCTTTTTTAATAACATTATGGAAATAAGTAAACTTAAAGGAATAAACGAAAAAAGAAGTAAAGAACTTAATAAAATAGGTATAGAAACTACTGCAGACTTAATAACGCAATTTCCTAGGCGCTATCTAGACTTAAGAAACGTTTGTATGCTTGAAAACTGCTATCATAACGATATGGTTTTGACGACTGGTAAAGTTATAACTATTCCACAAAACAGTTTTAGTTATAAGCGCGTTGGCTACGTTAAAGTTATGGCAGAACAAGAAGGTTCTATCTTTAATATTATATGGTTTAACCAACCTTACGTTGTTGATAAGTTGCAAGTAGGAAAAGAATATTTGTTTTATGGTAGAGTTCAAAATAAAAACGGGGTAACGCTTGTCAACCCTTCTTTTGAACCTATTGACAGAAACTTTAAGTTAAAAGGTATAGTTCCACAATATTCAACCCCTAAAAATTTTCCACAAAAAGTTTTTAGAGATGCAGTTAAACTTTCAGTTAATTTAGAACGACCTGAAAGCATAATTCCACTTAAATTACAACAAAAATACGGTTTAACAAGCCTTCAACACGCATATTATAACGTGCATAATCCGGAAAGTTTTGAAGAACTTTCAAAAGCGAGTGAAAGAATAGCGATTGAAGAATATTTTGGCTTAATTTCTGCATATAAACTTATAAAAACAAGTAGAGAACAGGTTAGATTAAACGAATATTCTTGTAAAAGGGAAGAACTTTTAGATTTTGTTTCATCATTTCCTTTTGAGTTTACTAACGGACAAAAAAAGGCTGTTTCGGAAATTTTTGCCGACCTAAAAGGCAAAAAAGTTATGAATAGGCTACTTCAAGGTGACGTAGGCTCTGGTAAAACGGCAGTTAGTATGTGCGCTATTTTTATGGCTGTTAAAAGTGGTTATCAAGCAGTTATGCTTGCACCAACAGAAGTTTTAGCAAAACAAAATTATGAACTTATTAAGTCCGTTTTTAAGCCTTACGGCATCAACGTTGATTTTTTATCCGGCAGTATGAAGGAAAAGGAAAAAAAGACTGTAAAAGGCGGGTTAAAACTTGGTATAACGGATGTATTAGTAGGAACACACGCCGTTTTAGAAGATGACGTTGAATTTAAGAATTTATCGTTATGTGTTTGTGACGAACAACAAAGATTTGGCGTTTCACAAAGAAGTAAACTTTCTGAAAAAGGGGACTTCCCTGATTTATTAGTAATGAGTGCAACCCCTATTCCAAGAACGCTTTCCTTAATATTTTACGGCGATTTAGACGTTTCAACAATTCCTGATAAGCCAAGCGTTAGAATTCCTATACAAACAAATATCGTTTCTTATGCAAAATATAACGATATGTTAAATTTTATTGAAAAAGAAGTTGCAAACGGCAATCAAATTTACTTTGTTTGCCCTAAGGTAGAAGAAGATGAAGAAGGTGAAGTTATGAGTGTAACTGAACTTCATCAAGAACTAACGGAAAGGCTTTCTTTTAACATAGGTTTAATACACGGTAAAATGAAAGATAAAGTTTCCGTTATGGAAGACTTTAAAAACAAAAAATATATGGGCATAGTAAGTACCACCGTAATTGAAACGGGGGTTGACGTAAAAGACGCTAATATTATGGTTATATATAATGCAGAAAGATTTGGACTTTCACAGCTTCACCAGTTAAGGGGTAGAATAGGTAGAGGCGATAAACAAAGTTATTGCTTCTTGCTTACTAATAGCAATACTGAAAGGGCGATTGAAAGGCTAAAGATTATAAGAAACAATACTGATGGTTTTAAAATTTCGGAATATGATTTTGATATGCGTGGCGCAGGGGATTTTATGGGTCAACGCCAAAGTGGTAAAACTATGATGGACTTAGGATATCTAAATTATTCCGTTCAATCTATCTTTTTAGCAAAGAAAATAAGTGACGAGGCATTTTTAGGGCAAATTGATATTGAAAAAATTCAAAAAATAGCACAAAAATGCGGGGAAAAACTTAAAGATATAGTAATGAATTAAAACAAAATATAACCAAAAAAATTGGATATGCGGGAAT